>NZ_JADARC010000039.1:0-191203 GCF_016464245.1 Marinobacter sp. bablab_jr003
ACGCTGGAAGCGAATCAAGGGGTTTGACCAACTGAAGCTGGTCGTGGACAACGTGCAGTTTCAGGATGGAATACAGGTGGAAGATCAATCTGGCAGGAACGCTGCCTGATGGTCATACACCAGATTTGACAATAACTCCCGGCAGCGGGCCCACAGGTGCTTGCCCGGCAAACTTGGGCGGAATTTCGATCATCGCCTTGTTGATCATCACCGCCACCGGGTTCAGGTCGCTGGCGTAGCTTTCCAGACCCAGGCGCTGAGCTTCCAGAGGTATGGCACCGCCCCCGGCAAAGGGGTCGTGGAAGGCTGGTAGCTTTTCTGGATTAAACAGTTCCGCAGCCTGCGGATGGTTGCGGTTAAGGTGGCAGGTTTCACGCCAGCTTTCCCAGATGGCTTCACGGGCTCGGTTCAGCACCTCTTCGTTGTTGGTGTTTTCCCACTTCACCAGATCGCGGATGATCTGGAACAACTTCTCCCGCTTGATCTCCGCCTCTTTCTTGTTCACCCCATACCCCAGCTCGCGCTGGTAGCCGGGGTCGTTCACCAACTGGGCAAAGAGTACCGCGCGTGCAGCTGCCAGAGGCCGACGCGCCCACCAGAGGTGAAGGGTGCTGGGATGGCCGTGGCGGATGGACTTCTCCCGCGCCGCCGCTACGTTAATATCATCAAGTGGCAGAGCCACTTCGATGAGTTTCTTGGGAGATTTGATAGCAGTCATACAGTCTTTCATCCGGTATTAAATCACTGTCGCCAGGATGTGGCGGAAGGGCGCACTTTGCAGGAAAGCGTTGATATCGTTGGGTGACTCTCGGAGCACGGCCAGTGCGCTGTTTAACCATTTCTGGCGGTCGTCCACCAGGGCGGAGTCTTTGTTGAGCCCCAGCATGTCCCGGGTCTGGTTCACAGTGTGCTTTTCGGCACGGTTTAAGTCTGCAATGGGCTCAATGGTGCCGTCAGTGGACAGTGTCCATTGGCTGTTACAGCCTGGGCCTGGCTCAATGGGTAACAGGCCTTCCTTCTTCTTCTGTCCACAGGTCTTGGGGTTGATGCAGCTGTGGGCATAGTTGGAATAGCTAAAGCACAGTTGTGGATGTCCGTTTGCACCACCTTTGGGCTTGATGTGGTCGATCTGCCCGTCCGTCTCTGCCAGCCTTCGCTCACAGTAGGCACATAATCCTTGCTGATCCTGGTTGAGCGCCTGTTTAACCAGCTGTTTGACTGGCTGGAAGGTCTGGCTTCCCCAGTCTGCTACTCCTGGATTGGGATTGTTCGTTAGAAAGTCTTGCAGAGCAGGTATTCCTCCTGCCCGGTGTTGCAGCTCCACCACAGTTAGGACTCCCTGTTCTTCTTGCGTTCTGCCAAAAAGCGCCAAGTGGTGAGGTCGCTTTCGTGGAACTGGTAGCCAGCTTGTTCTAGCTTGGCGCGCATTTCCTGGGCTTCTGCGGAAGCTTCTTGTCCGGCTCTAACCAATTGTTCAAAGGCGCGAATATCATCCTGGAGTGGCAGCTCAGGCTCCCTTTGGGTGCCCATAATCTGAGCCAGGGCATCGCCGGATTCGTGGGCCAGTGGACTGAACTCGGGCACTTCCACTGAGATCCCGTTTTCGTCGGCTCTCAGAACACGGATGAATCCCCGAGCTACCGTGGTCAATACCTGTGGGCTATGGGTCGTTACGATGAACTGTACTTTGGGGAAGGCCTCCCTCAACTGGCCAAGGACCACTTGCTGCCAGCGTGGGTGTAGGTGCATGTCCACTTCGTCGATCATTACAACGCCAGTGGTCTGCTGGGCTGCTTCCGCGCCCAACTGCGGATTCAGCTTTATGCATCGGTAGGCAATGTCACCCACCATGGCGAGCATGCTGCGAATGCCGTCGCTAAGTTGTTCTACATCGAGAGTGCCTTGTTCATCATGGTGCAAGATGAGCGAGTGCTCTCGCGTTATGCTGTATTCCAGTGTATGCCATCCGGTAATCGGCTTTAGAAAGGTATCGATTACCCTCTGAACTACTTGGACTCTGTCTTGTGCCTGACGGAGCTCACCTTCGTTGGAGTGCCCCTTCATATCCCTCAGAAGTTGTTCATTCAGGCTTTCATAAGCCCATATAAACCACTTTTTGAAATGCTTGTAGGTGGAGGCGGGGTCCAGGCAGTTCTGGTATGCAAATGTACGAATGTAGAAGTCAGAATCTCTGGAGTTATCTCTCAGCCTGGAATCTGGCATCAGTCGCTTTGGAGACCACAACCGTCCAGTTCCGTAGTATCCGAATACCGGAAGATCCAACACGGGCTTTTCCGGGTTTCTGATCTGTGACTGGATACTGTTGGCCCAGTTCTTTAGTTTGCTGGTGGCTTCTCTTTCCTTTGTCTTGGTAGATTTTGCCTCACTATCCCGGTAGCGAACCCAGGTCTCACTCTTTCCGGCGCCAAAGTCTCCTTTCATTGCAATTTCGGTTGGTAATTGGCGAGCCATATCGTTGTTCGGCATTCGAACCAACCGTACATCATTGATTGAAATGTTATTGCTCGGATCAGTGAACGCTGGACGGGCCAAGTCGAAACTGCTGACATAAGGCCATAACGCGATGCGGATGGCATCCAAAAGGGCTGATTTACCCTGGCCGTTCTCAGCCACCAGGACCGTGAGCTTGTCGTTGAGTTCAAGCTCAATCTCGGAAAAACAGCGGAAGTTTTTTAACCGCAGCTTATCAAGTCTCATGCGCCGGCCTCCTGGGGCTCTGCTTTCGACAGCAGGTATTTCAATTCATAGTTCACTGATGGCACGCCGAAGTCCGGCTCGGTGGTGAACGGATTCTTCACGTAGTAAGGGCCTTCGTATTCGTCCCCATCAACCAGCACAATGGCCAGCCAGAATTTGTCTGCCTGGTTGAGTGCATAGAGAATCTCGTTGCGGCTCACTGTGATCACTTCCTGGCCCTTTGCTCGGCCTTTTACTTCGATGTGCCGGTCTTGCGGCAATGAGCCATCGGGTAGGGTAGAGGGGCGCGCAGTGATGTCCCAGCCGCACTTCTCGGCGGATACGTCTTTGGTGGTGTGGCCAAGGTACTCTTCATGCCGGATGACGGCCTGCATAGCGACCTGCTCTATACGTGCGCGGGCCTGGGCATCAGCGGTGAACGTCGTTTCGCCTTTGCGCATGGCTAGTAACCCTTGAGGTATAACCAATGCCCCGCCGATAACGACTGGGGTACTGGAAACGACGTTTTTCATGGCCTCCAGCTCTCGCTTGCGCTGGGCGAGGCGCTCAGTGAGCTCATCCACGCGGCGACGTGCCATTTCGGGCTGCATGCGGGGCTGCTTGCCGGCGGCCACGTCGTCACTGAGCTTGATGTAGCGGTCTGACCAGTAGTTGATTTCCTTTACCAGTCTCTCGTTAACGGCCGCCAGAACCTTGTCAGCTTGTCTCTCGCGGCGAGTTTTTACTTCCTGATAATGTTCTGGAACCAGCTTTTGAGAGGCGTGGTTAAGGGCCAGGGCTTCAAGGTTACCCGTGATCCAGGGTGCACTGAGAATGTCCTGAATCAGCTTGTGGTCGTAGTCGTCGATAGGCTGGAGATCCAGGTGTGGCGCCCAGCCTGCATGGTGGGTGTCGCCGTTCTGGTCGATCTCAACGAACTGCAGGCGGCGGGATGCGATGACGGACTTGCCATCGGTGCTCTGGTGTTCACTCTCGCGGATGCTGTGATCCACCATAAACAGGACTTTCGGTTCGATCCCGTCGTCGTTGGGGTCTACCAGTACCGCACCCTGCTTTAGCTTGCTTCGATGGGCGGATAGCACCAGATCAGTAGTAGCAGCCATGAGTGGGTGGTTGGGGTGAATTAGGTCTGCCATCGGCTTACCTGGCACACGGATCAGCTGCTTTTCAAAGCAGATACGCTCGTATTTTTTGAGCACCGGTGTGCGGCTTTCCCCGATAATCCGGTCTCGCTCGCGGATGGCTGCGGGCACATGACGCACCTCGTAGCGGCCCGACTCTCGTTGGCGCATCTCACCACTCAACGTCTGGAACGCTTCTGTGAAGAAAGCTCGGATGAAGTAGGGCTGAAGCTTGCGCGCCTCGGCCTTTTCCATCTCCTCTTTTACCGCGTAAAGATCCTGCAGGGACATGTGCTGTTCAACCAGCGCATTCCGCTTAAGGATTTCCTTGAGATGTTCGGTATCCAAGGCACCATCAATGACCTGATTGAGCTTGGCTTTAACCTCGGGGGACTCGCCGTAGCGAATGGCCTCGACCAATAGATCCTTGAGTGACTGGTTCTCGAAGGCTTCGCCAAGAATGTCGAATACCTTGCCGCCCAACGCCTGTTTCTCGACCTCCAGTTTGTCGAACAGTTTTTTGAAAACCTCGCCTTCACGGGTTTCGTTGGCCACAAGGTTCCAAAGATGGCAGACCTCAGTTTGTCCGATCCGGTGAATACGACCAAAGCGCTGTTCCAAGCGGTTGGGGTTCCAGGGAAGGTCGTAGTTGACCATGAGGTTGGCGTTTTGCAGGTTAACGCCTTCCCCTGCAGCATCGGTGGCTACCAACACCAATACCCCGGGGTTATTGCGGAACTCTTCCTGGGCCTTACGGCGGTCATCCCGGTTGGTTCCGCCGTGAATGGTGATCACGGCACCAGGGTCTCCAAGCATGCCGGAGATGCGGTGCACCAGGTAGTTCAGGGTGTCCTTGTGCTCGGTGAAGATAATGAGCTTGCGGCGACTGTCACTGGCGGTGTACATCTCGGGACGGTCTTGCAACAGGTGGGAGAGCTCTTCCCATTTCTTGTCGTTGCCAGACTGCACTACCGTCCTTGCCTGATATTCCAGATCCTTGAGGATCACGATTTCAGCTTCCAGCTCCGGAATGGTCTCGGCAGCTGTGGCCTGGTCTACGACCTGCTCAGAGAGGATTTCGTATTCTTCTGCACTGAGTTCATCGTCTTCCAGTTCGTCGATGTTGTCCGGAATGTCGAGCTTCTTGGTGACCTGGTACTCTCCAAGAGTCTCAGCAATGCCGTTGTTCTTGGCCTGTGAAACCGACTGGCCCCGGGCAACGAGCTTCATTTCTTCCAGCCGGGATTCCAGACGTTTGCGCCGGCGCTTCAAGGACTGGTAGATGGCTTCGGGGCTGGAAGCTAAACGACGCTGCAGCTGGGTGAGGGCGAAGCCTACGGTGCCTCTGCGTTTACCATCCAGATTATCCGCCCGGTTCATTTCGTTGCGGACGTAGTCGGTGACCTGTGCGTAGAGCTCTGCCTCAGCATCAGACAGCTGATAGTTGGCAGAGTAAGCTCGACGTTCCGGGAATAGGGGCGTGCCATCAAACTTGAGCAGCTCTTCCTTGACCATACGGCGCATCATGTCTGAGACATCGACCTTGTGTGCGCCTTCTCGGAACTTGCCGTAGAAGCGGTCGCCATCGAGCAGCGAGAGCCAGATCTGGAAGTCTTCTTCCTTACCGTTGTGAGGTGTAGCCGTCATCAGAAGGAAGTGCCTGGTGATCGAGCCCAGCAGCTCTCCAAGCTGGAAGCGCTTGGTTTTATTGACCTTGCTGCCATAGTAGTTGGCCGAGAGCTTGTGGGCTTCGTCTACGATGATCAGATCCCACTCAGTGTTCTTGAGCTTCTCCTGGAAGTCTTCATTGCGGGATAGCTGGTCAAGGCGACAGATAAGCAGGTTGGCTTCGTCGAAGTAGTTGCCAGAGGCACACTGTTCCTGCTTTTCGCGGCTGAAGATCTCGAACTGAACGCCGAACTTCTCCAGCATTTCGTCTTGCCACTGTTCGGTTAGCCCGCCTGGGGAGACTATCAGCACCCGCTTGGCATCAGCCCGCATGAGCAGCTCCCGAATGAGCAGGCCTGCCATGATGGTTTTGCCGGCGCCGGGGTCATCTGCCAGCACAAATCGCAGAGGCTGGCGGGGGAGCATGGACTCGTAAACTGCTGAGATCTGGTGTGGTAACGGTTCGACGTTGGAGGTGTGAACCGCCATCATGGGGTCGAATAGAGCGGCCTGGGTGATTCGGTAGGCTTCCAGGCCGAGTTTGAAATCTGCGCCTGGTGCATCAAATGCCCAGGGGCGGCCGGCCTGTGCCAGTTCCAGGCGGGCTTCATCAGAGCGGAACAGCATTTGTTCGTTGAGTCGGCCCTGGCTGTCTTTGTAGTAGATAGTCAGAGCATGCTCACCCACGGGCTCGGTTTGCACTACGCGGACGATCTCTTCGCCCTGGATGCCTCGAATCTGGGCGTCTTTCTTGATGTCTTCCAATTTGATCATGTGCTTGTGTCCTTACTTCTCCGCCGCTTTCCCAGACCGAACCCAATCGTCAACTTCATCTTTCTTGAACTTCCAGAGCCGGCCAATCTTATGAGCCGGTAGCTCTTTGTGTTCGATCCACTTGTACACGGTGTCGTTGGATACACCGAGGTACTGGGAAATTTCAGCGATAGAAAGCCAGCGATCGTCTATGTCGCCCATTGTTGCAGTCTCAACGGTCTATGTCTGTTCCAGAATGAAACCGGTTTTAACCAGTTTCAGCCTGATTTGGGCTGATTATGGCATTTACCACTGGTGTGGTCGAAGTTTTGGCGGTTTCAGGGGGTGTTGTGTCGTGCGGGAAGGGTGCGGAGCATTCAATGTTCGTAGATGCATCCGCAGCTTTCCGCAGGTCGCCCGCAGTCTCTTGGTGCGAATTTCGTTTTTTCGGGGTGCGGTTGGGTGCTGGTGGGGTAATTCGAGGCGCGGGGGAGTGTGGGGGAATGTGTGGTGGTTTTTTGTGTGGCACTCCCCCATCAGTCCCCCATGGGGTGCCCCAGAAACGACAAAGCCCGCTAATAAGCGGGCTAAGTCATTGAATCTTATGGTGCCCGGAGGCGGAATCGAACCACCGACACGGGGATTTTCAATCCCCTGCTCTACCAACTGAGCTATCCGGGCGTGTTGAGCTGTGTGCTTCAACGGGGCGCTATTAAACCGGTTTAGGGTTGGGGAGTCAAGGCCACTCCGCAAAAATTTTCCGAAACTTTCTCGGGTTGCTCAGGCCTTGATCAGTTCGTTCATTTTTCCGGCGGAACGAAGCCTTCGGCCTGGTCGAATGGCTCGTTGTTGAAGAAGCGTTCCATCTGGGCCTGCAGGTATTTCCGGTTGTTCGGGTCCATCATGCTCAGGTGCTTTTCGTTGATCAGCATGGTTTGCTGGTTCTGCCATTCTTCCCAGGCGACTTTCGACACGTTGTCGAAGATCTCCTGGCCTTTGGGACCGGGCATGGGAGGCATGGCCAGGCCTTCCATCTCTTTCTGGTACTTGCGGCAGAATACAGTGCGGCTCATGTCGGCTCCTGTCGGCTCCTGTGTTGGTGGACTGAGCGAATGATAACAGATCGCCGGGTGCTCAGAGCAGGGTGGTTTGTTCCGGTTCGGTCAGCAGGGTTCGGATGGGGGCGGGCAGGCCTAGGGTTAAGGCCTGGTCCCGGTGCACCCAACGCCGGCTGCCGGTGTCTGCCACTTGGGTGCCGCCAGTTACCGGCAACCGTGCTGGCTGTATGTGCAGGTGATAGTGGCTGAACGTGTGCCGGAAGCCGCTGATCAGTTCCGGGTCGCTGCAGGCCAGCCCCAGCTTCGTTTCACAGGCTTCCTGCAGCTCCTCTGCGCCGTAGGCGGGGTCCAGTTCCGGCAGGCTCCACAGGCCACCCCAGATGCCACTGGGTGGGCGGCGTTCCAGCAGGATGCGGCCTTGGTTATCTTCCAGGATCAGCATCCAGGTGGTCTTTTCCGGTTTCTCTTTCTTCGGCTTGGAGCCCGGGTAGAGTTTGGTTTCGTTTCGGGCATAGGCCTGGCAGTCGTTGTTCACCGGGCAACTTTCACAGGCGGGTTTGCTGCGGGTGCATACCATGGCGCCCAGGTCCATGATGCCCTGGGTGTAGTCGCGAACGCGCTCATCCGGCGTGTGTTGCTCGGCATGTTGCCAGAGCTGTTTCAGTACCGGGGTTTGCCCCGGCCAGCCAGGTACAGCGTGGTAACGGGCCAGAACGCGCTTTACATTGCCGTCCAGGATAGCGGCCCGCTTGCCGAAGGCCTGGGCAATAATGGCCGCAGCGGTGGAGCGGCCGATGCCGGTCAGGGTTTCCAGTGTTTCCTGGTCCTGCGGGAACTCGCCGCCATGCTCGTCCATCACCTGCCTGGCTGCTTTGTGCAGGTTACGGGCGCGGGCGTAGTAACCCAGGCCAGACCAGTGGCTGAGCACGTCGTCTACCGGTGCCGCAGCCAGTGCCTGCACATCCGGAAAACTGGCCATGAAGGCCTCGAAGTAGGGGATAACAGTAGCTACCTGGGTCTGCTGGAGCATGATCTCCGACACCCAGACCCGGTAAGCATTGCGGTTATGGTGCCACGGCAGGTTGTGCCTGCCGTGGTTGTCGTACCAGTTCAGTAGCCGGTCGGCGAAGCTGTCGGTCATTGGCCAAACAGGCCTTTGAGGGCATCTTTCACTTTGCCGCCTTCTTCACCGAGTTTCTCCTGAAGCTTTTCGTTTACCTTGTCTTCGGCTTTCTGTTTGGCTTCGTCTACTTTTTCGGTCGCCTTGGCCTTGGCCCGGTCGATTTCTTCCTGGGCCTTGGCGCGGGCTGCGTTGGCTGCGATGTCTTTGATGGTGTCGCGGAAGCGGGAACCGTCGAACGAACACAGGCCGGCCGGGTCTTCGCTGAAGTTGCCGCGGCACTCCACGGGGATAACCACGTTCTCAACGTACTCGGTCACCCGGCAGGCTTCGTCGCGGTGGATTTCGCCGACGATGCGCAGGCCCAGTTCGTAGTCCAGGTTGATCTGCTCAAGGTCAACCGTGCCGTTGCCTTCAAGGCGCATGCCGGCCAGGGCCGCAACCAGGTCGGTGTTGTTCAGGGTGTTGCCGTCAATCTTCAGGGTGCCACGCATGTCGTTGAACGGAGTGGTGGTGCCCCAGTCTGTGGTGGTCAGGGAGTCCTGGTTCACCAGGGCAATGCCCTGACAGGCCATGCGGGTCAGGTTCATTTTGCGGAACTGCCCTTCGGCCAGATTGAAGCTGATGTCGCCCTTGGCATTGTTGCGCAGGGCAGAGATGCGGTTGCCGTTGGTGTTTACTGCCAGTTTCAGGTTGGCGCCGCCAGAGAGCATGTCGACCTCGGCCAGCTGGGTCAGTAGTGGTAGCGTCTGCACGTTGCTGACGTCGGAGCGAATGTTCCACTTGGGATTGTCGCTGCGGGCGTCGATGGTCACGTTGGCGCCGAAGCTGCCCTCGTAAAGCTTGCCGCTGAACTCATCCACTTTCAGCAGGCCGTCTTTGGCGGTGGTGCTGGCTTTGATTTCGTTGATGGTCAGGTTGCTAACAATCAGTTCGCCCAGGCCGAAGTCGATGTCCAGCAGCAGGGTGCGCAGGGTTTCCAGTGGCAGCAGGTCATTTTCCGGTTGGCTGGCTGCGGCGGTTTGCTGTGCAGGGCTATCAGATTCAGCGGCTGTCTCACTGGAGGCGGCTTCACCTTCTTCCGGCGTGGGTGGCAGGTAGCGGTCGGCATTGAGTTTGTCGCCGTTCAGGTCAAACACCAACCCGCCGGTGCCGAGGTTGTAGCTGCCGCCACCGTTGAAGGTGGTGTCGTCCAGGGTGATTTTCAGGTTGCTCAGGGCAACGGTGCCCGGCTCGCCGCCCAGGTTGGTGGACAGCGCGATGGCCTTCAATACGTCCGGATCTTCCGTCTCAATTGCGGGCTGGCCGAGGTTGCTCAGTAGTTGTTTCAGGGAAAACTCGGAAATGGCCAGCTTGCCATCAAGGGCAGGCTTATCGCCGAAGCCTTTCACGTTCAGGTCCGTGCTCAGGCTCAGGTTAGCCAGGCTGGCGGTGAAGCCGCTCAGGGTGGCGGTTTCGTTCTCCAGGTTGGCGGCCAGTGAGCCACCAAGCTCGGCAGTGACCGATTTGCCCCCGAACGGTTCGCCGTTCATGTCAAAAACGGCTTTAAGGCCGGACATGGCAAATTCGTTGAGGGCCTGGTTGGCTTTCAGTTGTGCGCTGATGCTGCCGTCTACCGCGAACTTCGGCTGGCTGGTTTCCACCTTGAAGCGGATATCCAGCGGGAACTCGGAGCCCAGGGTAATGTTGCTGGCGGTTACCGTGAAGTCTTCCAGGGTAACGGATTGGCCGGTGCTCTTGTCGTTGTAGTGAACGCTGGCGTTGCTGATTTCCACGTTCTCTACGTTGAAGTTCAGGGCTTCGCCGCCGGTTTCTTCTGCGGTGTCAGCGGTTTCTGTCGGCGCCGGTTCGGCGCTGGCACCGTCAGTTGCAGGCGCTTCCGAGCCATCTGCGCTCTTCTCCGGCATAATCCGCGCCCAGTTGCCTTCGCCTTGCTCGTTCACTTCCAGCCGCGCGTCCAGGCCGTTGAGCAGGAAGGTGTTCACCTGCGGCGACATGGCAATCAACGACCAGAAATCGATCTTGGCAATCAGCTGTTCCAGTGCCACGAAGCGTTCGCCTTCCAGTGTTGCCTCAACCTGGTTCAGCTCCAGCCCCAGCGGAATGAAAGACCAGCCGATGTCACCTTCAAGCTGTAACTGAAGGTTGGTGTTCTTCTCCACTGCGGCTTCAATCTGGGGCTTGTAATCGTTCGGGTTGATCACGGCGACGGCAATGGCGACCGCTGCAACCGCCAGTACAACCAGGGCGACAACAGCATAGAGCACATAGCGAACAGCTTTCATGGCGAGTTCCTTTTCTTTCCGGCAGGTTGGGTTGCTGCCGTATTACGAATGAATTACCCAAAGGATAACGCAGGGTTAGCAAATTAACAGTGCAGGAATATGACAATGCGTTAGTCTTGGGTCAAAATACACCCCGTTAAAAACCGGGGTTGTCCCGGTGTGCGCAAACAAGCATACGCAAATAAGCATAAAAAGGAGTCGGCTGTGGCCATTACTGTATCGATTGAGCTGAACCGGGAACTCGAGATTCCGGCAGGCTATGATGACGTTTTCGATCTTCTGGCAGACGTTCCCCGTTCTGTCAGCCACTTCCCGAAAGTCGACAAGCTGGTTGATCTTGGTGGCAATGCCTACCGCTGGGAAATGGAAAAGGTGGGTGTTGATAAGCACGCCATCCAGACCGTATACGCCTGCACCTACCACCCGGATAAAGAGGCCGGAAAAATCACCTGGGATCCGGTAAAAGGCGAGGGCAATGCCGAAGTCAGCGGCGCCTGGACCATCACCGCCAATGGCGACAACGCCACCAAGGTGCGCTTCCAGACCAGTGCCCAGCTGACCGTCCCCCTGCCCAGCCTGCTCAAGCTGGCGATAAGCCCGGTGATCAAGCACGAGTTCAACAGCCTGGTAGACACCTACATGGCTAACCTGAAGAAAGCGTTCTGAGCTATCAGGGCGATTGATCCGGTTGCGGGACTCCGGCTGTGTTAACGGGTATAATCTGCGAATCTGATTTTTACAGTAGCAAGCCTGTTTTCTAGACGGAGTCTCCATGGCTGAACGCAAGGCTCGGGTAGAGCGAAATACCCTTGAAACCCAGATTACCGTCGAGATCAATCTCGATGGCACCGGCAAAGCCTGCTTTGACACCGGTGTGCCCTTCCTTGACCACATGATGGACCAGATTGCCCGCCACGGCCTGGTAGACCTGGACATCACCTGCAAGGGCGACCTCCACATCGACGACCACCACACCGTGGAAGACATCGGCATCACCCTCGGCCAGGCCTTCAAACAGGCTGTGGGCGACAAAAAAGGCATCCGCCGCTACGGCCACGCCTACGTGCCCTTGGACGAAGCCCTGTCCCGCGTGGTGATCGACCTCTCCGGCCGTCCCGGCCTGCTCATGGACGTACCTTACACCCGCGCCAGCGTCGGCGGGTTTGATGTGGATCTGTTCGCAGAGTTCTTCCAGGGCTTCGTCAACCACTCCATGGTGACCCTGCACATCGACAACCTGAAGGGCAAGAACACCCACCACCAGATCGAAACCGTGTTCAAAGCCTTCGGCCGCGCACTGCGCATGGCGATTGAAATGGACGAGCGCATGGCGGGTATCACCCCGTCCACCAAAGGCGCCCTGTAACCGGTCACCTATAGGAACAGAACCACCATGAAGACCGTCGCCATCATCGACTACGGCATGGGCAACCTGCATTCCGCCCGCAAAGCCGTAGAGCACGTGGCCCCGGACTGCACCGTACTGGTCACAGACGATGCCGCCAAAATCCGCGAAGCCGACCGGGTAATCCTGCCCGGCGTCGGCGCCATCCGCGATTGCATGGCCGAAATGCACCGCCTGGGTGTGGTTGAACTTGTTAAAGAAGTCTCCCGGGACCGCCCGTTCCTCGGCATCTGCGTCGGCATGCAGGCCTTGATGGCCCGCAGCGAAGAAAACGGCGGCGTGGAAGGCATTGGCCTGTTCCCGTCCGAAGTTCGTTATTTCGGCGACAGCCTCACCGAAAACGGCGAACGCCTGAAAGTGCCTCACATGGGCTGGAACCAGGTTTACCAAACCGCAGACCACCCGCTCTGGCACAACATCCCGGACGGCGACCGTTTCTACTTCGTGCACAGCTACTACGCCGAAGCCGATGGCAACGCCGACATGGCCGGCCGCACCCATTATGGTGTCGACCTGGCGGCAGCGGTGGCTCGCGACAACATCTTTGCAGTGCAGTTCCACCCGGAAAAAAGCGCCCGGGCAGGCCTGCAGTTGCTGGAAAACTTTACGAACTGGACTGGAAAAAGCTGAGGGAGAAACTCGTTCGTTGCTGCTCGGATGATTTTGCGGGCAAGAAGCGAGTAGCCCGCTGATGCGGGGAGAGCCCTCCGGGACTGTCTGCAGCAAGGATGCTGCAGTCAAGCGTACAGGGATGTATTCACAGCGTGTCCCGGAGGGCTCTCCCCGTAGCAGTGGGCGGGCGGCCATCTCCCAGACGGAAAACTCCGAGGAAGAACAAAATGCTGATTATCCCCGCTATCGACCTGAAAGACGGCAAATGCGTAAGACTGCGCCAGGGCCGCATGGAAGACTCCACCGTATTCGGTGACGACCCGGTGGACATGGCCACCAAGTGGGTCAACGCTGGCGCCCGTCGCCTGCACCTGGTTGACCTCAATGGCGCCTTCGCCGGCGAACCGGTAAACGGTGAAATCGTAAAGGCGATTGCAGTCAAATACCCGAACCTGCCCATCCAGATCGGCGGCGGCATCCGCTCCGCGGAAACCATCGAAGCCTACCTCAAGGCCGGCGTGCAGTGGGTCATCATCGGCACCAAAGCCGTTAAAGAGCCGGAATTCGTCACGCAAATGTGCCAAGAATTCCCCGGCCACATCATCGTCGGCCTGGACGCCAAAGACGGCCGCGTAGCCACCGACGGCTGGGCTGAAGTCTCTGAAGTCATGGCCGTAGACCTAGCCAAGCGCTTCGCCAACGACGGCGTATCCTCCATTGTGTACACCGACATCGCCCGCGATGGCATGATGCAGGGCGTTAACGTGGAAGCCACCGCCAAACTGGCAGAAGAGGGCGGTATCCCCGTAATTGCCTCCGGCGGCGTCACCAACATGGACGACCTCAAGCGCCTGGCCACCGTCGCCGACAAAGGCGTCATCGGTGCCATCACCGGCCGTGCCATCTACGAAGGCACCCTGGATGTAGCCGAAGCGCAAGCCTACTGCGACAGCCTGCAAAACTGAGGACAGATCATGGCACTGGCAAAACGCATCATCCCCTGCCTGGACGTCGACAAAGGCCGCGTGGTCAAGGGCGTCAACTTCGTGGACATCCGCGATGCCGGCGATCCGGTGGAAGTGGCGCGCCGCTACAACGAACAGGGCGCAGACGAAATCACCTTCCTGGACATCACTGCCAGCAGTGAAAGCCGCGACACTACCTACGAAACCGTCGAGCGTATGGCGGCGGAAGTGTTTATCCCGCTAACCGTGGGCGGTGGCGTGCGCACCGTAGATGACATCCGCAAGCTGCTGAATGCCGGCGCAGATAAGGTGTCGATCAACACCGCGGCGGTCTTCAACCCGGAATTCGTGAAAGAAGCAGCGGAACGATTCGGTCGCCAGTGCATTGTGGTTGCTATCGATGCCAAGCAGGTAAGCGCAGAAGGCGAAGAGCCCCGCTGGGAAATCTTCACCCACGGCGGCCGCAAGCCTACGGGGCTGGATGCCGTGGAATGGGCGAAGAAGATGGTGGACATGGGCGCCGGCGAACTGCTGCTGACCAGCATGGACCGCGACGGCACCAAGATCGGCTTCGACCTGGGCCTGACCCGCGCCATCAGCGATGCGGTGGCGGTTCCGGTAATTGCTTCAGGCGGGGTGGGCGAGCTGCAGCACCTGGCGGATGGCGTAACCAAAGGCGGCGCCGATGCGGTGCTGGCCGCCTCCATCTTCCACTTCGGCCAGCATACCATTCCCGAAGCCAAGGCGTTTATGAAGGCGCAGGGCATCGAAGTTCGGGACTGAAAAGATTTTTTTGCCACGAAATCCACGAAAAAACACGAACAAAGATTAACGACTGAATAACTAGAATTTCTTTGTCTTTAATTTCGTGTTCTTTCGTGGATTTCGTGGCCAAAGAGTCCTTATCTTTTGCTTTTTTCCGTGTCCTTCCGTGGATTCCGTGGCAAAAACCTAGTCCTTATCACTCCGAGCTACGGAAAGCACCACCGGCTGTTTCTCCCCTTCCGCAAACATCTCCCTATTGCCATTACGCATGGCCCACACGCCCCGTACGGTGGCAATGGCAATTCCCTGTTCATCCAGCTCCGGTAAGTGCTTTTCCAGGTAGTCCACGGTCACCTTGTGCGGATGGCCGATGCCGATAGCGGTGCCCTTTTCCTTAGCGGTTTTGATCAGTTCCTTGAATTGCTGATCCACAAACTCCTCAGTCTGTTCGTGGTCCAGGAACACATCCCGGGTCAGGCTCGGGATTTTGTAGGCATCGGCCACGCTGCCAGCGATAGAGTTGGCGATGGTGCGGCTGTCTACGAAGTACACCGGGTACTTGTTGAGTTCTTTCATCACCCAGTCCATGGGTTGAAGCTGCTGGGTCAGCAGGCTGCCCATGTGGTTGTTCACGCCCACCACGTGGGGGATGGACTGCAGGGAGCGCCGCAGGGTGGTGGCCATGGTGCCTTCGTCCATGTCCGGGGTCAGGCCACCGGGGCCAAGCCCGAAGTTGCGGGTGTTGGCCATGGGCGCGTGCAGCATGATCTCTTTCTGTTTCTTGTGGGCCAGCTTGGCCAGCGGCACGGTATGGCGCCGGAAAGGCAGGAACGCCAGCGTCAGCGGTTGTTCCATCCGGGCCAGGCGTTCACCTTCGTGAAGGTTGTGGCCCATGTCATCAATGATGATGGCGATGGTGGGCGGCTGGTGCTCTGCCGGCTGGGCGGCCACAAAAGGGCTCAGCGCCAGTAGCATTACCCGGAGCAGGGTCGTTCTGAGTTTCACTGATCTTTGCCCTGCTGGCCGCTGTCGCCCTTGCGGTTAAGAATGCGCATGCCTTTAAGCAAATTCAGGGCGGAGCGCAGCTGGTAGTCACGGTTGGCGGCAGACTGCTCCGCTTCGGCTTGCTGCTTGCGCTCTTCCTTCGCTTTTTCTTCGTTCTCGCCGGTCAGGTGGCCGGTCAGGTCTGCCTCTGTGAAGAACGGGCGGCTGTCCAGCTCGGTCAGCTCAGCCGGGCGCACCTCGATATCCGGTTTGATACCGGTAGCCTGAATGGAGCGGCCGTCGGGGGTGAAATAGCGAGCTGTGGTCATCTTGATGGCATGGGTTTCATCCAGCGGGATGACTGTTTGCACGCTGCCCTTGCCGAAGGACTGGGTGCCCATGATCACCGCACGCTCGTGGTCCTGCAGGGCGCCGGCCAGGATTTCGGAAGCCGAGGCGGAGCCGCCGTTAATCAGCACCACAATCGGGGTGTCGGCCATCACATCGCCCGGCTTGGCGCTAAAGCGCAGCCTTGAGCTCTGGATGCGCCCCTCGGTGTAGACAATCAGGCCTTCATCAATCAGCGCATCGGCGGTTTCTACGGCAGCCTGAAGCACGCCGCCCGGGTTGTTGCGAAGGTCGATCACCAGGCCGTCCAGGTCGCTGCCATGCTCATCTTTCAGATCATTCAGGGCTTTGAGGAACTGTTTACCGGTTTCCGCCTGGAACTGGGTAATGCGCACATAGCCGTAACCGTTTTCAATCATCCGGGATTTGATGCTGGTTACCTTGATGATATCGCGGGTTACATCAATCTCGATCGGCGCGGTTTCGCCTTCGCGCATGATGGTCAGCGTGAGTACCGAGCCGGGCTTGCCGCGCATCAGGTTGACGGCTTCTTCCAGCGACATGCCCTTCACCGGTTTTTCATCCAGCTTGATAATCAGGTCGCCGGCCTGCACGCCCGCCTTCTGGGCCGGGGTGTCGTCGATGGGGGAAATGACTTTCACAAAGCCGTTTTCCATGCCCACTTCAATGCCCAGGCCACCAAACTCGCCGGAGGTGCTTTCTTCCAGCTCTTCGTAGTCTTTCGGGGCCAGGTAGGTGGAGTGCGGGTCCAGGTCTGAGAGCATGCCCTTGATGGCGCTTTCCAGCAGCTCGCTGTCGGAAACTTCTTCTACGTAGGCGTCTTTGATGCGGGCGAACACTTCAGTGAACTTGCGCAGGTCTTCCAGCGGCAGTTGTTCTTCCGGGTCCGGCAGTTTCAGTTCTACCCGCTCGCCGTCCTGGATACCTTCGATGATGTCCCGGCTTTGGGCATCCTGGGCCAGGGCGAGTCCGGGCAGGGTAAACAAACAGGTCGCAAGGGTAAGGCTGCGAAGTTGTGAGATCTGGAGTTTGCCGGTGACTCGTTTCATCCACATATCCTGTTTTGTTTCCAATAGTTGGACTAATTTCCTGATTTCGACAGTATGGCGTTCGCGGCGCCGTTTGTCAGCCCTTTGCGTCGGGGGACAAAACTCAGGGCTTGCCCAGCCAGCGGCGGGGGTTGACCGGCTTTCCGTTCTGGCGAACTTCGAAGTAGACCGCCGGGTCTTCGGTGCCGCCGGTGCGGCCGGAAAGGGCAATGGTTTCACCGGCCCGAACCCAGTCGCCGGGTGCGGTGAACAGGCTGCTGCTATGGCCGTACAGGGTCATGTAGCCATCGCCGTGATCGATAATGGTCATCAGCCCGAAACCCCGCAACCAGTTGGCGAAGACCACGCGGCCATAGTGTACGGCAGTGACTTCCGCGTTTTCTGCCGTGTTCATGATCAGGCCGCTGCGGCGCAATTTGCCGTCAGCATAGGCTGCGCCGTAGTTGGTGACCACGCGGCCCTTGGCGGGCCAGGGCAGTTTGTCCCGCAGTGACTTGAACGGGCGGGATTCGTTGGGAGAGGGGATGTTGGCGATGGCCTGCTGCACTTCTTCCAGCAGCTGCTCAAGGCGTTTGCGGTCAGTTTCCAGGTCGTCCCGCTCACTGCGCCGGCTGCGGATGTCCTGCTTCAGGGCGGCCAGGGTTTGTTCCCGCTGGGCTTTGCTTTGCGTCAGTTGCTGCTGGCGTTGTTCCAGGTCTGCTTCGGTCTTTGCCAGTTCCACCCGCGATGCCTGCACCGCGGCCCGGGCCTGTTTCAGCTCCTGGAGGCTCTTCTGGAAGGCTTGAAGGCGCTCGACGGTGTCGTTGCTGAGGTATTCGTAGTAGGTGAGGGTTCGGGCAATCTGGCCCGGTTCTATTTCGTTCAGCAGGATTTTCAGGGCCGGGGCGTCGCCTTCCATCCAGGCGGCGCGAATCTGCGTTTTCAGGCCTTCCCGTTGTGATTCCAGGGTGTCGGCCAACTGGCGTTCCTGCGTTCGCAGTTCATCCAGGCGCTGTTGTTGCTGATCGGCTTTCTCGCGCAGTTCCCGGCGCTCACGGGTCAGCTGGCTGATTCTTTGCTCGGTACGGGCCAGTTGCTGCTCCAGGCTGGAGCGGTCTTTCTCGGCATCTTTCAGCCATTCATCAATGCTGGCAATGCGCTTTTTCAGCGCCTCCACCTGTTCGGGGGTTACGTCATCCCGGGCATGCAGTGGCGTGGCTCCCAGAACGAGAGCCAGCGCCAGTGCGAGGACATACTTCAAGGTATCTGCCTTAAGCCGGATCAGTTGATCTCGGCCAGGCTGTGCCCGGACATTTCCTGAGGTTGCTGCAGCCCCATCAGTGTCAGCAGGGTGGGTGCGATATCGCAGAGGCTGCCGTCGTCTTTAAGGTTGACGTTGCGATGGCCGGTATAAACCAGCGGCACCGGTCCAATGGTGTGGGAGGTGTGAACCTGGCCGGATTTCGGGTCCGTCATCTGCTCGCAGTTGCCGTGGTCGGCGGTGATCAGGGCTTCGCCGCCTACTTCGTCCAGCGCTTCCACAACTCGCTGTACGCACTGGTCCAGACACTCGGCGGCCTTGACGGCGGCGTCCATCTTACCGGTATGGCCAACCATGTCGCCGTTGGCGTAGTTGCACACGATCAGGTCGTATTTGCCGCTCTTGATGGCTTCTACCAGCTTGTCGGTTACTTCCGGCGCGCTCATTTCCGGCTGCAGGTCGTAGGTGGCTACTTTGGGGGAGGGCACCAGAATGCGGTCTTCGCCTTCAAACGGGGTTTCCAGGCCGCCATTGAAGAAGAAGGTCACGTGGGCGTACTTCTCGGTTTCGGCAATGCGCAGCTGGGTCTTGCCTTGGCTGGCCATGTATTCGCCAAGGCCGTTGGCCAGTTGCTCGGGCGGATAGGCGCAGGAGGTTTTGATGTCTGCGGCGTATTCGGTGAGCATCACGAAATCGGCCAGTTCCGGGTGCTTGCGGCGATCGAAGCCGTCGAACTCCGGCTCCACGAAGGTGCGGGTCATTTCCCGGGCGCGGTCGGCACGGAAGTTCATGAACAGCACGGAATCGCCATCGTTGATGGTGCCTTCTGGCTGGCCTTCGGCGCGGATGTGGGTGGCTTTTACAAACTCGTCGTTCTCGCCACGCTCGTAGGCCTGGTCCAGTGCGGTTACCGGGTCGTCACAGGTGAACTCGGCTTCGCCCAGGGTCATGGCGTTATAGGCGGCTTCTACGCGGTCCCAGCGGTTGTCCCGGTCCATGGCGAAGTAGCGGCCAACAATGGTGGCTACCCGGCCTACGCCCAGGCTCTTCATCCTGGCGGCGGCTTTTTCCAGGGACGGGCGGGCGCTGCGCGGGGGCATGTCGCGGCCGTCCAGGAAGGCGTGGATATAGACTTCCTTGGCGCCACGGGCTGCGGCCAGTTCCGCTGCTGCCAGCATATGGTCTTCGTGGCTGTGAACGCCGCCCGGAGACAGCAGGCCCATGATGTGAACGGCCTTGCCATTGGCTACGGCTTTATCGATGGCGTTGCACAGGGCTTCGTTGCTCTGGAACTTGCCGTCTTCGAGGTCTTTGTCGATACGGGTCAGGCTCTGGTACACCACCCGGCCGGCGCCGAGGTTCATGTGGCCTACTTCCGAGTTACCCATCTGGCCCTGCGGCAGGCCTACAAACATGCCTGAAGTGTTGATGAGGGTCTTCGGCTGATTCTGCCAGAGCTTGTCCCAGAATGGAGTGCGGGCGTTGGAGATGGCGTTGTCTGCAGCTGGGTCACGGTGGCCCCAGCCGTCGAGAATAATCAGTGCAGTGGGCTTGCGCGTGTCGGTCATCATGTCGTCCGGTTGGTTGCGAAAACAGATTGCAAGGGAGTCGTGGTAAAAGTGGGGCAGATTGTAACCGTTTTCATTTGTGCAGGCCACGCGCGCAGCGCCAAGGCTTTGCATGGCCCTGATGCACTGTTGCTATAAAGGAGGCCCCTGGCGCGTGCCACTTGCCTTCTTTGAGCCGTCAGGGGTGTGTATAATCCCGCCAAATCAAATTTTCAGGGTAGTTTCATGGATCGCTTGTTCGAATTCGTTGTTAACCACTACATTCTGGTTTCTGTTTTTGTGGCGCTGCTGCTGGCGCTTCTGGTGCTGGAGTCGCGCCGTGGTGGTGCCAAGATTTCCGCCCAGGGTGCGGTGTCTCTGATCAACAAAGACGAAGCCGTAGTGGTGGATATCCGTGACCGCAAAGACTTCGGCGAAGGTCGTATTACCGGTTCCCTGAACATTCCCCTCAGTGGCATCAAGGGCCGTGCCAACGAACTGAGCAAGCACAAAGACAAGCAGATTATCGTGGTCGACAAGATGGGCCAGCACTCTGCAATGGCGGTCAAGTACCTGAAGGAAGAAGGCTTTACCAACGTGGTGCGCCTGAACGGTGGTATCGCCGACTGGAAAGCCAGCAACCTTCCGCTGGTGAAAAAGTAACAGGGCTTGATCTGATTGCCGATCTGAAGCACTGTTTCACATTACCTGCCGGGGCCTGTGTTTAGACTGTTCCGGCACACGTGACTATAACAACGGGCTGCGCCCGACCTACGAAAACGAAAGGACTGATCATGGCTGAGAACCAGCAAGCCGCAGGCAACGAAAACCAGAACCAACCCCAGTTCGCCCTTCAGCGCATCTATGTGAAGGACCTGTCTTTTGAATCACCCAACTCGCCGCTGGTATTCCAGGAGCAGTGGAAGCCGCAGGTGAACCTGGACCTGAACACCGCCCACAACAAGCTCAGCGACAACCAGTACGAAGTGGTTCTGTCCCTGACGGTTACCGCCAAGGTAGGTGAGAAGGTGGCCTATATTGTTGAAATCCAGCAGGCGGGCGTGTTCCTGGTAGCCGGTATTGAAGGTGCCCAGCTGGGCCAGATGCTCGGCGCCTACTGCCCGAACATCCTGTTCCCGTACGCCCGCGAGGCCATCGACGCTACCGTTAACCGTGGCAGCTTCCCGGCACTGATGCTGGCACCGGTGAACTTCGATGCCATCTACGCCCAGGCGCTCAAGCGCAAGCAGGAAGAAGCCGCAGGCGAAGCGAAGGAAGAGCAGACGCACTGATTGCTGCCGTCGTTCTTCGAAGCATAAAAAAACCGGCCAGCGCCGGTTTTTTTATGCCTGCAAACTTTTGCCCGTGCTACACCGCCCCGGGAAAACCCAGCTGGCGCCAGGCTTCATAAACCACCAGTGCGGTGGTGTTGGACAGGTTCAGGCTGCGGCTTTGTGGTTGCATGGGCACCCGCAGCCGGTGCTCCGGTGGCAGGGCTTCCCGCACATCAACAGGCAGGCCCCGGGTTTCCGGGCCGAACATCAGGTAGTCACCATCCTCGAAGGCCACTTCGTGGTACTGCCGTGAACCCTTGGTGGTGAGACCGAACAACCGAGCTGGCTGTTCGGTTTCCAGGAAGCTGGCGTAATCCGGATGGACCTTTACCGTGGCGTACTCGCTGTAATCCAGCCCGGCCCGGCGCATCTGCTTGTCCTCCAGGGAGAAGCCCAAAGGTTCAATCAGGTGCAGCTGGCAGCCGGTGTTGGCGCAGAGCCGGATGATGTTGCCAGTATTTGGCGGTATCTCCGGCTCATAGAGTACAACGTGCAGCACGTGGCTTAGCGTTCCACGGCCAGGGCTACACCCATGCCACCACCAATGCACAGGGTGGCCAGGCCTTTCTTGGCGTCGCGGCGTGCCATTTCGTGCAGCAGGCTAACCAGGATGCGACAGCCGGAAGCGCCAATCGGGTGGCCGATGGCAATGGCGCCGCCATTCACGTTCACCTTGTCGGTATCCCAGCCCATATCCCGGTTTACAGAGATCGCTTGGGCTGCGAAGGCTTCGTTGGCTTCAACCAGGTCCAGGTCTGCGGCGCTCCAGCCGGCCCGCTCCAGGCAACGCTGGCTGGCGGGAATGGGGCCGGTGCCCATGATGGTGGGGTCTACACCTGCATTGGCGTGGGCCTTGATGGTGGCGAGCGGAGTCAGGCCCAGCTCCCGGGCTTTATCGGCACTGCACACCAGAACAGCAGCAGCGCCATCGTTCAGGGATGACGCGTTGCCCGCGGTTACCGAGCCGTCTTTCTTGAAGGCCGGGCGCAGTTTGGCCAGGCTGTCACTGGTAACGCCATCGCGGGGGCATTCGTCTTTAGCGACCACAATCGGGTGGCCCTTACGCTGGGGAATGCTGACCGGAACGATCTGGCCGTCAAAGTAGCCGGCGTTCTGGGCCGCGACCGCCTTTTGCTGGGAGGCGGCGGCAAAGGCGTCCTGCTCTTCACGGCTGATACCGTACTTTTCGACAATGTTTTCGGCAGTGATACCCATGTGGTAATCGTTGAAGGCATCCCACAGGCCGTCGTTCACCATGGTGTCGATCATGCTCCAGTTACCCATGCGCTGGCCGTTGCGGCTGTTGGGGAGCACGTGCGGGGCCTGGCTCATGCTTTCCTGGCCGCCGGCAATCACCACTTCGGCGTCGCCACACTGGATGCTCTGCACGGCCATATGAACCGCCTTCAGGCCCGAGCCACACACCTTGTTGATGGTGATGGCCGGTACCGAGGTGGGCAGGCCGGCGTTGATGGCCGCCTGGCGGGCCGGGTTCTGGCCGCAACCGGCGGTGAGTACCTGGCCGAGAATGACCTCACCCACCTGCTCGCCGGCGATGCCGGTTTCTTCCATCAGGGCCTTGATAACGGCAGTACCGAGCTGGTCAGCACGCAGGCTGGACAAGCCACCACCAAAACTGCCGACAGCGGTACGTTTTGCGGCAACGATCACGACATCACGCATGGGAAATCTCCGTTGTAGTGGGCAGGCTCGGAACAGGCCCGCCTCGTATGGAATAGATGGGGGGCATTGTAGCGGTAAAGCGTCGGGGCGCCAAAGCCACCATGGTCGGGTAGTGGCTGTGGGCGGTTTACATGTTCAGGCTACGGCCACCGTCAACGCTGATAATCTGGCCGGTTACGAAGGGGGCATCACACATCAGCCAGGTCCTTGGCCCAGGAGCGGGTGAGGGCGGCGAGGCCGGCCTTGCTGGCGCAGTACAGCGGGTGGTCCTTGAGGGGCTTTTCGCTGTAGATGTCGATCAGGTTCACCACCGCACCGGAGCTTTTCTTGAGGGCCGGCAGGCAGTGCTGGAGCAGGAAGAAGGGGGCTTTCAGGTTGGCGCCCATAATTTCTTGCCAGTCGTCCTCGGTGGCGCTTTTCGTGGGGTTGGGGTAGAACACCGACGCGTTGTTCACCAGCCCGTCCAGTCGCTGCCAGTGCTCGCAGGCGGTTTTTGCCAGGCGGGCGAGGTCTTCAGGATTGGTCAGGTCGGCCTGTGCCGAGGTGGCGGAGTCTGCCCGTTCCCGGTTCAGTTTGTCGATCAGTTGCCGGGCCTGTTCCTGCCGGCTCCGGTAATGGATGACCACATTCCAGCCCCGGCCATGGAGGGTTTCGGCAGTGTGGGCGCCCAGGCGGTGGGCAGCACCGGTGATCAGAGCAACGGGAGGGGCCATAACGACGTCCTCAGGATGATGGATTCAGTACCCGGGTGATACGCGCCAGCCGCTCATTCCGGATTGCTTCGCCGAGCTCTTTGCCCTTGAAGCCCTGTTTCAGCAAGTCCTGCGGATTTACACTGGTAGCTTCTCCTGCAGCGGCCTGCAGCTGCTTCAGAAGGCTTTGTTGTGCCTGCGGGAGCGTGCAGGCCAGTGTTTCGAGCAGGGCATCGAAGCGTTCGCTGCGGCGCCACAGGTCTGCGGTATCCAGCAGTTCCAGGATCTCTTCCGAAGAAAGGCTGTCTGCAGGGTGTCGGGACAGCTCGGCCATAAACCGGCATACCAGCCGGCTCATATCCCGGCAATCATTGGGGCTTTTCATGGCCTTTGCCCGGGTAATGGCCAGCTCTTCAGGCACGGCACCTAGCAGGGCGGCAAAGCGCTGGGCGGTGTTGCCCTGCTGGTGGTGAATGCACGCCAGGGCCTTAACGCTGGCCCGGAACACGGATGCATCCTCCAGCTCTGGAATCAGGACCGCCAGGGCTCCGAGTTCCCGAAGGACTTCGAAAAATACGGTGGGCGCATTTTCGTGCAGGGCCCGCTGGATTTCCTGCCATACCCGTTCCGGCACCAGGTGTTCCAGTTCGCCATCGGCAATCATCTGGCGCATCAGGGCCATGGTTTCAGGGCAGATGCTGAAACCCAGCGGATGCAGGCGGGCGGCAAAGCGGGCGGTGCGCAGAATGCGCAGGGGGTCTTCGGCAAAGGCTTCGGACACATGGCGCAGGGTTTTGTGCTCAAGATCGGCATGGCCGTCGAACGGGTCCACCAGCTGGCCGTCTTCAGCCTGCGCCATGGCGTTGATGGTCAGGTCCCGGCGCTTGAGGTCTTCCTCCAGGGTAACGTCCGGCGCGCTGTACACGGAAAAACCGTGGTAGCCGCGGCCCTGTTTGCGCTCAGTGCGGGCCAGGGCATATTCCTCGCCGGTTTTCGGGTGCAGGAACACCGGGAAGTCGGCACCCACCTGCTTGAAGCCCCGCGCCTTCATCTGCTTCGGTGTGGCGCCAACCACCACCCAGTCCCGGTCTTTGACCTTCAGGCCCAACAGTTGGTCACGAACGGCGCCGCCTACCAGATAGGTTTGCATGGGAAACCCTGTGTTTAAGCCGGCTCAGACTGCTTCTGTGGCTGCAATATCACGGATCTTGCCAACCATGGCACGCAGGCCGTTGCCGCGTGTGGGAGAGATGTGGCGGAACAGGTCGAGTTGCTCGAACAGTTCGTCGATATCGGTGGCGAGCAGGTCGCGGGGTGTCTTGCCGTTCAGGGCCACCAGGATGATGGCGGCCAGGCCGCGCACGATGATGGCGTCGGAGTCGATCAGCAGGAACAGTTTGCCGCTGTCTTCATCGTAATGATGAATCAGCCAGACCTGGCTCTGGCAGCCGTGCACGTAGTTCTCTTCAATGCGGGCCTCATCCGGAAACGCCGGCAGCTGTTTGCCCAGGTCCACGATGTAGGCGTAGCGTTCTTCCCAGTCATCCAGGAATTCGAAGGCGTCCAGAACGTCTTCCAGAGTGGTCTTGGTACCGAGAGGGTTCTCGAGAAATTGTTCCTTGCTGGCGGTCATAGCATTCCCAGTTCAAGCTTGGCTTCGTCGGTGAGCATATCGTTGTTCCAGGGCGGATCAAAGGTGAGGTCTACGGTCACTTTGTCCACGTTGGGCACATGCTCCACCTTGGTTTGTACATCGTTGGTGATGACCGGCCCCATGCCGCAGCCAGCCGCGGTGAGGGTCATCTTGATGTACACGTGGTTGCCGTCTTCGGTGCCGTTCTGGATCTGGCAGTCGTAGATCAGGCCCAGATCCACCACGTTCACCGGAATTTCCGGGTCGTAGCAGTTACGCAGGGCTTCCCACACCTGGTTTTCGTTCACCGTGCCGTCTTCCGGGGTCTCGAAGCTGCTTTCCAGGGGCTGTTTGCCCAAGGCATCGGCGTCGTGGCCTTCAATCCGGGCCAGGTTGCCGTTCACCGCCACGGTAAAGGTGCCACCGAGGGACTGGGTGATGGTCACGAAGGTATCCGACGGAATCATGATTTCCGTACCGGAAGGCACCAGCCGGGCTTCCACTTCGCGCTTTGTCAGTACGACTTCCCGTTCTTGCATGCTCAGTAAGACCTCTATTCAAGCCACCGTAAAACTCTCGCCGCACCCGCATTCCGCCGTGGCGTTGGGGTTGCGGAAGCGGAACAGGGAGTTCACGCCTTCGGTGACAAAGTCAATTTCAATGCCGTTTACCAGGGGCAGGTGTTCCTGCTTTACGTACACATCCACGCCGTCGATGGTAAAAATGCGGTCGTCGGATTCGGGGGTCTCTACCCACTGGGTTTCGTATTTGAAGCCGGAGCAGCCACTCTTTTTGATGGCCAGGCGAATGCCCCTGGCTTCCGGTTTCTTGTCCAGTTGTTTGCGAACGTGTTTGACCGCTGTCGGGGTCATGGTCACGTTCACGGTGTTCGGGGTGAAGACTTCGGCTGTCATGTTTCCACCTCCTCAGGCAAACAGGCGCTGGATCTTCTGCAGGCCGGTGAATAATTTCTCGACCTCTTCCAGCGTATTGTAGAACGCAAATGAAGCCCGGGCTGTACCGGGTACTCCGTAGAAATCCATCAGCGGCATGGCGCAATGATGGCCGGTGCGGATGGCAATGCCTTGCTGGTCCAGCAGGGTGCCGATGTCGCTGGGGTGCAGGCCGGCGATCTTGAACGACATCACCGGCACTTTCTGTTTCGCGGTGCCGATGATTTCCATGCCGGGTACCGTTTCTACCAGTGCGTTGGCGCGGGCCAGCAGGGCGTTTTCGGCGGCTTCCATGGCCTTGCGGTCCAGGCTGTCCAGGTAGTTGATGGCTGCCGCCAGGCCAACCGCTTCGGCGATGGCAGGTGTGCCGGCTTCAAATTTGTAGGGCAGCACGTTCCAGGTGGTACGTTCAAACGACACCCGCTCGATCATCTCGCCGCCACCCTGGTACGGAGGCATCTCTTCCAGCAGTTCAGCGCGGCCATACAGCACACCAATACCGGTGGGGCCAAACAGTTTGTGGGAAGAGAACACGTAGAAATCGCAGCCCAGTGCCTGCACATCCGGCTTGAAGTGGGGCACGGCCTGGGCACCGTCGATCAGGGTGATCACGCCCTGTTTCTTCGCCTGCTCGATCAGCGGCGCGATCGGGTTTACCGTTCCCAGCACGTTGGATACGTGGGTGAGGGCCAGTACCCGGGTGCGTTCATTCAGCAGGCTGTTGAAAGATTCCCGGTCCAGCTCGCCTTCAGGGGTTACCTGTACAGGAATTACCCGGGCGCCGGTACGCTCGGCCACCATCTGCCAGGGCACGATGTTGGCGTGGTGCTCCATATGGCTGACCAGGATTTCGTCGCCGGCTTTCAGGCGCGGGGCCAGGCCGTTGGCCACGAGGTTGATGGCTTCTGTGGTGCCGCGGGTCCAGATAACCTCTTTGGTGCTGGGGGCGTTCAGGAAGTGGCGCACCACTTCCCGGGCACCTTCAAAGGCGGTCGTGGCCCGGTCGCCCAGGGTGTGGGCACCCCGGTGCACGTTGGAGTGCATTTCCCGATAGTAACGGTCCATGGCATCCAGCACGGCGACGGGCTTCTGGGCCGAGGCGCCGTTGTCCAGATACACCAGAGGCTTCCCGTTGATTTCCTGTGCCAGGATCGGGAAGTCGCGGCGGATGCTTTCCACATCAAACGCCGGCGAGGTGGTGTTGGTTGCCACAGACAGATCGGTCATGCCGCTCAGGCCTCCTGAAAGGTTTGATCGAAGAAGTCATTCAACCGCGCCTGGGCGGTGTCGCGCACGGCTTCTACCGGAATCTGCTCGACCAGCTCGTTGATGAATGCCATGGTCAGCAATACGTTGGCCTGCCGGCGACCGATGCCTCGGGAAACCAGGTAGAACACGGAAGTTTCATCCAGCTGGCCAATGGTAGCTCCGTGGGCGCACTTGACGTCATCCGCGTAGATTTCCAGCTCCGGCTTGGTGTCGATCTCAGCACCGTTGGAGAGCAGCAGGTTCTTGTTGTTCATATCCGCGTTGGACTTCTGGGCGTCCTGGTGGATATGAATCCGGCCATTGAACACTGCGTGGGACTGGTCCGCAGCAATGTTGCGGTAGGTCTCTTCGCTGTTGCAGTGGGCGGCTACGTGGTCAATGGAGGTGTGGTTGTCGTAGTGCTGTTTACCCTGGGTAACCACCACGCCATTGAGCTTGGTTTCCGCGCCTTCGCCTTCCAGGCGAACCTGCAGGTCGTGCCGGCGCAGCGGGCCGCCGAAGCCTACGCAGTGGCTCTCGAAGCGGGAGTTGCGCTGTTGCAGTACGCCGGTAGCGCCAATGTGCTGCACGGTTTCGCCTTCCATGGTCAGGCGAATGCTGGTGATGTTGGCGCCATCAGCCAGCTGGAATTCGGTAACGGTATCAACCAGGGCCGCAGAATCGCCTTCGGAGACGTAGGCTTCCACCAGCGTCATCTGGCTGTTGGTGCCGGCCTCGACAAAAATGCGCGGGAAGGCAGAGCCATTCTGGGTGGCCGCGGTTTCATGGAGAATAAACAGTGGCTTGTCCAGCACGGTGTTAGCGGCCAGGCGGATCAGCAGGCCGTCTTCAAAGCGGGCGCTGTTGATCTGGGCAAACTGGGTTTGCTCAGCATCGAGGGTGCTGCCCAGTTTCTGCGCCAGGGCGCTGGCGTCGTCCGCACCCAGGTCGCTGAAGTGTTGAACGGTGATGCCGCCCTGGTCCGGGTACTGGCTGTCGGCGCGGTTGATTGCACCGTTGTTGAGCACAATCCGGTAACCGGGTACGTCCAGGCTGCTGGCCTTTTCGGTAGCCGGCAGCGTGGCGGCCATGTCTTCGGTCAGCTTCAGGTACTTGCTGGAGTATTTCCAGTTTTCGGTTTTCCGGGTCGGCATGGGCATGTCTGCCAGTGCTGCAGCCCGCTCGTTACGCACTGCCAGCAAAGGTTCCGGCAGGGATTGCCCGGCCGGCTGCAGGAAAGCGCCGGAAAGCATAGGTACAGATTTCATTCCGCGGCCTCCTGATCAGTTGCTGGTGTCTTCGTCTTTGATGCCCAACCAGCCGTAACCTTTCTCTTCCAGTTCCAGGGCCAGTTCGCGGCCGCCGGATTTGACGATTCTGCCGCCGGCCAGTACGTGCACGTAATCCGGCACGATGTGGTTCAGCAGGCGCTGGTAGTGGGTCACCATCAGGATGGCGCGGTCTTCGGCACGCAGGGCGTTGACGCCGTTGGATACGACTTGCAGGGCGTCGATGTCGAGGCCGGAGTCGGTTTCATCCAGAATGGCCAGTTTCGGCTGCAGCAGCAGGGCCTGCATGATTTCGTTACGCTTTTTCTCGCCACCGGAGAAACCTTCGTTCACGCCGCGCTTGAGGAAAGCCGGGTCCAGGTCTACCTGCTTGGAGACTTCCTTCGCCAGCTTCATGAACTCGGCAGCGTTCATTTCTTCTTCGCCCCGGTGCTTGCGCATGGCGTTTACGGCGGTGCGCAGGAACTGCAGGTTGCTTACGCCCGGGATTTCCACCGGGTACTGGAATGCCAGGAAGATGCCTTCCCGGGCGCGTTCTTCGGTTTCCAGGTCCAGCAGGTTGTCGCCGTTGAGGGTGACTTCGCCGCTGGTGACTTCAAATGCGTCGTTGCCTGCCAGAACCTGTGACAGGGTACTCTTACCGGAACCGTTCGGGCCCATGATGGCGTGAACTTCCCCGGCTTTGATCTCCAGGTTGATGCCCTTGAGGATTTCTTTGCCCTCAACGGAGGCGTGCAGGTTTTTGATGCTCAGCATTTGTACGCTTCTCTCTTTTTAACCGTCTGAATTCTTTTCCTGCCCCAAGTATGGGGGAGTCAGCCATCAGGGTGTCCCTTCCGGGATACGCTGTGAATACGTCCCTGTACGCTCGACAAAATCATCCCTGATTTTGACGATCCCGGAAGGGACACACTGACGGCTTCCGTGATACTTGTGTGTATGCCGTCTCGTTAACCAACGGAGCCTTCAAGGCTGACTTCCAGAAGCTTGCCGGCTTCCACGGCGAACTCCATCGGCAACTCCTTGAACACTTCCTTACAGAAACCGTTCACGATCATGGACACTGCCTGCTCCGGGTCGATACCGCGCTGACGGCACAGGAACATCTGCTCGTCGCTGACCTTGGAGGTGGTGGCTTCGTGTTCCACGATGGCCGATTTGTTCTTGCTTTCAATGTACGGGAAGGTGTGGGCGCCGCAGCGGTCGCCGATCAGCAGCGAGTCGCACTGGGTAAAGTTACGCGCACCTTCTGCACCCGGGCCGAATTTCACCAGGCCGCGGTAAGCGTTGGAGCTGCGGCCGGCGGAGATGCCTTTGGATATGATGGTGCTCCGGGTGTTTTTGCCCAGATGGATCATCTTGGTGCCGGTGTCGGCCTGCTGGTAGTTGTGGGTTAGGGCGACGGAGTAAAACTCGCCTACGCTGTTCTCACCGCGCAGTACGCAGCTCGGGTATTTCCAGGTGATGGCGGAGCCGGTTTCTACCTGGGTCCAGGAGATCTTGGAGTTTTTGCCGATGCAGGCGCCGCGCTTGGTGACGAAGTTGTAGATGCCGCCTTTGCCGTTTTCGTCGCCCGGATACCAGTTCTGTACGGTGGAGTATTTGATCTGGGCGTCGTCCAGGGCGACCAGTTCTACCACCGCTGCGTGCAGCTGGTTTTCGTCCCGCATGGGGGCGGTGCAGCCTTCCAGGTAGCTCACGTAGCTGCCTTCTTCGGCGATGATCAGGGTGCGCTCGAACTGGCCGGTGTTGGCGGCGTTAATCCGGAAGTAGGTGGACAGTTCCATGGGGCAGCGAACGCCCTTCGGGATGTAAACGAAGGAGCCGTCGGAGAATACGGCGGAGTTCAGGGCAGCGAAGTAGTTGTCGCCGGCCGGGACTACGCTGCCCAGGTATTTCTTCACCAGTTCCGGATACTTCTGTACCGCCTCGGAAATGGGGCAGAAGATCACGCCGGCTTTTTCCAGCGGTTCCTTGAAGGTGGTGGCTACCGAAACGGAATCGAAGACCGCATCAACCGCTACACCGGCCAGCTTGGCCCGTTCGTGCAGGGGGATGCCCAGTTTTTCGTAGGTGCGCAGCAGCTCCGGATCAACGTCGTCCAGGCTCTGGGGCATGTCTTCTTTTTTCTTGGGCGCGGAGTAGTAAGAGATGGCGTCGTAGTCCACCTTCGGGAAGTCCACGTGGGCCCATTCCGGCTCGTCCATTTCCAGCCAGCGACGGTAGGCCTTCAGGCGCCATTCCAGCATGAACTCCGGCTCCTGCTTGATCTCGGACAGGCGGCGGATTACGTCTTCGTTGAGGCCGGGCTCGAAGGTGTCGGATTCAATCTCGGTCACGAATCCGTGTTCGTATTCCCGTTTGATCAGCTCTTTCACCTCTTTATCGGTGGTCGCCATGATCGTCGCTCCGTAATTCTCTCATCTGGGGCTTGGTGCCTGAGTGGCGGGGCAGGGCTCTGTTGGCCCGGTTTCCCGATGTTTCTGGCGAGTGATTATACAATACCAGAGTAATTTAGTCAGGTATTAAATCGGTCGTGTAAGGATTATACCTTAGTCAGCCTTTCAGCCCCAGATGAATGGAACATTAACGCCTTGCTCAGCGAAGGTTCAGGCGGCCTGTTGCAGGCTGTGGTTGCGGAAGGCAATCCGCCTTCTGTGAGGGATCTGGGGAAGCTGAATCATGTTGCTTGTTCTTGTTGGTGTAATCGCTTTGGTAACCGTTGGTTGGGCGTATCAGCTAATGGCTCCGGGCTATCCGGATGCCGGTTCCACTGTCTGGGCTGTGTATCTGGAAAGCCTGTTTCTAAGTGGCCTGCTTTCGGTGGCGTTGATGTCGATGGTCATGGTGCTGGCGACGCGTCCGGCCTGGCTCGAAAAGCCGCTCGGGGGCATGGATAAGATCTATCGTCTGCACAAGTGGGGCGGGATTCTGGCGGTTTTGTTTGCCGCCGCGCACTGGTTGCTGGAAATGTCGGAGGACCTTTTCGAGAATCTAGCGGGCCGTGGCGCCCGGCTGGATGCCGATGAGTTCTCGGCGTTTCCGGGCGGGCTCCGGGATCTTGGCGAAGACCTGGGTGAGTTTGTTATTTATCTGATGTTCGCCATGTTGTTGCTGAGCCTGTGGCGTCAGTTTTCCTACCGTTTGTGGCGGCCGTTGCACCGGGCAATGCCTGCTCTGTATCTGTTGGTGGTGTTCCATGCGGTGGTGCTCGCTCCTGCCGGGTATTGGCAAGGGCCACTGGGGTGGCTGATGGCGGTATTGTTTGTGGTGGGCAGCGTTGCCAGCGTGTTTTCGCTTACGGGGCGTATCGGGGCCGGGCGCTCAAGCAAGGGATCGGTGATTTCGGTAGAGCGGGTGTCCGGCGATATTCTCGAGGTGACTTGCAAACTGGCTGACACCTGGCGCGGGCATCGTGCCGGCCAGTTTGCTTTTGTGACCTTTGACCGGTTTGAGGGGCATCACCCGTTTACGATCGCCAGTGCAGACCGTGGCGACAAGACTGTGACCTTTGCCATCAAGGCTCTGGGCGATTACACGCAAAAGCTGTCAGGTCGTCTGGTTGCAGGAGATCCGGTGAAAGTGGAAGGCCCCTATGGCCGGTTCCAGCTTGATCGGGCCAGGGCCGGTGTTCGGCAGATCTGGGTAGCAGGCGGAATTGGTATTACACCGTTTCTGGCCTGGCTGGAATCATTGGATTCGCGAGGCGAGGATGAGGTTCGGGCTGATATTCACTACTGCGTGACAGATCCCGGACATGATCCGTTCGTGGCTCGGCTGGAATCCCTGTGCGCGGCCCGTCCGGGGGTTGATCTGCACCTGCATGGTGGGGCCAGTGGCAGGCTGACGGCTGAGGCTCTGGCTGCGGATGCCGCCCGCGGTGAGCGAGCAGAAGTATGGTTTTGCGGGCCACAAGGGATGGCGGACAGCCTCCGCAAAGGGCTGCGGAGGCTTTGGCCGGGACGGGTGCGCTTCCACCAGGAAGCCTTCCGGGTGCGTTAACCGGCCGGCAGGATGCGGGTCAGGTAGCTGAATTGCAGGGATTCAGGCAGGCCTTCCGGCTTGGGAATGCGCACAAAGTGGCCGCTGCCCGGTGCGTATTCCATGGCTTCGCCGTTGCGGTTTTCCATGGCATTGGCACGGAAGTGAAGGTTGCCGGCCGGGGTGATCAGTTCCAGCTGGTCGCCCGGGGCGAACTTGTTCTTCACGTCGATGGTGAGCCAGCGGTCATCGGCATCGCTGATGGTGCCGACCACCTGCTGGGTGCCCAGATAGGACGAGCCCTGTTCGTAGGACTGGTATTCCTGGGGCACGTGGCGGCGCAGGAAGCCTTCGGTGTAGCCCCGGTTAGACAGCGCTTCCAGTTCATCCATCATGTGCATGTCGAAGGGCTTGCCGGCCAGGGCGTCGTCTATGGCCTTGCGGTACACCTGGGTGGTGCGGGCCACGTAGTAGGTGCTCTTGGTGCGGCCTTCGATTTTCAGGGAGTGCACGCCCATGTTCACCAGTTCCGCCACGTGCTGGATGGCACGCAGGTCCTTGGAGTTCATGATGTAGGTGCCGTGTTCGTCCTCGTAGGCGGGAATGAAGCCTCCGGGGCGGTTGGGCTCTTCCAGCAGGATTTCTTTGGGTTCGAAGGTTTCCACGCTGTCGGCAGAGGTGGCAATCAGGTCGCCGGTCTGGTCATGGCTGTGCTGCACCGGCTTGTAGTTCCAGCGGCAGGCGTTGGTGCAGGCGCCCTGGTTGGCGTCTCGATGGTTCATATAGCCAGACAGCAGGCAGCGGCCGGAGTAGGCCATGCACAGGGCGCCGTGTACGAACACTTCCAGCTCCATTTCCGGCACTTTCTCACGGATCTCGCGGATTTCATTCAGGGCCAGTTCCCGGGACAGGATCACCCGGTTGATGCCCTGGCGGCGCCAGAACTCTACGGTGGCCCAGTTTACGGCGTTGGCCTGCACCGACAGGTGGATGGGCTGGTCCGGCCAGTTTTCCCGCACCAGCATGATCAGCCCGGGGTCTGACATGATCAGGGCGTCCGGCTTCTGCTCCAGCACCGGGGCAAGGTCTCTCAGGTAACTGCGCACCTTGTCGTTGTGGGGTGCGATGTTGGAAACCAGGTAGAACTGTTTACCCAGTTCGTGGGCCCGTGCAATCCCTGCCCCCAGGGCTGCAACGTCTTTGAAACTGTTGTTCCTTACTCTCAGGGAGTACCTTGGCTGGCCGGCGTAAACGGCATCGGCACCGTAGGCAAAGGCGGTTTCCAGGTGTTCGGGGGTGCCGGCGGGAGCGAGCAGTTCCGGGAAAGTCATGGTGTCTCCGGGTTTATTCAGGAAGTCGATGGCTGCAGGTGGGCTATTATGGAAAGGGTGCAGTTTTCCACAAACGGGTGGCTGTGCCATTGATCTCGCTCAAAGGTCTTATTGATCAGTTTCGGCTAACATGTGTACGCTGATGGAGTTTGCAGATTGGGCCAGCATGAAATGGCAGGAGGAACCAGCATGGCATCAGAGCCTGTAAGGCCTGAAAATTCAAAGCGTTCCCTGAGCATTCGGGTGAGTAAGCTGATCCGGGTTCAGTTGGAACGGGGAAAGGTAGGAGTGGAAACGGTGGCCGGGCAGTTGAATATGAGCCGCTACACCCTGCACAAAAAGTTGCGCGAAGAGGGGCTGACGTTTGCAGCCTTGTTGGAGCAGGTACGCCGGGAGCAGGCGCTGACTTACATGAAGGATAAAACCAAGCCGCTGGTAGAAATCGCCGAACAGCTTGGTTTCTCGGAGCTGAGTGCATTCAGCCGGGCGTTCAAGCGCTGGATGGGCACTCCGCCGGCTGAATACCGCTCACTCAGGCTGTCGTGATCACACCTTCTTGAAGATCAGGGTGGCGTTGGTGCCGCCGAAGCCGAAGCTGTTGCTCATCACCAGGTCCATGTTCTGGTTGTCCATGCGTTCACGAACGATGGGGTAGCCTTCGGCACCTTCATCCAGGTTCTGGATGTTGGCAGACGGGGCAATAAAGCTTTCCCGTTGCATGATCAGGCTGTAGATTGCCTCATGCACGCCGGCGGCACCCAGGGCGTGGCCGCACAGGGGCTTGGTGGAACTCAGCGGTGGAATCTTGTCCCCGAAGGTTTCCTTCAGGGCTTTCAGCTCGGTTACGTCGCCAGCCGGGGTGCTGGTGCCGTGGGTGTTGATGTAGCTGATTTCGCCGTCGATGTTGGCCATGGCCTGTTTCATGCAGCGAATGGCGCCTTCACCGCTGGGGGCAACCATGTCGGCGCCGTCAGAGGTGGCACCGAAGCCGACCAGTTCGCCCAGGATGGTGGCACCGCGGGCTTCCGCGTGTTCCAGTGATTCCAGTACCAGCGTGCCGCCACCACCGGAGATCACGAAACCGTCACGGTCTGCATCGTAGGTGCGCGAGGCCTGTTCCGGCGTGTCGTTGTACTTGGTGGACAGTGCGCCCATGGCATCGAACATCAGGCTCAGGGTCCAGTGGATGTCTTCGCCACCGCCGGCCAGCATCACATCCTGGCGGCCCAGGGCGATCTGGTCAGCCGCGTGGCCGATACAGTGGGCACTGGTCGCGCAGGCAGAGGTAATGCCGTAGTTGATGCCGGTAATACCGAACGCCGTGGTGATGGACGCGTTGATGGCGCTGCCCATGGTGCGGGGAACCCGGTAAGGGCCTACCCGGCGAATGCCTTTGTCGCGATGGGTGTCGATCGCGTCCAGCAGTTCCACGGTAGACGCACCACCGGTGCCGAATACGGCGCCCGTGGTGTTGGCACGCAGCTGCTCGTCGGTCAGGCCTGCCTGCTCGATGGCTTCTTTGGCTGCCAGGTAGCAGTAGCCTGCTGCCGGGCTCATAAAGCGCCAGATCTTGCGGTCGATCAGCTCGGACAGGTTCAGGTCGATCTTGCCTGCTACGTGGCTGCGCAGGCCGCTGTCCCGGGCTTCCTCGCTGAAGGCAATGCCTGAGCGGGATTCACGAAGGGACTGGGCGACTTCTTTCTGGTTGTTGCCAAGGCTGGAGACAATCCCCATGCCGGTAATAACTACGCGACGCATCGTTCTAACTCCTAAAAGTCATCTGTAGAGGTGAACAGGCCAACCCGAAGGTCCTTGGCGGTATAGATTTCCCGCCCGTCCACTTCCATGCGGGCATCCGCAATGGCCATGGTCAGCTTGCGGCGGATGAGCCGCTTGATATCCAGGTAATAGGTTACCTTTTTGTTGTCAGGCAGAACCTGACCAAAGAATTTCACTTCGCCGGCACCCAGTGCCCGGCCCTTGCCTTCGCCACCGCTCCAGGCCAGGAAGAAGCCGACTAGCTGCCACATGGCGTCGAGGCCCAGACAGCCCGGCATTACCGGGTCGCCTTCGAAGTGAACCTTGAAGAACCAGAGGTCCGGGTTGATGTCCAGTTCTGCCACCAGACTGCCCTTACCGTAAAGGCCGTCATCGGCGCCCACGTGGGTAATGCGGTCGACCATCAGCATTTCGTCGATGGGCAGGCGCATGGCGCCAGGGAATAATTCGCCATGGCCACAGCGGATCAGGTCTTCTTTGTCAAAGTGATCAGGGTACATGTTGCCAGTATCTCTATTGCAAAATGATGTACTGATACTTTAGCGCCTGATTCAGAAACGGCTATTGACCTTTAGTGGATGATTGCCGCAAACACCCCGTTTTTGTGCCTGAAACCCTGCTCCTGGCGTTGATGCTCATCAAGGTACCCGGGCGCGGCCCTTGCTACCGTGTCGGACTATTCAAATCTGTGCGGTTGGCGGTTCGGAAGGAGGTGTTATGTCCGCAGAACACGAGGTGATCACAGGCTCCCTGGCACTGCAGGACGGGCGCGTAACGGCCCGGCTGGAGCGGGTGACAGATCATTCGCCGGAGCTGGTCTGGAAGATGCTGACGGATTCTGTACACCTGGCCAGCTGGCTGGCGCCGGGCACGCTGGACGCCCGCACCGGTGGCCGGGTTCAGTTGGATTTCGGTAACAGTGGCACGCCCATTGATTGTCGGATATCGGCCTGTGAGCCGCACCGCTTGCTGGTGTATTCCTGGAGTGCCGGCGATGATCCGGAGCGGCCGTTGCGGTGGGAACTGGTGCCGGAAGGCGATGGCACCCGGTTGTCGCTGACCCTGTTGCTATCAGACGATCACCTGGTGCCGATTGCCTGTGCCGGCTGGGATGCACACCTGGAAATGCTGATGGCAGCGCTGGAGGGAATCAGTATTCACTTTCCTGCAGGCCGCTTCCGTGCCGCCCGCAGTTACTTTGAAAAGTGCCTCAAGGAGAAGCTGGCGGCCTGAGCCGCTCAGCCTTCCCGACCGTCTGCCCTGGGCCGTGCCAGGACGCCGGCATAGCGCACCAGGAACAGTCCATAGGCAATCATCCATAACAGGGTGCTGGTGCCAATGCCCGGGTGCCACGGGATAATGCTCAATGCGGTAAGCACCCGGATAACCGCCGCCAGCTGAATGGCGACGAACGCCAGCACCATTCCCTTCGGAAGCTTCAGCGGCCGGCCGGTATGGCCAAGGGATACCCGGGCAATCACGCCCAGGATCAGGCAACCGACAGCACCTGCGCCTGCTGCGTGGCTCCAGGCGTTGGAGGGCCAGCCTGCAACCAGCGAGCCTGCCAGCAGCAACAGCGCGACCGGTACCCAGAGAATAGACAGGTGCAGGATCCACAGCAGTGGCTCGGAGCGCGCCAGCCAGCCTTTCCAGTTATACAGGCGAACCAGCATCAGCGCGGCGGCAACCACGGCGATTACGGCCGCCAGGGTTTTCCAGCCGGTTACCAGGGATGCCATCAGCAGGATCATCGAAAACAGGGCGGCCATGTCCAGCCCCGGAATCATTTTCACCGCCTCGGCGTTGCCACCTCGCTGGCGCAGCCAGCCGGCAGTGAAGGCCGGCGTGATGCGGCCGCCGATGATGCTGATCAGCGCCAGGGCCATGATCAGCGCGCCGTAGCTAAAGGACATATCCAGCCGGGTAACGAAACCGATCTGCATCAGCCACAGCAGGCCCAGCACAACCATAATCATGGCCTGGCGTTTCTGGCGGGCATGCCATACTCGCCATCCGGCATCGATCATCACCAGTGGCAGAAAAGCCAGGTTAACGCCCTGAACCATCCAGTCCGGCAGGTTTCCACCCAGGGCCAGCAGCAGGCGACCGGCCAGCCAAACGCCCCAGAGTAGCGCCAGGGGAAGGCCGTGGGTGCGTTCTGTTTGCGTCCATACACAGACGGCGGTCAGCAGAAAGCCGGCAATGGCTGCCGACAAAAACCCGAACAGCATTTCATGCTGGTGCCAGAACAGGGCAGGCATGGCCAGTGGCAACTGCAGAACGCCGGTTACTTCCAGAACCCAGACCGGTATGGCCACAAGGGTCAGTACCGTCATGGACAGGAAGAAAATCCGGAACGGATAGGAAAATAACTGGCTGACGCTGGCGGGTGCCTGGTCAGCGGAGGTGGGTATGGCCTGCATGGAGATCTCCCAAATACATATATTTCAGGTATATGTTAAATCTGCGTGCCTGTATTAACCATACCTGCTTGGGGGTAGTTTGCGTACAATGGCCGCAAATCTCTTGTAACCAAAGGAACTTCCATGTCGTACACGATCCTGAAGCACCTGCACATGACCACAGCCTACCTTACTATCACGCTCTTTGCGCTGAGGTTGCTGCTGGATGCGGTAGGCCGGCCGGGCTGGCGCCAGACCCCGCTGCGGTTCATTCCCCACATCAATGACACCATCTTGCTGGTGGCAGCGATTTCCCTGCTGTTTGTAGTGGGCTATGCCTCGGCCATGCCGGGCTGGCTGATTGCCAAGATTGTTCTGCTGGTCGGCTACATCGTGGCCGGAGTGTTTGCACTGAAGGTCACTCTGGGCAAGCCCGCCCGGATTACCGCTGCGGTACTTGCCCTGATTATGGTCAGCGCCATCTTCCACCTGGCTATGGCCAAGCCGTTCTGAATCAGCGTTTCTCGCTGACCTGCTTCGTCAGTTCCTTCAGCTGTTCCTGGACAGCCTGGAGCTGACGGGCAATTTCATCCCGTTCGTCGTGGGCTTTCTGGGCCTGCTTGGCATTTTGTTCCTCGCTCATCACCTCCAGAATCGCCCCAATCATCATGTTCAGGAATACAAAGGCCGTCAGGAAGATAAACGTCAGGTAGTAGATCCAGCTCATGGGATAGGCCTCCATGGTGGCGTACATCACGTCGGTCCAGTCCTCGAAGGTGGCGACCCGGAACAGGGTGAGCATCGAGATGGCCACATCGCCCCAGAGTTCTTCGTCCACACTGGCAAAGAACATTGAGCCCATGGCGGCATAGATGTAAAAGATGATGAACATCAGCAGGGCGATGTAGCCCATGCGCGGAATGGCTTTGAGCAGGGAATTGATCAGAAAGCGCAGTTCCGGCACTACGGACACCAGTCGCAGCACCCTGAATACCCGCAGCAAACGGCCCAGCAGCACCGCCTCGGAGTTGTCCAGCGGGATCAGGCTGCCGATCACTACCAGGGTGTCGAACAGGTTCCAGCCGTCCATCAGGAACCGGCGCTTGACCGGGCAGGCGGCGAAGCGAAACAGGATTTCCACCAGGAAGAACAGCGTGATGGCGTTATCCAGAACGGTCAGGGTCTGTTCAACCAGCGGCGGGAGTTCGTAGGTTTTTGCGCCGATGGTCAGGGCCGAGAGAATGATGATGGCAATCACAACGCCCTGAAACACCTTGCTCGATTCAATGCGCTTCAGTTGATCAAAACTACTTGTGGGAGTTATGTCCACAGACATCGTTCAGGCTCCGGATTAGGTTGGCGCGGCAATTCTAATCATCCGGAGCAGCGGGTGGTAGCTCTGTGACGGCGGTTTAATCCACCAGCTGAACAATCAGCTGCCATTCTTCGGAGGGTTCGGTCTTTACCAGCCATTTAGCCATTGTTGGCCTTTCCTTTCTTGGTGAACGCGGAGTACAGGTGCAGTAGTTGAGCGAACAGGCCTAGATAGGCCAGGCTCCAGGCGCAGGCCGCCAGCCAGAGCAAGGTAGGCTCGCTGAAAGGCACAGGGCCTGCCAGGTACCGGCAGATACTGGCGAGTGCAGTAAGTACCGCAATAGCCAGAACCTGCCATGCAGGCGGGAATCGCCGGCAAGCCCGCTGCCAGGCCAGGCGCAACATCACACTGCAAGACAGGGTGCCCAGTGCACCAACGGCAATCAGGTGCAGGGCAGGCAGTAGGGCGTGGCCGGTAACCAGGTGCACGCCGGTAACCGCCGCCCCGGCGGCCAGCCAGAGATAACCGATGGCCAGCACCAGCAGGTCCGGGCGGTCGGTACAGTGCCAGAGCTTCCAGCGGGCCACCCGAATGGCAATCAGCAGGCTTGAGGCCAGTAACAGCAGACCAGCCAGTTTTTCAGTAGCGGTAAAGAGAATACACACCATGGCGAGGGGCAGAATCGCCAGTAACCAGCCTTCAATCAACGGCTGAACCCGGGCCTCCAGCGGTATACCTTTCTTCTCCAGGGTGCCCGCCACCGCCGGCGCGATGATGCGCCCGCCCATAAACGTCATCAGCAGCAGCAAACCGATGATGGCGGTGTGCAGAAGAATACGGGTATCGGGGAAGGGAAGGCCGGCGCGCACCAGGAAATAGACCAGGGCCATCAGGCAGAGCACCAGGATTAGCGGGCCGGCAACCTTGTTACGCCACTTCTTGGCGGCCTGGAAACGGGGCACCACGTACCGTGCCAGCAAGAGCGCAAAGGCCGGGCTTAACAGCTGGCTAAGCAGCCAGTCCGGTGCCAGAAGCCAGCTGACACGGGCCGCAAGCCAGAGCCCGAACAGGGGGCCGAGTATCCGCCAGGGCTGGGGGCCAAGGGTGTAGCCGGCAATCAATGCCAGGGCAAAGCCGAAAACCAGTTCGTGGCCATGGCCTGCGCCAATTAGCCCCGGCGGCCAGCCGGTGCCAGACAATACGGCGAACAGGGACAGGGGAACAACCAGGGCAGCCCAAAAGGCAGCAGCGGGAAAGAACAGCCAGAATGCGTGCAGGGGCTTGCCAGCCACGTTGAACAGACCTCGGTATGGGTTCTGGTTGGAAGGCCCCGCAGGTTACCGGGGCCAGAACCGGAGTTTATACCGTGTAGGGCAGCACACCAAAATAGATGGCACTGAAATGGCAGGCGCTGCCGCCGATCACGAACAGATGCCAGACCGCATGCATGTAGGGAATGCGATCCGCCAGGTAGAACGCCACGCCGGCGGTATACACAATGCCGCCGGCAATGGTCAGGTGCAGCGCGGTTTCGCTGAGGCTGGCGACCAGGTCAGACGAGGCAAAGGTAATCAGCCAGCCCATGGCAACGTAGATGCCCACCCGCGCCAGCTTGAAGCGGTTCTTGAAGATGACTTTCAGTACCACACCGGTCAGGGCCAGCGACCAGATCACCGCAAACAGCGTCCATCCGGTGGTGCCGCGCATATTCACCAGCAGGAAAGGTGTGTAGGTGCCGGCGATCAGCAGGAAAATGGCGCAGTGGTCCAGTGTCTTGAAGAGGGATTTCAACTCCGGGCGGCGAGCACCGTGGTACAGCGCAGATGCCATGTACAGCAGGATCAGTGAGGCACCGAATACGCTGAAGCTGACAATCTTCCAGGTGTCTCCCATCTGGCTTGCGCCGGCAATCAGGGCAATGGTTCCGATAACACTCAGAATGGCGCCAAGGCCGTGGGTTGCGCTGTTGGTCCACTCTTCTACCCGCAGGTGAATAGATGGCAACGAATCGTCTGGGTGGTTCATGCTTGCTGTCATCCGCGCTGGCCTGTGTTCGCTAAAAGTATAATGCAGTTCAGCGTACACTTGTACGCAAGTGTTTGCCATGACCATCCTGTGACCATGTTCAGAAAAACTGAACGATCTGCCGGAAATCTTCCGTTTTCGTCTTTTGCGTCGGGCAGTTACGCTGGCACCAAGTTTGAAACAACCAAGGGGATTGTTCCGATGGCAAAAGTTCTTGTTCTTTACTATTCCATGTACGGCCATATCGAAACCATGGCAAACACCATTGCCGAAGGCGCCAAGGGCGTTGAGGGTGCCGATGTAGTGGTCAAGCGAGTTCCGGAAACCATGGCCGACCAGGCGTTCCTGAGCGCTGGTGGCAAGGCCGAGCAAGATGCTCCGGTAGCCAGCCCGGGTGAACTGGCAGATTACGATGCCATCATCTTCGGCACGCCGACCCGCTTCGGCAACATGGCCGGCCAGATGCGCACCTTCCTCGACCAGACCGGTGGTCTCTGGGCTGAGGGCAAGCTGCACGGTAAAGTCGGTAGCGTATTCACTTCAACGGGCACGGGTGGTGGACAGGAGCAGACCATCACATCATTCTGGACCACCCTGGCCCATCACGGCATGGTGTTGGTACCTCTGGGCTATGGAATTCCGGAGTTCTTTGATATCTCTGAAGTGAATGGCGGCACGCCTTACGGCGCCTCGACCATCGCCGGCGGTGACGGTTCCCGCCAGCCCAGCGATAAAGAATTGGCCATTGCCCGCTTCCAGGGTAAGCACGTGGCTGAGCTGGCAGTGAAGCTGCACGGCTGATTTCGAAGTAACAAGCGTTGACTCAGGTTTGGGCGGCGGGCTGAAAAGTCCGCCGTCTTTTTTTATGTCTGCCTGCCGGCTTTCGTACTGGCAGCCTTTAACCGTGAATAAGTGGCGGGCACCACACCCAGCCAGGAGGCCAGCTGATTGTCCGGCACCCGCTTGACCAGTTCCGGGTACTCATCGAGCAGCAATTGGTAGCGCTCCTTGGCCGGCATGGTGTGTTTGCGGTATTCCCGCATGCTGGTCAGCTCCGCAATCTCCTCGGTCAGCACCAGTGCGAACTTATGCCAGAGCCCGTCGCCATGGTTCTGGATCGCCGAACGGAAAGCGCTGAAATCCGCCACCCAGACTGTGGCCGGCAGCACGCTGGTCAGGCACAGGGTATTACGCACCGTTCTGCTGCGCCCGAATACCGGCCAGATCAGATCGCCTTCGGTAAAGAAGTGATGAATCGCGACCTTGCCGGCAGATGATTCCCGGAACAGGCGCAAAACGCCGTACTGGATCAGATACACGTTAGCCCAGGGCCGGTCGTGTTTTTCCAGGGGTGTTTCTGCGTCTATCCTGCGTTGATGGAACAGGCGGGCGATATCGCTCAGAAACCGTGCTTCCGGGCTGTTTTGCTTTTCGTTCAGGCAGATGCCAAAGGCGCGGCTCAGGCCGTTCAGCAGGGCAACTTCGGCGGGTGCCGCGTCGTGGTGAATAATGTCCGGGTGGTCTTCACCCAGCAGGCAGGGTGCGGATGCCATCGGTGGTCGGAAACTGCTGTTCATAACAAACCTTCGCTGCATTGGCGTAGGTCAATTATGCTACCAAAAAAACAAACATCTGAAATGACTTAAATGATTAAAGATATTTGACTTAGTCGATAACGATTACTCGGTGCCGGAGGGCGGCTTGTGGGGAAAGCCACTTGTGCGGGACCTCCTCCCAAAACACGCTCCTGCGGCACATCCATGTGGCGCTTGGGCTTCGCCATCCCTGGCTCCGCACAGTTTTGGGAGGAGGTCCCGCACAAGCGGCCCAGAGCAGCGCAGTGGCCTTCCAGGCTCGCCATCATCAGCTCATACGGCCGTTCTGGATATGTGAAGGGGCTATTTCTTCAGAACCTGTCAGTGGCTGGTGCCTTCCTCGTAGTTGATCTTGTTCCAGACATTGTACTTGCCGGAGGGTTTCTTCATCGGAATGCGTTTTTCTTCTTCCAGCGTATCCGCGTCGTACACAATGATGGCACCGTCGTCGTCCCAGATGCTCAACAGCAGCTTTTCACCATGGCGATCAAACTCCACATGGGCGGCTACCTTACCCGGCTCAGGCTGCAGGGTCTTGACGATCTCCAGGGTCTGCTTATCGATAATGTGCACCTTGTCGGCGTTGGGGCCGAAGAACACATCTGCCCAGGCATAGCGGGAATTCTCGTGGCTGCGCATGAAGAACCCCGGGCCCTCGGTTTCCAGGGTCTTGATCACTTCCCAGGTATCCATATCGATGATGGAAATGGCACCGGCCCGGAAGTGCGGGGTAGCCATCACCCGGCGGCCCTCGTATTCCCAGGTAATGCCGGAGCCCAGATGGGGCATGCCGGGTAGCGGCAGTTCCGCGGTGGTTTTGCCGGTGTCCAGATCGATCACCACGCCATGCTTGCCGTCGCGGGCGGCGCCGATCAGGTGCTGGTAACCGGGGTCGAAGAAGAAGTCGTCCAGCAGGGTGTCGGTGGTCATCCGGCGCAGTTTTGCTTTCTGATTCTCGACGGTGATTTCCCAGGCTTCGGGGATGTCTTTCAATGCCGCGATGAAGCTGCTTCTGGGTGGTGCGGTATACACGGCGCTCACCCGGGAGCTTTCGCCGGCATCGTTCTCAACCGGGATGAAATCAAGCATTTCCAGGTTGGCGGCGTCGAACAGCACCATGGAATGGGGCAGGTAGTTGGCGGCCAGCACGTAGTTGCCATCGGCAGACACGGCAATGTTACGCATGTTGATGCCGGCGCGAACCTCAGCCACCACCTTCAGGTTGTAGATGTCGTACTTGGTAATCCAGCCATCCCGGGAGCCGAAGTACACGTAGCGTCCGTCCGGGCTGTACTTGGGGCCGCCGTGCAGGGCAAAGCGGCTGGGGAACCGGTGGATGGGCTCCATCTTGTCGCCATCCAGCAGGGTGACGTGGTGGTCGCCGATTTCTACCACCAGGAACAGGTTCATCATGTCCGCTTCGAACGCCGGTTCATCCGGCAGGGAGCCAGCGGCGTGGCTGACTTCCTGGCTGTTGCGGATTTCGGCCTCGCCCCACTTCAGTTCGTGACTCGGAGGCTGATAGATGAAGTCGGTCAGGGCGGCGATCTGCTGGTCGTTCAGGATGTCTTTGTAGCCCGCCATCTGGGTGGCTGGGCGGCCTTCGCGGATGACCTTTTCGGCCTCGGCTTTCTTCAGTCGCCCGAGGTTTTCCGGCAGCAGGGCGGGGCCCATGCCGCCAAGGCGGTCGGGGCCGTGGCAGGCGGCGCATTGCTGCAGGTACAGGGTGTTTGTTCCGGTTTCGCCGGATTCACTGGCCAGCAAAGGGGTGGCCATCACGCTGCTGGCCAGTAACAGGGTGGAGATAATCTTTGTTCGGGCTTGGGTCAGGTTCACCTGCAACAGCTCCCGGTTGGTCAGTCAGGTTTCGGTTCAGGCCGGCCGGCGGCCAGCGGTGGCAGCAGCCGGGCCGGACAAGGCACTGTTCCAGCCAGCTTGCGCCGGGCGGGCCAGGGTGTCGGCCAGTTGCACCACTTCACCCACAATGATCAGTGTGGGCGGCTGGAAATCTTCCCGTTCAATGGTGTCGACCAGGTCTTTCAGGGTGGTGACAGTCATGTGCTGCAGCGGTGTGGTACCGCGCTCTACCAGTGCCACCGGGCAATTCTCGGACAGGCCATGGGCGGTCAGCTGCTCGACGATGGTCGGGGCGTTGTGCAGGCCCATGTAGAACACACGGGTTTGACCTGGCGCGGCCAGCACCTGCCAGTTCAGCTCCAGGGCCTGGTCGCCCTTGCGGTGGCCGGTTACGAAGGTCACGCTCTGGGCGTAGTCCCGGTGCGTCAGGGGAATACCGCAGTAGGCAGAGCAACCGGCGGCGGAGGTAATCCCTGGCACCACCTGGAAGTCGATGTCGTTCTCTACCAGGAACTCGGCTTCTTCACCGCCACGGCCGAAGATGTACGGATCGCCGCCCTTCAGGCGCACAACCCGGCGTTGTTGCACGGCCAGTTTCACCAGCAGTTCGTTGGTCTCATCCTGGGGCACATAGTGGCAACCGCTGGCCTTGCCCACGTGAATGCGCTCGGCCCTGGGATTCACCAGTTCCATAATCTGTGGCGATACCAGGCGGTCGTAGACAATGGCATCGGCCTGTTGGATCAGCATCAGGGCCCGCAGGGTCAGCAGGCCCGGGTCGCCGGGGCCGGCGCCCACGATGGCCACTTCGCCCGGCCGTAAGGGTTGCTCCGCCAGCTGGAACTCCACCAGGCACTTCTTGCTTTGGTTAGTTGTCATGGCGTGCGTCCTTACAGGTTGTTGACCGGGATTTCGATAGCGGCGGCGGCCACTCTGCGCGGTGTGCTTTCCACCACGCCGATTTCCTCGTTGGTGAGGTAGCAGCCGGGGTCTTCTTCCCAGAAGTCGCCAGACACGTTGTATGCCCGTACCCGGGTGTTGCCGTTACAGATGTTCAGGTATTTGCAGTCCGCGCAGCGGCCCTTCACCGGGCGCGGATGCTGGCGGAAGCCCTGCATCAGCGGGTCGGTGGTTTCAGACCAGATCTTCGAGAACGGGGTCTGCCGCACGTTGCCCAAGTTGTGGTCCCACCAGAAGGTGTCCGGGTGCACCACGCCCAGGTTGTCGATGTTGGAAATGTTCACACCGGAGGAGTTACCGCCCCAGTTGGTCAGCCGCTGGGTGAGGGCATCTACCTGGTCCGGGTAGTGTTCCTTGGCCCACTCGATCAGGAAGGGACCGTCGGCGTCGTTGTTACCGGTGACGTATTCCCGCTCGATGCCGCGCTTGAGTTCGTCGTGGCAGTGGTTGAACAGCAGGTTCATGGCGTCGCGGGTCATGTCGTACCAGGCGTCGCGCTTCTTGTTGCGGCCGCCGCGGCCGGAGTAGTTCAGGTGCGACAGGTAGAACTTGTCGATCTGGTGTTCGTCCAGCATCTCCAGCATGGCCGGCAGTTCCGGGTAGTTATCCTGGGTCAGGGTGAAGCGCAGGCCTACCTTGATGCCGGCCTGTTTGCACAGGGCCACGGCGTGCATGGATTCCCGGAAGGCGCCTTTTTTCTGGCGGAATTCGTCGTGGGTGGCCTCCAGGCCGTCAATGCTGATACCCACGTAGTCGTAGCCAACCGCGGCAATCTTGTCGATGTTTTCTTCGGTGATCAGGGTGCCGTTGGTAGACAGGCCAACGTAAAAGCCCATTTCCTTGGCCCGGTGGGAAATCTCGTAAATGTCCGGGCGCATCAGCGGCTCACCGCCAGACAGGATCAGTACCGGCACGCCGTAGGCTTTGAGGTCATCCATCACGGTGTAGACTTCCTGGGTGCTCAGCTCGCCCTTGAAGTCGATATCGGCAGAGATCGAGTAACAGTGTTTGCAGGTCAGGTTACAGCGGCGGATGAGGTTCCAGATCACCACCGGGCCACTGGGCTTGGGCACCGGGCGGACGGGTGTCGGGTTCATCAGGGTTTTGATGTAGCGGGTCATGCGAAACATAAAATTCTCTCTCTCATCGGGAGTGGCCTGGTTGCCTCTCCGGGCTGGCCTTTACCGGCTCTCTGCCCTTGTACTATCCCCCCGTGGGCGCTGGGTATCCATACCTTTGATGGAGTACTTCGAGGGGTAGTCCCTATGGCTTATCTGCCTGTTTTCTCAGCCGCAATCCGGTTTTTTTGAGGATGGCAGAGCTGTACAGGATGGTGTGGCCGGAGCAGGTGTCGCCCAGCAGTTCACGAATCTGTGCGGCCTTGTGCTCCACCTCTTCACGACTGGTGCCGTGCACCATGGCAAACAGGTTGAAGCTCCAATAGGGCAGGTGCCGGGGGCGACGGTAGCAGTGGCTGACGAACGGCAGGTCACCAACTTGCTGGCCCATGGTGCTGATGGCGTCGTCAGAGACATCCCACACGGTCATGCCGTTGTAGCGATAGCCCAGCTTGTAGTGGTCGGGTACGGCAGCCACGCGGCGGATAACGCCGGCTTCCTGCATGTGTTGAAAGCGGGACAGCACGTCTTCTGCCGGCATGCCGAGCTGACGGCCCAGTTCGCCCCAGGGATCGGATACCAGTGGCAGGCCTTCCTGGGTGGCGAGGATCAGTTCCCGGTCCTGGTCGGTGAGCCGGGCCTGCTCAGACTTCAAAGTGGAGGTTGACATGAAACTCCTGCTCCTTGGGCATGTTGTACACCGGGTAGCCGGTCAGCGCTTCAATGCGCCCGATGGTTTCGGCAATGCCTTCCGGGGTTTCTGTGGCCAGGACAAACCACATGTTCAGTTCGTGTTCCCGGCGGTAATTGTGGGCCACCTCTGCAAAGCTGTTTACCTGTTCGGTTACCCGGTCAAAGTCCTGCTCGGGAATGCGCATGGCGGCCAGGGTCAGGCCGCCTCCCATTTCACCGGCGTGGAACATTGGGCCGAAACGGGTCAGGGTGCGATTGGCAAGCAGGGCTTGCAGGGTATCCAGCAAGGTCTGCTCACTGATGCCCAGTTCTTCGGCAACGTCCCGGTACGGGCTCGGGGTCAGCGGCAGGCCGTATTGCAGGCGGTTGATGATGGCTTTTTCGGTATCGGTAAAGGCAGGGGCTACGTCTGGTGACTCCCGGCGGGCAGCTGGCTCAGCTGTTACTGACATAGCGTCCTCCCCGTTGAAGATAGGCTTTGTTGCTGAACAGAACCGCGTGGGGAATCTGTTCAAGGTGGTGGCTGGCAATCATTTGGTCCAGCTGGCCCAGTACCCGCTCCCGGTTAACGCCGTGAATCATGCAGAACAGGTTGTAGGGCCAGTCGGGCAGTCTGCGGGGGCGCTGGTAGCACAGGGTTACAAAGGGCACGGCAGCCAGTGCGCGGCCAAGTTCGCTCACCTGCTCATCGGGCACATCCCACACCACCATGGCGTTGGCCCTGTAACCCAGGGTGCGGTGCTTCACGATCAGGCCGGAACGCTTGATCAGGCCCTGATCCTGCCAGTGGCGGACGGCGTCCATAACCTGTTGCTCGGTCAGGCCGGTTTGTTCGGCCAGCGCCAGGTACGGGCGGGGTGTTAATGGCAGGCCTTCTTCCAGTTTCTGGCGGAGCCTCAGCAGGCCCCAGGCACTGAAGGCCTCGGTATCAAACAGATAGCTGCCGTTGTGGCGGTCCGGATGTGGCGCTGGGTGGTTCATGGTAGTGCGTCCCAGTCGATGTCGAAGCCCAGGTCAATATGGTAACCCTCAACCATGGGCAGCCGGAGTATGGGCAACTTCAGTTGATGTTCCAGCTCGTCCAGCCGCTCATCCAGGGTGTCTTCATCCGGGGCGGTCATCACGAACCAGAGATTGTATAGGTGCTCCCGCGCGTAATTATGGTTTACGCCGGGAGCGCTGTTGATCCGTGCGGCCACCAGGTCGATCTGCTCGACCGGCGCCGCCACGGCAGCCAGCAGGCTTGCGCCCGCCTGGCTGTGTTCAAACACCGGGCCAACCCGGCTGAGTACCTGTTGTTGCTGGAGCACCGCCAGCCGGCTGATCACTTCGTCCTCGGAAATGCCCAGTGTGTCGGCCATCTCGCGGTAAGGGCGCTCACATACCGGCAGGTTGCGCTGGTAGTGGTTGATCAGTTGTTGGTCGACGGTGTCCAGTCTCATCAGGTTATCTCCTCCGGGCCAGGGGCCGGATCAGTACACGTCGTGCTGGGTGTTGTAAGTGTTGAACTTACCGGTCGGGGTAACCATGTAGTCGCCCTTGATGACCTTCTTCAGCTCACGTGTCTTGTCGTCAACCACAACAATGGCGGAATTCTTGTCTGAAGTGTTCCACACAGAGAACCAGACTTCGTCACCCGCTTTGTTGTATTCCGGCTGGACCACACGCTTGGGGCCTTCGCCCAGGTCAGCCCACTCGGCAATCGGCAGCACTTCGTAGCCGGCATCAAAGTTGTTGATGTCGAAGACGGCAATGCTCTGGCTCACAGCTTCAGCCGGGTTCAGGGCGGTGTCTACCCACAGGTTGGTGGACTTCGGATGGGTCTTCACGAACAGTGAACCGCCACCCTGGCCATCAACCGTGCGAACCACTTTCCAGGCCTTGTCCGGATGACCTTCCGGGTCGGTACCGATCATCTGGATGGTTTGGTCACCCAGGTGAGAGGTTGCCCAGACCGGACCATGCTCGGGGTCAACAAAGTTGGCGCCACGACCTGGGTGCGGGATCTTGCCTACGTCGACCAGGGCTTCCAGATTACGGTCCTGGGCGTCAACAACGGCAATCTTGTTGGAGTTGTTGGCGGCGGTCAGGAAGTAACGCATGCTGGCATCCCAGCCACCATCGTGCAGGTACTCAGCCGCATCGATGGTGGTGATGTTCATGTTGTCCAGGTCTTCGTAGTTGGCCAGCAGGATCTTGCCGGTCTCTTTGACGTTGACGATGAACTCCGGATGCGCGTGGGACGCCACAATGGCGGCAACACGCGGCTCAGGATGGTATTCCTGGTTGCTCACGGTCATGCCACGGGTGCTCACGATCTTCTTCGGCTCCAGGGTGTCGCCGTCCATGATCACGAACTGGGGCGGCCAGTAGGTGCCGGCAATGGCGTACTTGTCTTCCCAGCCCTTGTACTTGGAGGTCTCGACAGAACGCGCTTCCATGCCAACCTTGATCTTGGCTACGGTTTGCGGCTCTTCCATCCACAGGTCGATCATGTTGATCAGGGCGTCACGGCCGATAACCATCACGTAACGGCCAGAGGCAGACATCCGGGAGATGTGCACCGCGTAGCCGGTTTCGATGATCTTCACGACTTCCTTGGAATCGCCGTCAATCAGGGCAATCTTACCGGCGTCACGCAGGGTAACGCTGAAGATGTTTTCCAGGTCCAGGTCGTTCATCTGTTTCTTCGGACGGTCTTCCGGAGCAACAAGCACTTCCCAGGTGTTCTTCATGTCAGCCAGGCTGAACTCGGGAGGCTGTGGCGGCTCGTGCATGATGTACTTGGCCATCAATTCCACGGTTTCTTCGTCGAAGTCACCAGAGGTCAGCCAGTTCGGCATACCGGCCGGGGAGCCGTAGCTGATAAAGGCCTTCAGGTAGTCGATGCCACGCTCCTGGGTAATATCCGGGGTCAGCGGCTTACCGGTGGCGCCTTTACGCAGTACACCGTGACAGCCGGCGCAGCGCTGGAAGTAGATTTCCTTGGCCTGTTCGAACTCGGCGTCGGTCAGGTCAGGGGCGCCGGGGGTGCGGACGACTCGTGCGGAACCGGCATCAACGGCACTGGGGGTGCCTTCGTATGCCATGGTTGCGTCATCGCCATTCTTGGGGGCGGCCTGCGCAGTCATCACGCCCATGGACGTAATGGCCACCGCGAAGGCCAGTGGCTTGATCATCATATCGGTTACTCTCATCAGGTTCTCTCCTTGGGATTCAAGAGTACGTCCTAGGGTTCTCTTGTTGGGCTTCTCAGACATTGATTTATGTCACATAAATACAGGTAATCAAGAGAGTACCTCCCCATGGGTAGATGGCGTATAACCAAAGATCACTGGATACCGCAGGAGAATTTAATCAATATCAATGCCATGGAAATATTGGAATTGCAGCATGTGCTGAAGCTTCCCGGAGACCCGCAATGAAAACGACCGGTCAGGCCTGCTCCTGGCACTCATTGGTACTGGCGACGGCGCTGGCGATCACCTCCGTTCAGGCCCTGGCCGGCGCGCCCGAAAGCGAGGCCGAGCTGAAGAACTTCGTCATCCAGGATTGTGGCTCCTGCCACGGTCTGAAACTCAAAGGCGGGTTGGGACCACCCCTGCGGCCAGCAGACATTGAAGCCCTGCCGGAAGCTGCGATTTCCGCCATCATCCGGGAAGGCGTGCCGGGCACAGCCATGCCGCCCTGGAAAGCCTTGCTGACCGACCAGCAAATTGCCTGGATCAGCCAGCAGCTCAAATCCGGCGCCTTGATTGCTCCCGAATCCGATTCCCCTCGAAGCCGATAACTGAAGGACCCACGATGAAACGTCTGTTTGCACCGATTGCACTGACCATCGCCGCTACCCTGACTGCCGGCTGCCAGAGCTTGTCTGCGCCGGAGCCGGCTGAACTGCGCGGCACGGGTGACCTGGGCCTGATCATCGAGCGGGCCACCGGCTCGGTATTGGTGGTTGACCACTCCGAACACGAAATCCTGGGCCGGGTAGAAGGTCTGGGCGATTTGTCCCACGCCTCCGTGGTGTACTCGCGGGATGCCCGCTACGGCTACGTGTTTGGCCGTGACGGTGGGCTCACCAAGGTCGACCTGCTCACTCGCACGGTGACCGATCGCGTTATCCAGTCCGGTAACAGCATTGGCGGAGCCATCTCCCAGGATGGCCGTTACGTGGCGGTGTCCAACTACGAGCCCGGCGGGGTAAATATTTTCGACAGTGAAACCCTGGATACCGTGGTGGAAATTCCCGCGTTCTACACCAATGCCCAGGGTGAGCAGGATCAGTCCAAGACCGTGGGCCTGGTAGACGCCCCGGGCAACCAGTTTGTCTTCAGCCTGTTCGAGGCCGGTGAAATCTGGACCGTGGATATGCACAGCAATCCGCCGGGTGTGACCCGCCATGAGGCCGGCAAAGAACCCTACGATGCCCTGATCACACCCGACGGCCGCTTCTATATAGCCGGCCTGTTCGGGGAAGACGGCTTGTCGATGATGGATCTGTGGGAGCCGGAGCAGGGCGCGCAGACTATCCTGCCGGATTACGGCAAGGGCGAGCAGCGCTTGCCGGTGTACAAGATGCCGCACCTGGAAGGCTGGGCCATCGCCGATGGCTACGCGTTCGTGCCGGCAGTCGGTCGCCACGAGGTACTGGTCGCCGATATGGAAGACTGGAGCATGGTGCAGCGCATTCCGGTACAGGGCCAGCCGGTGTTTGTCATGGCCAGCCCGGACAACCGCCAGATCTGGGTCAGCTTTGCGCACCCGAAGAACGACGTGGTTCAGGTGATTGATTCACGCACCCGGGAAATCATCCGTACCCTGGAGCCGGGCAAGTCCGTGTTGCACATGGAATTCACCCCTCGCGGTGAGGAAGTGTGGGTATCTTCCCGGGACAGCGATCGGGTGACTGTCTACAACACCCGTACCCTGGAAGAAGTCGCTACCCTGCCGGCGCAAAAGCCGTCTGGCATCTTCTTCACCAACCGGGCGCATCAGCTGGGCTTGTGAGGTGAGGGTTACCGCCGGCGGTTGGCTGTTCGTGCTTTGCACCAGTGCCGTCAGCGCCGGCCAGTTTTCCGGACCGGTGCGGCTTGAAGTACACACTGAAGCCAGGTCTGTCACCGTCGCCAGTTACCGGCTGCAGCGTTATCTCGACACACAGAACTGCACGGCAGAACTGGTGTTCAATCAAGCCGGTGACGGTGACGGTGACCTGGTGTACCGGCAGGATGGCCTGGCAGACAGGCTCAGGCTCCGGGCCATCAACGCCGACGGCCAGGATCCGGTTCCGGTCTGGGTAACCCGGAAAACCGCCGGTGTGAGAACACTGGGGGAGCTGGACGGGCGGGACGTATCCCTGGTAGTAGGAACCGACCCGCTCTCCGGTCAGCTGGCACTGAAGGCCCTGGCTGCCCAGGGCGTAACGCCGAAACGGGGCCAGCGTTACGAGGCCGGTGATTTCAGCTCTGCCCTGGGCTTGTTGCTGCACAACAACACCCATGCGGCGGTCTCGGAGCTCGGGCTGGCCACGCCGTTCCTGGAATCCCAGGGCCTGGCCATTACCTGGCAGGGAGAACCCGTTTCAGGTGCTGGCTGGTATGCCGGCACCGACACCACGCACCCCGGATTGCAGCCGTGCCTGAAAGCACTGCTTGAACTGAAACGCAGCGACGATCGCCAGATATTCAATCTTTTCCCGGAATGGGTGCACGGCTTTGCCCCACCTGATTCCCTGCAATAAAAGGAACCTGTACATGACCTTCTACCAACCCGCCGGCAACGAAGTCGAACTGTTCACCGCCGCTGCCGACAACGGCCTGCCTGTACTGATCAAAGGCCCCACCGGCTGTGGTAAAACCCGCTTTGTCCGTTACATGGCGGAGAAGCTTGGCCGCCCGGTCTATACCGTGGCCTGCCACGACGACCTTACCGCCTCTGACCTGGTTGGCCGGCACCTGATCGGCCCGGACGGCACCTATTGGCAAGACGGCCCCCTGACCCGGGCGGTGCGGGAAGGCGGAATCTGCTACCTTGATGAAGTAGTGGAAGCACGAAAAGACACCACCGTGGTACTGCACCCGCTGGCGGACGACCGCCGGGAATTGCCCATCGAACGCACCGGGGAACTGCTGAAAGCCGCACCGGGCTTTATGCTGGTGGTGTCCTACAACCCGGGTTACCAGAGTTTGCTGAAAGGCATGAAGCCCAGTACCCGGCAGCGGTTTGTCTCCATGAGTTTCGATTACCCGACGCCGGATGTGGAGCAGACCATCGTCCAGGAAGAGTCCGGTTGCGATGCAGACCTTGCGAAGCAGCTGGTGGGGCTGGCAACCTCGTTGCGTAAGCTGAAAGACCACGACCTGGAAGAAGCAGCGTCTACCCGCCTGCTGATCCACACTGCATACCTGATCGCATCCGGTATGCCCCACATCGAGGCTTGCCGGGCCGGGATGATCGAACCGCTATCGGATGACGCGGTTACTGTTAACGCACTGATGGAGGTGGTGTATGCCGTATTCGGGCAGTCCGAAGAGTGAATCTCCCGGGGCGATTGCCCCGGTTATCTGGTACTTGCTGAACCTGCTGGCGTTGCCGGTTATTGGCTTCATTGTGTTGCTGACAATTGCGATGAAATCCGGTGGTGGTCATCCTTTACGGAAGGCTCACAGCAAGGCGGCAGTCTATATGTCCATACTGGGCGCGATGCTGATCAGCGGCGGCGTTGCCGTTTGCTGGCTCATCTACGGCAACACGGGACTATTCTGGACCTATGCTATTGTCTGGGCCGTCGTACTGCACACATCGTTTGTGCTTTGGGGCATGATTTCCCTGGCTCAGGCTATTGGCAACAAGCCGCCTACTTTTCCGCGGTGGCTGCTGTAGGTTCGGGTTCGGTGCTAGGCAGGGTCGGGTAGGTCCTTCCAAAAACCGCTCCTTGCGGCACATCCATGTGGCGCTTCTGCTCCGCCATCCATGGCTCCGCACATTTTTGGAAGGACCTACCCGACCCTGCCGCTGAACTTTCTCACTGGGTTCCGCGGCGGCTGGACTTAGCCTGTCAGATGAATGCCAGCCAAAACTGAAACTACCACAATCGCCCAACCTTGAGCGGCCATTCTCCAGCCCCAGGGAGCGTGTTTCATTTCCATGAAGTGGTCTACCAGCAAGACCGCTTTTACGATTACTAAGGCGAACACCAACCACACCAGAACCGACATGTCGGCGCCAGCCTGCATGGCCACAACAGGAGCCATGGTGCAGATCATCAAGGCGATATAAACCGCTAGCATCAGAAAGTCTCCTCAGGCCAGAACGTAGAGCATCGGGAACAGCACCAGCCACACCAGGTCGACCATGTGCCAGTAGGAGGCGCCGGATTCCATGCCGTTCATGTCGTCGCCGTTGTAGTCGCCTTTTTTCACCTTTACCGCGAGAACCACCAGGATGATCTGGCCCAGTACCACGTGCATGAAGTGGAAGAAGGTGAGGAAGAAATAGAACATGAAGAAGGTGTCGGTGCCCAGATTGTAGCCGTCGGCGTAGAGATCGGCGTATTCGTAGAGTTTGCCGAAGGTGTAGATGGACGACGCGGCGATGGCGGCCCAGAGCAGGGCGGCCGTGCCGGTTTTGCGGTCGCGCAGGCGATGGACGGAGAGTGCGACCAGGTAACTGGCGGTGATCAGGCCGATGGTGTTGACCAGGCCGGTCCAGGGATGCAGGGCCGCCTTGCCGGCGGAGAAGGTGGCCGGGTCCATGCTTCGGGCTACGCCGTAGCCGATGAACAGGATGGCGAACACGGCCAGTTCGGCAAAGATGAAAAACCACACGGCGAGGTCGCCGGGCAGGTGCCGCCCGCGGGCGGCTTGAACGTCAGCCATTACATACTCCGTTAACGGGTCAGGTTCATGTACAGCTTGGGTAGCTGGCCGGGCAGCTGGGTCGGGTCTTTGATGACCACGAAGTTGCTGCTGCCGAATACGTAGGGCAGGTATTCGTTGGCTTCTTCGTCGATGGTCACGCAGAACGGGGTCAGCCCGGCCTTGTGGGCCTCCTGCACGGCCATACGGGTGTCTTCCACGCCATAGCGGCCTTCGTACAGGTCCAGGTCGTTGGGTTTGCCGTCGGTCAGCAGTAGCAGGATTTTCTGGTGTTCCGGGCGGGCCTGCAGCAGTTTGATGGACTGGCGGATGGCCGCGCCCATGCGGGTGTAGTAGCCCGGCTCCAGGGCCTGTATCCGGCCCCGGGTGGTGTCGTTGTAGGGCTCTTCAAAGCTCTTGATGTGGTGGAAGCGGATGTGGTCCCGCCGCCGTGACGAGAAGGCAAACAGTGCAAACGGATCGCGGCTGGCGGTGAGTGCTTCGCTCAGCAGTTGCAGGCCGTCCCGGGCGATGTCGATCACCCGCTGGTGGTTATTGATGTAGGTGTCGGTAGACAGGGAAATGTCGGTCAGCACCAGGCACGCCAGGTCCCGCTGGTTCTGCTTGCACTGGCGGAAGAGTTTCTGGTCCACCTCGCCGATGCCGCGTTTGTGCTGCACCATGCGTTCCAGGCAGGCGTCCAAGTCCAGCTCTTCGCCTTCCAGCTGCCGGCGCTCCCACTGGCGCAGGGGCTTCAGGGCGCTGAACTGGCGGCGCAGGGTCTGGGCAGAGCGATTCAGGTGCTCGGGCAAGGGCGAGGGCACAGCGTCTTTGCTCAGCAGGGGCTGCAGGCAGCAGAATTTTTCCCGGTAGTCCTGCCGGCGCCAGTCCCATTCCGGCAGGTGAATGCCCGGCCCCAGGTGCAGGTCGTCGTTTTCTTCCGAGGGCAGGTCCAGGTCAAACTTGATGGCGGAAGACGCTTCGCGGCGGTCCTGGGACACGGAGATCATGTCCATGTCGTCGGCCACGGCGTCGGCGTCTTCCTCTTCGCTGTCGTCGCCGGCGCGGTCGATGGGAATGAATTCAGACCAGGAAAACAGGCTTTCCAGCCGGAACAGCATCAGCCCCTGATCTTTGTCGAAGGCATCCACCCGCTCGGCGCGGCGGCGTTTCCGTTTTTTGGCCAGGCCGCCGGATTTCGACATGGTGTTGTCGTCGCCAATGATCTGACCTTTGAGTTTTCCGCGGCCCAGTACCGGATACAGCCAGAGCACCACCGGCCAGGGGTCGGTCAGGGCATCTGGCAGGTCGTCTACGCTGCCCGGGTGGATCAGGGCCTGGCGAATGGCGGCTTCACGCTTGCCTTCGGTGCCTGGCAGGCTCTCCGGCGCAGGCCGCCACCGCAGCGTGTGTTTGACCAAGCGCTGGTACATGGGCTCAAGGCCGGGCCAGCGCTCAAGTAGCTGCTGCACCATGGCCTGATTACCTTTGAGCCAGCTGTGGTGGTTAATCTCGCCCAGAGAGGCCAGGGCGGCAAGCCACAGGTACAGCTCCCGGTTCACCTTGCGGGAGGGAAACAGCGCCAGGCGGTCTGGCAGGCGCAGGCTTTCTTCGTCCCGCCAGGCCAGTTCGAACTTGCGATGGGTACCGGCCAGCTTCTGCAGGAACTTCCGGCGAATCTGGAAGTGCCGGGGTTCAGCCGTCACCAGGCTCAGGGCGGGATCGCCGCCCATGGCGCGGAACAGCACGCCCAGCGTGCGGGCTTCGTCTTTCAGGTGCACAGCGTACTCGGGGAACTCGCCCATGGCCTGGCGGGTTACGTAGTCGTGCCATTTAAGTCCGACCCACTCTTCCATTTCGTGTCCTCGTATCAGGCCCGTGTCTGGCGCGGGGTAGATTCCACCTGGCGCACGGGAATCAGCACCGTCTGCTTGCCAGGTTCGCCGGGCTCCCAGGTCAGCAGGGAGCCTTCAGGGTTGTCTTTCTGCACCTCGCGGCAGGCGCTGACGCACTGCAGGCACTGGGTACAGCTGAATTTTGCCCGCTTGTGGCTGCGGGTGGGCAGGCGCATGGGGCAGGCTTCGTCGCAGGCCTTGGTGCAATCCCGGCAGGCGGCGGCCCGCTTGGTGTCGAAGGTCACTACCCGGCCCTTGCCGTTGGTCATCCAGGCGATGCTCTGCACCAGGCCTACGGCGCAGCCGTATTTGCAGAACAGGTGCCGGGCGAACAGAAAATCGAAGGTAAACACCGCGGTGGCTACCGCCAGGAAAATGCCCGGGTACAGGCTGAGCTGGCCGGTGACCAGGTCGGTATACAGAGGGATAGGCGGCAGCAGGTAAGACAGCAGCGCTAGGGCCCAGGAAAAGCCGATCAGCGCGCACACCAGGGTCAGGCCGGCCCAGTGGATGGCCTTGCCGGTGCTGCCTTTTTTCAGAGCTTCCCACAGGGTAGGGCGGCCGGTAACGCGTGCCATCAGGTCGTTGATGGTTTCTACCACGGAAAAATGCGGGCACAGCCAGCCGCAATACAGACGGCCCCATTTGAAGGCAATCCAGAGTACCAGTGGCACCAGTACCAGGATGGGCAGAATGAACCAGAACAGGATCTGGCCCGCTACTTCGGCCGGGGTGCTGTGGGCAACCCAGTCCAGGTTCAGGTTAAACGACAGGGGGAAGCCCAGCAGGATGAAGCGGGTTTCGGTCAGGTCGTAACGGAAAATATTGAGAACAGGCGCAAGCAGGAACAGCAGGAAGAAGGCGCTGCGGGTAATCAGGCGCTTCTGCTGAAGGGTGTCTTTCGGGTTGACGGTTTGCGCATGCACAGGGCTTGTCCAGGATTTCGGAAATGTGCCGGGGCCTGGAGGCCCCGGCGGTTATGCCTTATCAGGCATCTTCAGTGGCGGGACCACGGACTTCTTCGGCAGGGCTGGCCTGACCTTTGATGAAGAAGCTGCCGAGGTAAACCACCAGGCCGGCCATGAAGAAGGCACCGGCTACGAATCGCATCCAGTAGAACAGGGCAATCTGATCCTGGCCTGCCATGAACGACATGGCCTCACCGCTTTCCGGAATGCGCTGCAGCCAAACCTGCAGTACGCCGGCACCGGTCAGGAACAGGGTGATGAACACCATGGAGATGGTCATCAGCCAGAAGCCCCACATTTCCACAATCTGCGCCGTGTTGCTGTTGCCGTAAGGACGGCCACGCATGATCGGCACTGCGTAGGAAATGATGGTCAGCACGATCATTACGTAGGCGCCGTAGAACGCCATGTGGCCGTGGGCCGCTGTAATCTGGCTGCCGTGGGTGTAGAAGTTCACCGGAGCCAGGGTATGCAGGAAGCCCCACACGCCAGCACCTAGGAACGCCATCACGGTAGTACCCATGGCCCACAGCATGGCGGCCTTGTTGGGGTGGTTGCGGCGGCGACGGTTGATCATGTTGAAGGCGAATACCACCATCATGAAGAACGGCAGCGGTTCCAGTGCAGAGAACACAGAACCCAGCCACAGCCAGTACTCAGGCGGCCCAATCCAGAAGAAGTGGTGCCCGGTACCGATGATGCCGGTAATCAGTGCCATGGCGATGATCACGTACAGCCACTTCTCGATCACTTCGCGGTCCACACCGGTGAGCTTGATCAGCACATAGGCCAGGATAGCGCCCATGATCAGTTCCCACACGCCTTCTACCCACAGGTGCACGACAAACCACCAGAAGTACTTGTCGGTAGCCAGGTTGCTGGGGTTGTAGAAGGAGAACAGCCACAGTACCGCCAGGCCAACCAGGCCGGTGATCAGTACGATGTTGACCACGGTCTTGCGACCTTTCAGGGCAGTCATGGCAATGTTGAACAGGAACGCTACCACAACCACGGCGATACCGATCTTGGTTATCGTCGGTTGTTCAAGGAACTCCCGCCCCATGGTGGGCAGCAGCTTGTTCATGGTGACCTCCGCCAGGGTGGCGTAGTCTACGAACAGGTAGCCCAGAATGGTCAGGGTGCCGGCTACAGCGAACACCCAGAACAGAATCCACGCCAGCAGCGGGCTGTGCAATTCAGTTTGAGCTTCTTCCGGAACCATGTAGTAGGTTGCGCCCATAAAGCCGAACAGCAGCCAGACAATCAGCAGGTTGGTGTGAACCATCCGCGCAACGTTGAAGGGAATTTCCGGAAACAGGAAATCGCCCACAACGTATTGGAGACCCAGAATCAGGCCGAACACAATCTGGCCGGCAAACAGAATCAGGGCAAAGATGAAGTAGGGCATTGCTACCCTTTGAGATTCGTATTTCATGTCTGCTCCCTTACCCTTCGATGTTGGGTGGCCAACCGTTGTCGTCGATCTTGGATGTCCACTCCAGGAAGGCGGCCAGGTCTTCGATCTCGGAATCGCTCAGATTGAAGTTAGGCATCTGGCGCCGGCCCGGGATATTGGTGGGCATGGCGTTCATCCAGGCTTTCATGTAGGACTTGAAGACCTCGGTATCACCACCGCCACGGCGGTCGAATACGTTAGCCAGTTCCGGAGCGAAGTAAGCACCTTCGCCCATGAGGGAGTGACAGCCAACACAGTTGTTGTTCTCCCACAGGTGTTTGCCCCTGACTACCTGCTCGGTCAGTTGGTCGCGGTTATCCCGCTCGGGCATAGCTCGCAGCTGAGTGTCAAAAGTCAGGGCCAGGAACAACAGGACGAAGAATGCACTCCCCCCCAGATATATGTTCCTGGCCATGCTTTTGGTAAAGCGCTCGGCCATTGGTCTCTCTCCTTGGTTGTTTCAAATACCTGACTGCCCCACTAGGATATAAAGATGCATTCCTAATGCTGTTGATGATTATCAAAGAATGCCCGATGTTTCTCTATTGCGCCGGGGAGTTACCTCCAGATGGGTAGGTGATAGACTGCGCCGCCGTCCTGTCTGTAAACAATCTGTCCATATGGAGTGTCGATGGCCGCTGCGTTTGCTCTTTTCTTCAAGCTGATCCCGCTCTACGTCACGGTTGGGCTGGGCTGGATTGCCGGCCGTTACCTGGAAGCCAGCGGCCGGCATATTGCCGGCATCATGCTGTACATCGTCACGCCGTCTGTGGTGTTTTCCGGTGTTATGGCGGCGCCGCTGTCGCCGGAAGTCATCCTGTTGCCGTTCCTGGTGTTTGGAATTTCCTCGTTACTGGGCATTGTTCAGCTGAAGCTGGCGAGGAAAGTCCTGACCGATGGCAGTGCCAACATCATTCCCCTGTGTGTGGGTTCCGGTAATACCGGGTACTTCGGGGTGCCGGTGGCGCTGCTGCTGTTCGGAGAAGAAGGGCTGGGGCTTTATATCGTGTGCATGCTGGGCACCACCCTGTTCGAGAACTCGGTGGGCTTCTACCTGGCGGCCCGGGGCCGATACAGTATCCAGGATGCGCTCTGGCGGGTGCTCAAGCTGCCTTCGGTGTACGCTTTCCTGGCGGCCGTGGCCCTGAACCTGGCGGGGGTGGGCATTCCGGACATCTTCGTGCCGTTGTTCGACAACCTGCGCGGCGCCTACAGCATTCTGGGCATGATGATTATTGGCATGAGCATTACCAGCTTCCGGGGGCTGGCGGGTAACGTCCGGTTCACGGCGCTGGCGTTTTTCGGCAAGTTTGTGGTCTGGCCGCTGGTGGCGATCCTGTTCTGGTGGGTCGATTCCACGATTCTGGGCGTCTACGAGCCGGCTGTGCACCAGGCCATGTTCCTGATTTCCATCACGCCGATCGCGGCCAACACGGTGGTGATTGCGACCCTGCTGGATACCTCGCCCAGGCAAGCCGCGGGCACGGTGCTGCTGACGACGCTGTTCGGCCTGGCGTTTATCCCGGTGATGATCTCTCTGGCATTCTAGGCCATCCGTTCAGTGGGTTGTCCCGTTCGGGCAAGGGGCGCAGCCCCGTTCCCATTGAATGGTGGTGTGATGGATGTTGAACTCGGCCGCCAGCATGGCCGAGGCCTGGTGGATGGCTTCGTCATCGCCTTCCGGGTCCGGCTTGACCAGGTGCACCGTCAGGGCATTCTCGGTGGTGCTCAGGGCCCAGATATGCAGGTGATGGGCAGACTGCACGCCGGGCAGGTGCTCCAGGTGCTCGCGCATGGCAGCCGGGTCGATTCCCCTGGGAACGGCATCCAGCGCCAGGTTGATAGATTCTTTCAGCAACTGCCAGGTACCCAGGAAGATCACCACGGCAATAACCAGGCTGATCACCGGGTCGATCCAGGCTTGGTCGGTGAACATCAGTATCGTGCCTGAAATCACCACCCCGACCGATACCGCAGTAACGGCGGCCATATGCAGGAAGGCCCCGCGAATGTTCAGGTCACCCTTCTGGCCTTTCATGAACAGCATCATGGTGATGCCGTTGATCACCACGCCGATGCCGGCCACCACAACCACTACAAGGCCCGCGATTTCTCCCGGATTGCCGAGCCGCTGGAGGGCTTCCCAGGTGATACCGCCCACCGCGGCAATCAGAATCAGGGCATTGAACAAGGCTGCCAGGATGGTGGTTTTCTTCAGGCCATAGGTTTTGCTGGTGGTGGCCGCTTTGCTGGCAAGCCAGCTGGCGGCCCAGGCCAGGAGCAGGCCCATCACATCACTCAGGTTGTGCCCGGCATCGGCAATCAGCGCCAGGGAGCCGGACAGCACGCCGTACACCGCTTCAATCACTACAAACAGGGTGTTCAGGATCACCGCAATGGCAAAGGCGCGGTTGTGGGTGTCGAACTGGTGGCTGTGATCGTGGCCGTGGCTATGGTCGTGGCTGTGCATGGTTTCCTCGTTCGGGGAATGTTCGGGCGGAGGCTTAGCCCTTCAGGGCCAGGATGCGCCGGGCTCCGCTCAGTACAATGAAGCCGACAATGGTGCCGATGACCAGGTCTGGATAGTTAGAGCCAGTCCAGGCCACCAGCGCGCCGGCAACAATAATGCCCAGGTTGATGATCACATCGTTGGCGGAGAAGATGTAGCTGGCCCTCATGTGGGCGCCACCTTCACGATGCCGGGAAATCAGCAGCAGGCAGGCGGTGTTGGCGATCAGGGCGACTACCGCGATAGCCATCATCAGCGTGGACTCCGGCTCGCTGCCGAAGACAAACCGCCGGCCCACCTCAAGCAACACCCCGAGCGCCAGGATAAGCTGCAAAATGCCGGCAACATGGGCTGCCCGCACCTGCATCTTCACGCCATGGCCCACGGCGTAAAGCGCCAGGCCATAGACTGCGGCATCTGCAAACATGTCCAGCGAATCTGCTATCAGCCCGGCAGACTGGGCGATCAACCCCATCACCATCTCAAACACGAACATCAGGCCATTGATGGCCAGCAGGACCCACAGCGTGCCGGCTTCCTGTTGCTGGGTTGCCCCGGAAGCGGCAGCTGCCTGAATGGCTTCCGTGCTGGCCTTGCGGGTATCCCGGAGCTCCGCTCCGAGCCCCAGGGTGTAGAGCTTGTCGGTAATTGGCGAGGCCTCTCCGTTATGCAGTACCTCGAGGGTGCGGCCCGGCAAATCGAACGACAGGCCCTGAACGGCGCTGAAACCGCCCAGCGCCATGCGAATCATCCGCTCTTCGGAGGGGCAATCCATCTTGGGAATCCGGTAAGTGCTCAGCCAATCGCCGGACGCGTCATTGATATCGCTCCGGGCCGTTTCGCCTGCTGTAGGTTTACTGCTGCTGCAGCAGTTGTTGCAGGAAGTGCTCATTCATAGCTCCGGTTCATGAATCGGGTCATCCTATTAGAAAACCTGTTAGTTACTGCAGGGTCAAGACAGTTTACACAAAGAAGGATCATGGTCTTAACTGTAAGAGATGCTCATCAATAATGATGAAGAGGTGGATCTCATGAACAGGTTTACACGAATAGTCGCATACTCCGTTTTGGTGTCAGCCCCCTTGCTGGCTTTTGCCCAGGGCAACTCTGGACAAATGCCCCGTGGAGGCATGATGAATCAGGGTGGCATGATGAACCAGGAGCAGATGCAGCAAATGCATCAGAACATGTCTCAGATGCAGGAGATGATGCAGGAAATGCGCAACGCCAAGTCCGACGCCGAGCGCCAGCGTATCCGCGAGCAACACATGGAGTCCATGCAGCAGCATATGCAGTTGATGCGTGGAGGCGCAGGCCCGGGCATGATGGGACAGCGCCAGGGGCCGTCGGATGGTGGCCAGGGCATGGGTAACCAGCCCAAAGGCCAGGCCGGTGGTATGGGCCCTCGTTCCGGCGGTGCCGGTATGGATCCGGAACAGCGCCTGGAAATGATGGAGCAGCGTATGGAGCACATGCAACTGATGATGGAGCAAATGCTGGAGCACCAGGCGCAGAGCCAGAGAGGGCGGTAAACAAACTTGGAGTTTGTTGTTTTTCCGTTGAGTGATTTAATCAAATAAAGACAGCTGGTTGTCCTGTGTCTGCTTGGCTGCCGCTTTCGGCCGTGTTTGGTGCGGCCCCTTGCGGCTGCCGTGGCGGTCCAGCACCCGGCCAGTCTCTTCCCGGCTTATGTGTTGTTTTCGGAAGTCGCCCACCGCCTTGCGCGCTGCCCGGGCCGCCTGTTCATGGTCGCACACCGGGGCAATGTAGGTGTTGCCGCCGAACTTCGCTTTCTGGGTAGGCGTCATCAACCAGGGAGTATGGATCATTTCCCGGGGCACCCCAGCCAGCTCGGGAATCCAGCGCCGGATAAATTCGCCGTTCGGGTCCAGCTTCTGGCTTTGCAGCACCGGATTATAGATGCGCAGGGCATTGATGCCGGTCAGGCCGGATTGCATCTGGGCCTGGGAATAGTGAATGCCCGGCTCGAAATCGGTGAACAGTCGCGCCAGGTGCAGGGCCGGATCACGCCAGTGCAGTCAGAGTTGATAGCTGGCTACGGCCATCAGCGGGGCGTGATCGCGGGTGCGTAGATCCCGCTTGAACCAGACCACTGTGGTCATGGCTGCGTGCTCCGGGCGCGGCGGCAGCGTTCACTGCAATAGCGAACATTGTCCCAGTCTTTTGCCCACTTCTTGCGCCAGGTGAAGGGGCGCTGGCAGACCGGGCAGGTTTTTTCGGGCAGGTGTGGTTTTTTGTGCATCCGGGGTTTTTGGTTTTTACTGAGGGTATGGAGTTTGATGGATATACGTGACTGAAACGGCAAAGGTTTTCTTATGACCAAACTGAACGAAGGACTGCAGCCCCCATCTGTCCTTATCTTCGACTGGCACGGCACGCTGGTGGACACCCACGATGCCATGTTCAGTGCCATGGAGGAGATGCTGCCCCAGCTTGAAGAGCTGGGTTTGGTAGAGCAGCTCTTGCCGGAAGACCAGTGCCGCACCGAAGACGACGCCCGGCTGGTACGCTACATCCGCATCTTTCGCCGCTTGCACCCGCGCATTCTGGCGGAACGCCGGGTGTCCCGCACGGATGTCTTCAACGCCATCTTCGGCGACAACAAGGCGGCCAAGTTGCAGGCGCACAAGGCCTACAACAACGCCTATCGAAAGTATTTTGGCCGGGTTAGGCCGTTCCAGCCCGGTGCCTACGAGTACCTGTCGGCCCTCAAGGCCATGGGCATCAAGCTGGCGGTGTCCACCAACCGTAACCGGGAGTTCCTGGACAAAGAACTGGATATGGTGGACGAAGGCCGCTGGCATAACCTGTTTGACGCCACCGTGTGTGCCGACGATGTCACCGAATACAAACCGGACCCGCAAGTGATCCTGAAGGTGCTGGAGCAACTGGGGCTGCCGGCAGACCAGAAGGCCTGGTACATCGGCGACAGCTATGTGGATATGCTCACCGCCCACCATGCGGGGGTGTCTGGCGTGTTCTACAACGGCGCTTGCTGGGAGCCGGAACGTATCGACAGCTGGTTCACCAGGCGCGATGCACCGGCCGCCGTTCTGGACAGCTTTGAAGACCTGATGGACCTGATGGCGCTGCTGGAGCGGGAGCAACCGGATGCGTTCAGCGCCAGCCCGGCAGAAGTGCGCCCGAAGCCTTTCCCGGCACCGGAGCGACCGGAGCCCCGGATCGAGCCGGACTGGCACCCGGCGGTGGTGAAACTGATTCGCCCGGCGGTGATCCTGTTCGACTGGCATGCCACGCTGGTGGATACCCTCGATGCCATGTACCACGCCGTGGACGACATGTTGCCGGAGTTCCACAAGTTGGGACTGATGGACCGGATGGCAGCGCCGGAAGACAGCAAGACCCCGGAAGATGCGCGGCTGGTGGCTTACGTGCGCGAATTTGCCAAGCTACACCCGAAAGTGAAGGCAGACCGGAAAATCTCCCGCACGGATATTTTTGAAGTGCTGTTCGGCGATGATCAGGACGCCAAACAGCTTGCCCACAAGGCCTTCAACCATCATTACCGTAACCACTACGGCACGGTGAAAGCGTTCGAACCCCGTGTAAGGGATGTGCTGGAGGGATTGCACCGGCTGGGGATACAGGTGGGGGTGATTACCAACCGGGACCGGGAGTTCTTCGAACACGAACTGGCAGCGGTGGAAGACACCGGCTGGACCCACCTGTTTGAGGTGGATGTATGCGGAGACGACACCCCATTGCGCAAGCCGCACCCGGACCAGCTGTTGCTGGCGGTACAGAAGCTGGATTACCCGCCGGACCCCAGCGTCTGGTACGTGGGAGACTCCACCACGGATGTGATTGCGGCCAAGCGGGCAGGGATGACGGCGGTATTCTTTAACGGTGCCCAGTGGGACTTGCCCTGGCTGAACCGGATTTTTCCGGGCACCCACAAACACCCGGACAAACCGGATGTGGTGGTGAATGATTTCTCGGAGTTCTGGGCGCTGGTGCTGGCCTGTGAGGTAGGCCCGCCCTAATCGCTGGCGCCTTTCAGGGCTTCTTCGATGGCAAGCCCGATGGACAATACGCCTTCTACGCCGTTGTTCGGCTCGTCCAGCGGCAGGGGAAAGCTGACGATCACCTGGAACCGGCTGGTGGATGCATCGTAGCGAATCGGGGATACCCAGAAGTCTTGCCTGCGGGTTAAGCCCTGACTGGTTTCTTCAACCAGGTCCTGGAACTTTGCTTCATCCCCCTGCCAGTAATCGGAGGACAGTTGGCTCATGGCTGACAGGGCACCCTGGCTGTCGATCAACAGAATCTCGGTAACCAGAGGGGCTTGCTTCGACTGCCAGTGTGCCAGGGCCCGGGAGGCTGGCAGTTCCAGGATCTGGCGGGCCAGGGGTGTCATGCTGGCCGGGGCCAGTGCCTGCCAGACGGTGTCCTGGGTGAGGATGTCAGTAAAGGTGTTGTAGTGGCTGCCCTGGTGCAGGGCTCTTTGCAGGTCTACCTCGCTTGCCAGGCTGCGGGCCAGTTCTCCGGCTATCCTGGTTACCTGCTGGTGTTCCTCGCCGGATAACTGTGTCTGGGTGCCCATGCAGGCGGGCAGGCTCAGATTGAACCGATTCATGAAATCCGGGTGCCGGGTGACAAATTGCGGGTTCAGGTACAGGTGTAGCGGGGCGTAGCGCAGAAAGGTGTGCTGAATACCCTGATGCAGCTCCGGCTGCTTTTCCCGCAGTCCGGACATCACTCGCTCGTCCAGCAGGGCCAGGTCGATGCGTTTTCGTTTCAGCAATGCCGGCAACTGGCTGGCGCTGCCCACAGCAACAAAGGCTTCGAGCCCTTGCTGCCTCAGCCAGAGTTCTTCATTGCTGCCACCCACCACGCCAATGCGGGCGTTTTCAGGTACCGGTTGCTCGCCGGTGTAGAACCAGTGCCATTTCTCCAGTGCAACCGGGTGGCTTGCCCAGGCGCTCTGGTCCAGCTCCGGTGAGCGGTCGACTGCAAAGTAGCCGTCTACCAGGTTGCGCTTCAGCGAATACAGGGCGCGGTTCTGGGGGACCAGTCTGATCTGGGTATGGGCTCCGGCCTGCTCCATGGCGCAGCGTATGGTGTCTGCGGTTTCCCCGCCAACCTCCGGGCCATTCGGTGTCTCATTGGCGTATTGGTAGGGCGGGGAATGAAAGGTATAGAGGGTGTAAACCCGATGGTCCGCTGCCGCCTGGGCGGCAGCCACAGCCAGAAACAATCCGATTGTCAGAGACCGAATCTGCATAGTTTGGCGAGCATCCCTGTGACCAATTTGTGAAAAGTGCCAGAAGCATAGCAGTGATTGCCCAATATTTCTGCTGGCAGCGGGGCCCCGGTTCACAGGTTTTCGATGTCCTTTAACAGCTCGTCGGCCCGGGCCAGAATCGCTTGCCGGCGTTCCGGGGCTTGTTTGTCCCAGTTCCGGTACATCATGGTCATGCGCGGATTGTTGGCAAAATCCTGCCGGTGCCGGTCAATAAAGTGCCAGTACAGGCTGTTGAACGGGCAGGCGTTATCGCCGGTGGCGTCCTGCACCCGGTAGTGGCAGTTCTGGCAGTGGTCAGACATGCGCTGGATGTATTTGCCGCTGGCGGCGTATGGCTTGGAGCCCAGGTAGCCGCCATCGGTGTGCATCACCATGCCCAGGGTGTTGGGCAGCTCTACCCAGTCGAAGGCGTCGATATACACCGCCAGGTACCAGTCACAGATGGCTTCTGGTCTCACCCCGGCCAGCAGGGCAAAGTTACCGGTAACCATCAGCCTCTGAATGTGGTGGGCATAGGCGTTGCGGGCAGTGGCGTCGATGGCTTTGTGCATGCAGCGCATCCGGGTGTCGCCGGTCCAGTAGAACCAGGGCAGCTCCCGGGTATTGCCCAGGCGATTTTCCCGGGCGTAGCCGGGCATCAGCAACCAGTAGATGCCGCGCACGAATTCCCGCCAGCCGATGACCTGGCGGACAAAACCTTCCACCGCATTCAGCGGCGCCCGGCCGGCGTGCCAGGCCCGTACCGCTTCCTCGCAAACCTCCATCGGCTCCAGCAGCCCGGTATTCAGGTAGGGCGACAGAATGGAGTGGAACAGCCAGTCTTCGTTGTCTGACATGGCATCCTGGTAGTTGCCGAAGCAGGGCAGGGCAAAGTCGATAAAGTGGCCAAGGGCCTGGCGGGCCTGTTCGGCGTTGACGGCGTAGTGGAAATCGTCTGTGGTGCCGAAATGTTCCGAAAAGTGCTCGTTCACCAGTTCGATTACGTCAGTGGTGATGGCATCCGGTTCCTCCCGGAACGGAGCCGGGGCAGGAGGCTTGCCGGTCCATTTCTTGCGGTTATCGGCGTCGAAGTTCCAGTGGCCACCTTCGGGCTGGCCATCTGGCGTCATCAGCAGGCCGGTTTTCTTGCGCATCTCCCGGTAGAAGAACTCCATGCGCAGCTGTTTCTTGCCCTCGGCCCAGCGCGCGAACTCGTCAATGGCGCACACGAAGCGGGTATCCGGGCGGATTTCGACATTCAGGCCCAGCGTTTTATGCCACTGGCTGACCTGGTTGTGTAAACGCCACTCACCGCACTCCGTGGTGATCACGCGTTCCGGTCGGTGTTCCCGGGCCAGCTCCGCTATCACTTGTTCAAGAGATTGTGCCGGGTTGTCCGGGTGGTAGTTCTGGTAATGCACCCGCCAGCCTTCGCGTTCCAGCTCCTGGGCAAAGTGCCGCATGGCGCTGAATATGAATGCCAGCTTCTTCTTATGGTGGTTGGTGTAGCTGGCTTCGCTGTGGACTTCGGCCATCACGATCAGGTCGTTTTCCTTGTCTGCGCCATTCAGGGCAGAGAGTCGGGGGCTGAGCTGATCGCCCAGAATCAGGATGAGATTGGCCATGTCGGGCTCCGGCTGAGTTTATCCTTTAGAGGTAGGCAGAATACGCCATGGGCGCAAGGGTGGTTCATTGGTTAAGCTGGTACACTCAGCTGATTCGCATCAAACAGTGACTGTCGCCGGTCAGGCATAATCCGCGCTTTCCGGCTTGCCAATCCTATTCGACGTTAGAGTTTTACTATGGCTTCTGATACTGCTGCAGAAAACAACCTGCCCGCTTTTATCTGGGACGAGGCGCTTATCCGCCGCTATGACCTGAGTGGCCCCCGCTACACGTCTTACCCCACGGCGGTGGAGTTCACCCCGAATTACTCCATTGAAGACATGGTTAAAGCGGCAGGCCGCAGCAAGGCCTCCGGCGGGCCAATTTCGCTCTACACCCACCTGCCGTTCTGTGCGCACCTCTGCTACTACTGCGCCTGCAACAAGGTGATTACCAAGAAGCGCGACAAGGCCATGCCTTACGTGGAGCGGGTACTGAAAGAGGCGGCCATTCAGTCGAAACTGTTCGGTGCCGACCGGCCCGTCCAGCAGCTGCACTGGGGCGGTGGCACACCCACCTTCCTGCCCCGGGATGTGATGCAGCACCTGATGGCTGGTTACGGTGAGTTGTTTAACCTGCAGTCTGGCGATGAGCGGGACTACAGCGTGGAAATCGACCCCCGTGAAGTGGACGAAGATACCCTGTCGACCCTGTGGGAACTGGGCTTCAACCGCATCAGCCTGGGCGTGCAGGATGTGAACCCGGAAGTGCAGAAAGCGGTGAACCGCATCCAGCCCCGGGAGATGACCGAAGCAGTGCTGAACGAAGCCCGCCGTATCGGCTTCCGCTCCATCAACCTGGACCTGATCTACGGCCTGCCGCACCAGACTCCGGAAAGCTTTGCCGAAACACTGGAGTCGGTGATCGAGATGTCTCCGGACCGCCTCTCGGTGTTCAGCTACGCGCACCTGCCGGACCGGTTCTACCCGCAGACCCGTATCCAGGCTGACACCCTGCCGAGCCCGCAGCAGAAGCTGACCATTCTGCACAACACCATCAATCGCCTGCTGGAAGCCGGCTACGAATACATCGGTATGGACCACTTCGCCAAGCCGGACGACAGCCTGGCAGTGGCCCAGCGCGAAGGCCGCCTGCACCGGAACTTCCAGGGTTACACCACCCACTCTGATTGCGACCTGGTGTCTCTGGGTGTGTCTGCTATCGGCCAGACCGACGATGCCTACTTCCAGAACAACCACGACCTGCCGTCGTGGGAAGCGTCCATCGATGCCGGCCAGCTGGCCATTATTCGTGGCGTAGGCCTGACCCGCGACGACCGTATTCGCCGCTGGGTGATCGGCCAGCTGATCTGCCAGTTCCGGCTGGATCGCAAGCAGTTTGCCGATAAATGGAACGAAGATTTCGACCGCTACTTCGCGGATGAAATGAGCCGCCTGAAGCCGATGATCCAGGACGAGCTGATTGCGGATTCCGGTTCCGTGCTGCAGGTTCAGCCGGCCGGACGGCTGCTGATCCGGGCCATTTGCCAGATCTTCGATCTGTACCGTAAAGAGGGCGCCAGCCAGCGGTTCTCACGGATTATCTGATCGTACACTAATATTCTGTCCTCTAAAGACTGGACTGGGGAGTGCCAAATGCGTATGGTTTGGCGCTCCCTCCTCCGGGCTGTTTCTATTTGTGGTGAAGAGGACAGAAAATACCATGACATCTAAAGACTTTCGTGGCCTGTTGGCCCATCTGAGCTTCCCTTAGCAAGTCTGACCTCCGGGCGCCCCTGCCCAGCTTTCGTTACCCCGTTGCCCCGCTGCAACACCTCCGCGTGCGCGGACTTTCCAGACGAATGGCTCCACCCTGGCGAGCAACCTATGCGTTGCAGACTGCCGGTGGGTTTCTGTCGTTTTGAACAGAGGTTGAGATTTGAACGAGAACGGATTTACCCAATTTTCGACAATCACCGTATTGTTACTGCTTGCCGCCTTCTACGGCGGTACCTACCTGCTTACCTTGCTGATTCGCAAGGAAAAAGAAGATACCTCCGGCTTTATGGTAGCCGGCCACCATGTCGGTTTCGGTATGGGCGCGGCCAGTATGACCGCCACCTGGATCTGGGCCGCGTCTTTCTACGCGGCAGCTACCTCCGGGTACACCTACGGGGTGTCCGGGCCGATCCATTATGGCCTCTGGGGCGCGCTGATGATCCTGTTCATCTACCCCTTCGGCCGCCGGTTCCGCAAACTGGCCCCCAACGGCCATACCCTGGGTGAGCTTATCCACGCCCGTCATGGTTCTTCCAGCCAGCTGATCCTGGCCGGGTCCAACGTGCTGGGCAGCATTATCAGCCTGATGGTCAACTTCACGGCCGCCGGTGCGCTGGTGTCGGTGCTGTCGCCGTTGTCTTTCGAAACCGGTGTGATTGTGGCCGGTGTGGGCGTGCTGGCCTACACGCTGACGTCCGGTTTCCGGGCCTCGGTGTTTACCGACTTTGCCCAGCTGGTGGCGCTAATGGCGATTGCCATCATTATTATCCCTGCGGTTCTCTACTCTGCAGGCGGCCCCAGCGTCATGGTGGAAGGCCTGAGCAAGATGACCGACGAGCAGGCCAACCTGTTCTCGGTGGAAGCCATCATGAACCAGGGCGCACCTTTCTTTGTGGCGGTTCTGGCCTATGCCATCGGTAACCAGACCATTTCCCAGCGCCTGTTTGCGGTGCGCGAGAAGAACATCAAGTCTACCTTCGTGACCGCCACCATCGGTTACGGTGCAATTGTGATCGGCCTGGGCATGATTGGCCTGATGGCGCTGTCGGTTGGTGTAGAGCCCATCGACGGCAAGATGAATAACCTGATTCCGCAGATGGTGTCTACCTACCTGTCGCCGTTCTTCGTGGCCCTGTTCTTTATCCTGGTGATCGGCTCGCTGTCGTCCACCGCGGATTCTGACCTGTCCGCGCTGTCTACCATCATGATGGCGGATGTCTACGGCAAGAATATCGCCAAGGACAACCCAAACCCGAAAGTGATGATGCTGGTTGGCCGCATCACCATGATTGTGGCTACCGTGGCGGGGCTGATCTTTGCCAGCTTCTCGCTGGATATCCTGGTGATGCTGGTGTTCGTCGGCGCACTCTGGGGTGCCATCGTGTTTCCGGTGATCGTCAGTTGCTACTGGGACAGGGTCACCAATTCCGCCTTCACCTGGTCGGTGGTGGTGGCCATGGCGCTGTTCTGTATTGCCCGCTTTGAGCTGCTGGAAATGACCGGTATGACCGTACTGGCCTTCGAAGTCCTGGCGTCTGTCGGCGGAGCCGTGGTGATCGGCATGATGGTGTTCGGTTTCTTTGGCCGCGCGGCAGGACTGGTTGCCGGTGCCATAACACTGGTGGCTATGCTGATGTTCGCCACCGGGTTCCTGAGGGACTACATGGTGCTGGTAGCTTCACTGACGGCCTACGGTGCCAGTGCCGTGGTATGCACCGCCATGACCCTGCTCAGCAAGGAAGAACGCTTTGACTTCGACCTGATCAAGAAACGGGTTGGTGACTATGACGACGCCGACAGTGAAGACACTGCCGGCCTGATTCCGGAGGGTGCGAAATGACAAACGAACTGGTTTACGGTGCTTATATCCTGGTGTGGCCGGCCATCACCCTGGTGGTGCTGGGCGTGATCTGCGGCGCGGTAGCCCGGGATGTCCGCCAGGCCCGCAACAACGATGATGACCTGATCTGACCCCGGTCTGACAATGGTCAATGCGCCGGCAGGCCCGGGGCAGTAGGTTAGCTCCTTCACCACGTGGAGGAGTGTAATGGAACTTGTCTGCCCTGCCGGTAGCCTGCCGGCCCTGAAAACCGCTGTGGACAATGGTGCCGATGCGGTTTACTTCGGTTTCCGCGACAGCACCAACGCCCGCCAGTTTGCCGGCCTGAATTTCAACGAGAAGCGCGCCGGGGAGGGCATCGAATACGCCCATTCCAAAGGCAGCCGGGTGTTCTGCGCCATCAACACCTATCCGCAGCCAGACGGCTGGGAACACTGGAAAGGCGCGGTAGACCGGGCTGCATCCATTGATGTGGATGCCATCATCCTGGCCGATATGGGCCTGCTGGACTACGCCGCCAACAAATACCCGCACATCCCCCGCCACCTGTCGGTACAGGGTTCGGCCACCAGCCACGAGGCCCTCTCGTTCTACAAAGACAACTTCGATATCCGCCGGGCCGTATTACCCCGCGTATTGTCGCTGGACCAGGTACGTGGTGTCGCCAAACACAGCCCGGTTGAACTGGAAGTGTTTGCCTTTGGCAGCCTGTGCATCATGGCGGAAGGCCGTTGTTATCTGTCGTCCTATCTCACCGATGAATCCCCGAACACCCGTGGTGCCTGCTCTCCGGCCAAGGCCGTGCGCTGGCAGGAAACCCCGCAGGGGCTGGAGTCGCGCCTGAACGATGTGTTGATCGACCGCTACGGCCCCGGTGAAAACGCCGGTTATCCCACCCTGTGCAAAGGCCGCTTTGAGGTGGAAGGCAGTGTGTACCACGCCATTGAAGAACCGGTCAGCCTGAACACCATGGATATCCTGCCGGAGCTGCAGGAACTGGGCATCAGCGCGGTGAAAATCGAAGGCCGGCAACGCAGCCCCGCCTACATTGCCGACGTGGCCCGCACCTGGCGCCAGGCGCTGGACGGGCTGGCAGCACACCCGGGCATGTTCACGGTAGAGGATGCCTGGCGTAACACCCTGTCTGGCCTTTCCGAAGGTGGCCTGACCACCATCGGCGCCTACCATCGCAAGTGGAAATAAGGTTGTATCCATCATGATGAAGCTATCCCTGGGCCCGACCCTCTGGTTCTGGTCCAAGCAAAGCGTGTTTGATTTCTATGCCAAGGCCGCGGAATGGCCGGTCGATACCATCTACCTGGGCGAGGTGGTGTGCTCCCGTCGCCGGGAGCTGAAGCCCGATGACTGGCTGGACCTGGCCCGGGACCTGAAAGCCTGCGGTAAGAATGTGGTGCTCTCCACCCTTACACTGATCGAATCGGAAGCGGACCTTCGCCGTCTGCGCCGGTTCTGTGAACAGGATGAATTCCTGGTGGAAGCGAACGACCAGAGTGCCCTGCAGGTGGCTGTCCGCAACAAGATTCCGTTTATCACCGGCCCGTCCATGAACATCTACAACGTGGCCACCCTGAAGATCCTGGCCAGGCAGGGCTTGCAGGGCTGGAACCTGCCGGTGGAACTGGGCAAGGAAACCCTGGAGCAGTTAATCAGCGAGCTGAAGGCTGAAGGGCTGGACTTGCCTGCCGAAGTGTTCTCCTGGGGCTTCTTGCCGCTGGCCTGGTCGTCCCGCTGCTTTACCGCCCGCCATTACAACCTGCCCAAGGACAATTGCGAGTTCCGTTGCCTGGAGCATCCGGATGGCATGGAACTGCGTTCCCGGGAAAGCCAGGAGTTGTTCCGCATTAACGGCATCTCCACGCTATCCGGTTCCCGCTATGACCTGATGCGGGAGTTACCGGATATGGAACGCATGGGGGTGAGCACCGTGCGCCTGAGCCCGGAACATCAGGGCATGGACGAGGTGGTCAAACGTTTTGATCAGGTCCGCCGGGGGCAAGTGCCGGCCGCCGACCCGCTGCAGCTGGTAGAGGCACCACCCTGCAACGGGTATTGGTATGGCAAGCCGGGCATGGACCTGGTAGGTGCCTGAGCACTAGCAAAAGGCCGGGGCATTGAACCCGGCCTTTTGCGTCAGGGCCCGTTATTCCGGGCCCAACCCAGATCCTCAAGAATGGCATAGAGCGCTGGCAAGGCCACCAGGATCAGCACGGTGGACACCAGCAAGCCGAACACCACCGAGATCACCAGTGGAATTACCGCCATGGCCTGAACCGCCAGCCCCTGAATACCCCCAGATACAACACCGCCGCCGCTTAGGTATCGATACTGGCGGCTATGCACCCCTGTTCGATGCCGAGCTGCAGTAGGGTGTAGGTAAAAGTGGTGTAAAGATCACCCGGTTTGATTTACCTCAAGCATTACGAGCGGTGGTAAGCGTAGTTTGCTATTAGTTGATGGCGACGCAGAGGAAATTGCCATGTCGCGTATTCCGTTGTTTTTCTGGGGGCTGGTTGCAGTCGTCAGTGCTGTCTGGTTCGCAGCCGATAGCCTTTGGGTGAGCCCGTTTGCTTACTTCCCGTTCCGGTCGGTGTTTGTGCAGTATTCCGGCATCCTGGCGGTGGTCATGATGGCGGGGGCCCTGGTGCTGGCGTTGCGGCTGCGGGTTCTGGAACGTTGGGTTGGTGGCCTGGACAAGGTGTACCGGCTGCACAAATGGCTGGGCATTGGCTCGCTGGTGCTGGCCACGCTGCATTGGTGGTGGGCGCAGGGCACCAAGTGGATGGTGGGCTGGGGCTGGCTGGATAAGCCGGCCGGCAAAGGGGCCGGGCAGCAACTCACCGGCCTTGAAGCCTGGTTCCGCGGCCAGCGGGGGCTGGCAGAAACTTTGGGTGAATGGGCCTTCTATGCGGCTGCCGTGCTGATTGTGCTGGCGCTGGTGAAGGCTTTTTCCTATCACCTGTTCCGTAAAACCCACAAATTGCTGGCGGTGGTGTTCCTGCCCCTGGCCTGGCACAGCTTTATCCTGATGGAGTTTGATTACTGGGCAGCACCCATTGGCTGGCTGACTCAGGCCGCTGTTGTGGCTGGCAGTGTTGCAGCCGTTTTGCTGCTGGTGGGCTGGCCGGGCAAGGTTCGGAAGGTACCGGGGGAGGTGGTTTCGGTCACCCGCTATCCGGACCTGAAAGTTTTCGAGTTTCTGGTGAAGGTAACGCAGGGTTGGTCTGGCCATAACCCCGGGCAGTTTGCCTTTATCACGTCGGATGCTGCGGAAGGCCCGCACCCTTACACCATTGCATCAGACTGGAACCCGGAAGCCCGGTGCCTGAAGTTTGTGGTCAAAGAACTGGGGGATCACACCCGCCGGGCCAGCCGCCGGATCTGCGAGGGTATGCCGGTTACGTTGGAGGGGCCCTATGGCGGCTTTGATTTTGAAGATGATTGCCGCACCCAGATCTGGGTAGGGGCGGGCATCGGCATTACTCCGTTCATTGCCCGGATGGGTCGCCTGGCGGGTTGTCCTGACAATCGCACCGTTTACCTGTTCCATCCAACCGCGGATGTCAGCGAGGAGGCCCTGGCAAAGTTGCGGGCAGATGCGGAAGCCGCGGGAGTTAACCTGGTCATTCGATGCAGCCGCACCGAAGGCCGGCTGACGCCGGAGGAAATCCGGGATGCGGTACCCGACTGGCAGAATGCCAGCCTGTGGTACTGCGGCCCGGTGGGGCTGGCCAATACACTGTTCAACCAGTTCCGGAAATGGGGTATGCCGGCCCGGCGGATGCATCGGGAGTTTTTTGATATGCGCTGACCGGCACCCGGGTGTATAACTGTAATTCAAGTTTCTTCAGGAGGTTTGCTATGACAATCAACGAAGGACTCCGCCTGATGGCAGGCGTGTTCACCCTGATTTCCATACTGCTCGCCCACTATGTGAGCCCCTACTGGCTGCTGTTCACCGGCTTTATTGCCTTGAACCTGATTCAGTCATCGTTCACCAAGTGGTGCCCGGCTATGATGATCCTCAAGAAAATGGGGTTGAAGGAGGAAAAGCCGGTTAACTGACTGGTTGTTTTGGCAGGCTTGCGCTCGCGAACGCGGTTATAGAGAATTCCGTAGCAAACACAATAAAAACAGGAGTTTTCCATGCTGGCTCCGGCCTCCGTTGATGATTACCGGCTGCTTGCAAGGCGCCGCTTACCCCGCATGCTGTTTGATTACCTGGATGGCGGCGCCTTTTCTGAATCCACCCAGCGCGCAAACCGTGAGGCCTTTGGCCAATGGCATTTCCGGCAGCGGGTCATGCAGGATGTCTCGGCGGTTGATACTTCCTCCACGTTACTGGGCCAGCCGGTGTCATTGCCACTGGGCCTGGCGCCCATGGGCCTGGCCGGTATGCTGGCGACCCGGGGCGAAACCCAGGCTGCCCGGGCCGCGGGCCAGTCAGGAATACCTTTCTGCCTGAGTACGGTGTCTATCTGTTCTGTTGAGGAAGTGGCCGAGGCTGCGCCGGAGACAGACCGCTGGTTCCAGCTTTATGTCCTGAAGGACCGAAACTTCTCCGCAGACCTGCTGCGCCGGGCCTGGCAGGCCGGTTATCGGGTGCTGGTGTTTACCGTCGACCTGGCCCGCTTGGGGCTGAGATACCGGGATGTCCGTAACGGTATGAACGGCGGGCTGTCTGCCGTTGGCAAGCTGCGCAAGGCAGCGGACCTGTTGGGCCATCCGCGCTGGCTGTCCCGTGTTGCTCTTGGCGGCAAGCCGCTGACCTTCGGAAACCTGGCCAGTGTGGTGCCCTCCGGGCGTAAACCTGAGGACTTCAAGGCCTGGGTCGAAAGTCAGTTTGATCCATCGGTTACCTGGAAAGACCTGGATTGGGTGCGGGAAAACTGGCCGGGCAAGCTGGTGATCAAGGGCGTGATGGAGCCGGAGGACGCCCGCTCGGCGGTGGCGGTCGGGGCCGACGCCATTGTGGTATCAAATCATGGTGGTCGTCAGCTGGACGGCGCGCCGGCTTCACTGAGCGCCTTGCCCGCCATGGTGGATGCAGTGGCCGGGGAATGCCAGGTGCTGGTGGATGGTGGTGTTCAGACCGGCCAGGATGTTGTCCGGGCATTGTGCCTGGGGGCTAGTGGTTGCCTGATAGGGCGCCCCTGGGGCTATGCCCTGGCGGCCGGTGGTCAGGCGGCTGTTGAAAACCTGCTGACCAATATCCGGTATGAAACCGAGCTGACACTTTCGCTGATGGGCAAAACGGCGCTTGATCAGTTGTCCCGGTCAGACCTTTTGTCGCTGGACGAGCTGCAGGCGCTTAGCCGCGCCTGAGCTTGTTCAGGACTTGGTGAAGAGCAGTTTCCGTGGGCTGAAATCCCATTCCAGGCTGTCCAGCAGGTTTTTCAGGGCCAGCCCCAGTTCGGTGTCGCCTTCAATCACCAGGCGGCGCTGGAAAAACAGCTGGTCCGGGTCCTGCTTGCGCTCGGCGAGGGTTTTGAACGCGGCCAGGGAGCCACGGATGGTGGCTTCGCCCGGGCCGTCGACAATGCGCAAACGCCCGGCCCAGAAACCGAAGGTTATCCCGGGGTGGCCGCCGTTTACTTCCAGCCGGATTCGCCGGCCCTCGAAGTCATCAAATTCCCCCTCGGCCATGGCCTCGGCAAACAGCCGGTTAAGCGGAGCTTCCGCGACCAGCTGTTTGAAAGGCATGGGGATTGACCGGTCGATGGTGCCCAGGGCCGGTGCCGGCGAGGGCAGGAACTCTTTCAGCACCGCCAGGGATTGATCCAGCAAGGGGCTGTGCAGGGCAGCAATGGGGGGTAGCGAAAAGGCCATGGTTTACTCCGGGCGGTCAGAAACCCGCCCAGAGTAAAGCAAAAAACCCGGGGGTGATTTGATATAACTCAGCCCTTGTGCAGGCCTTCTTCCACAGCCCACACCGCTACCTCTACCCGGGAGCGCAGGCTCAGTTTTTTGAGCAGGTGTTTTACGTGGACTTTCACTGTGCCATCGCTGATGTCGAGTTTGCGGCCGATCATCTTGTTGGACAGGCCTTCGGCGATCAGTTTCAGGATGTCCTTTTCGCGTGGGGTCAGGCTGTCGAAATCCGGGCGCGAGGCCTGTTGCGGCTTGTTGGAGCGCAGGGCTTCGGCCAGCAGGGTGGTCAGCCGGTCGCTGATCACCATTTTGCCAACGGCTGCCTGGTGCAGCTGGGCGATCATGTCTTCCGGTTCCATGTCCTTGAGCAGATAGCCATCAGCGCCGGCGCGCAGGGCGGCAACCACGTCGTCTTCCTGGTCTGAAACGGTGAACATGATAATGCGGGAGCTGATGTTCTGGGCCCTGAGCCTTTTCAGGGCTTCAATGCCGTCCATCTCCGGCATGTTCAGGTCCATCAGGATCAGGTCGGGCTCTATCTCGGTTGCCATCCGGATGCCGTCGGCGGCGTTGCTGGCTTCGCCGACAACTTCCATATCCTGTTCCATGCTGATCAATTGCTTGATGCCCTGGCGCAGCAAGGGATGATCGTCTATCAGCAGGATACTTGCGGGTGTTTCAGACATATTCTTTCTCGTTTAAGGCATTTGTCGGTTCAGGCGGTTGATGACTGCACGGCAATCAGGTTCCGGCTTTTGGGAACGAATGTTAACTCAACTTCCACGCCGCCTTCCTCCCGGTTTTTCACTTCTACGGTTCCGCCCAGAGTCCTGGCCCGGTCCTGCATGATCACCATGCCGTAGTGGTTCACGGGTTGTCCGCCTCCGGGCAGGCCTTTGCCGTTATCCCTGATACGGGCACAGACTCTGGGAGATTCAAATACGACCTCTACAGCAATGTCGGTGGCATCGGCATGCTTGACGGCATTGGCCAGGCCTTCCCGGATAATCTGCAGGGTGTGGATCTCTTCGTTGGGCGACAGGGTCTGGGGCGGCAGGTTGTACTCCAGTGCCACCGGCCGGCCCAGCCGTTCAGAGAACTCATCGATGGTTTTGCTCAGGGCACTGGCCAGGTCCGGTGTATCCAGTTTCAGGCGGAAGGTGGCCAGCAGTTCCCGCAACTGGCGGTAGGCACTGTTCAGGCCGGTGCTGAGTTCGTCCAGGATCTCGCTGTGCAGTTTTTCCTGGTCACCGCTGATATTGAGCCGGCGCAGCCGTGTTACCTGCATTTTCAGGTAAGACAGGGACTGGGCCAGGGAGTCGTGCAGTTCCCGGGCGATGACGGTGCGCTCCTCAGCCAGGGTTTGTTGCTGCTCTTCGGTAATCTGGCGTTCCAGGAATATGGCCGTGGCCAGCTGGTCGGTCATGGTTTCCAGCAGTCGGCGTGACATATCCGGCAAGCCCTTGTCAGCGGGATACCAGACTTCCAGCGTGCCCAGCAACTGGCCCGGGGTGCGGATGGGCAGCAACAGGCGACGGCCGTCGTTGCCTTCCAGTGGCAGGTCGTCGTACACCTCGGGTGTGACCAGGCACGCGTTGCAGTGGTGGTCCCGGCAGTAGAACGGGCGCTTGCTGGTGGCGGTGGTTACCGCCTCGATGGGTTCTGGTGAGCCTTTTTCATGCAGGTACAGGCGGATAGGGCCGATGCCCAGAAGCCGCTCCAGCTCCTGCAGGATTGGAATGGCACCGCTGCACAGGTCGTGGTTGGCGAACAGGCCGCGGCTGGCAACGTGCATGGCCTGCAGGGCGGAGTGGCTGATTTCCAGTTCTTCGGTTTTCCGTTGTACCCGGTTTTCCAGCTCGTAGTAGGTCAGAGCCAGTTCGCTGGTCATCTGGTCAAAGGCCTGGCCCAACCGGGCCAGTTCGTCGTTGCCTTTCAGGTTGGCCTTGTGGGAAAAGTCCTGCTCACCCACGGCAGTGGCAATGTGGATCAGTTTGCGCAGCGGGCGGAGTACCCGGTTTTTCAGGTCCAGGAACAGTGCCATCACAATCAGGATGGAAAAAATCATGCTGATGATCTGGATCAGCAGCAGCAGGTCGATACGGGCTTCCGTGCGTTGCTCCAGCATGGAAACCAGCAGGTCGACTTCGCTGGTGTACTGTTCGATGGACGCCACGATAGCGGGGGTCAGCGGTGTGCCGGCCTCATGCTGCTCGATTTCCGGCTTCAGCCGGGTCAGCCACAACTGCTTGACCTTCTGGTACTGCAGAGCCAGCGGGTGGTCGGTGCTGCGTGGTATGGAGCGCACAATGGCGGAGGTTTCCAGCCGGTTCTGGTAACTGGCTGTCTGGGCTTCGATACTGGCATCGCCGTTGGTCAGGTCTGTAGTGGCGGAGCGGGCTGCAAGCTGGAATGCTGCCATACGCAGGGCGCCGGCCTGGTTGATGGCGGTCGCATTGCCCTCGATGCTGCTGGAAATGCCGAGGGTAGTGGCCATGCTGACGATAGCGGTCAGAACAATAGCGCCGATCGCAACGGCCAGTCGGTTTACCAGCGGGCTTCTGGAAGTCATTCGTAGCAGGTGTTCCGGATAATGGTCATATAAAAGGCAGCTTCGGGCGGATTATGGCTGAAAGCCGCTACTCGGGATACCTCTTTGAGGATAGTCAATTACCCCGATAGTTGGTATCCCATCATAGCTTTTGACCTTGCGCTACGTAAAAGCCGAGACTGAGGATTGGTCTTTTGCAGGGTGAATAAATGCACGCACTTCCGGAACAGGACGACGAAGAACTGGCCTCGCTAGCGGTGGTATTGCCGTTGGCACTGGCAGGCTTTGTGGTGGCTGCCGGCTGCTGGACGCTGTTTGCGGTGGCGGGCGTGCATGTGAAGGCCCAGCTGGCGCTGTCCAGTGTGCAGTTCGGAGTGCTGCTGGCGGCGCCGATGGCGGTCAGCGCACTGCTGGCCATTCCGGCGGGCCTGTGTGCCAGGCGTTTCGGTGCCCGGGCAGTCATGCTGTTTTGCCTTACCGGCCTGGCCTTGTGTATGGCGCTTCTGCTGGTGGCCAACAGTTACCCCGCACACCTGATTGTGGCCGCGGGCCTTGGGCTGGCGGGCGGTTTTTACAGTGCCGGCCTGCATTATGTGACCAGCCATTGCCGGCAAAGGCTGGGGCTGGTTCTCGGAATTTTTGGCGCCGGGGTTACCGGTGCGGCCTTCAACTATTACCTGGTTCCGCTGTTCCACGAGGCCTACTCCTGGCAGGGAGTGCCCCTTGCCTACCTGACTGTGCTGCTGCTGGTGATTGCGTTGGTGCTACTACTCACGGACGCACGCCAGTACGGCGCCGGGGAGGGTGCTCGTTCCACGGGCCGGCCAGTATCCGAGCTGTTGCGTAACGGGCGCTCGCTCCCGCTGTGCCTGTATTTCGGCGTGGTGGCCGGCAGCTTTTTCGCCCTTGCCCTCTGGTTGCCGGACTTTCTCTCTGCCCAGTTCGGCTTGCAACTGGGGGCAGGTGCCCGCATGGCCCAGTGGTTTGTTATTCCCGGCGCGCTGGCCCAGATTGCCGGCGGTGCGCTGTCAGACCGGCTGGGCAGTACCCCGGTGACCGCCCTGGCACTGATTGCCAGCCTGGTCGCCCTGTTTGTGTTGTCCTACCCGCCCATGACCCTGCACATCCGCGGGGTGGAAGGGGATATCGTGGTCAACTTCGCGTTGCCGGTTATCCTGGAACGGGGGTTGGTAATCCTGCTGGGGGTGGCCCTGGGCTGCGCCATGGGCAGTTTGCAGCGGGAGGTCATACTGGCCAACCGGGCCGAGGCCTCGCTGTTTGCCGGCCTGCTGCTGGTGAGCGCTTGCTCCGTGGCCTTCCTGCTGCCCGTGGCCTTTGGTGCCATTAACCAGTGGCTGGGCATCCGCACGGCGGTTTTCATGCTGTTGTTCGGTCTTTTAGGGCTTTGCCTGCTGATGTTTGCGGTAGGCACCCGCCATCGCGTTTATCAATATTTGAGTTAGATCAAATGTCAGGCGGTAATTGCCCGGATACCCCCATCGGGGGAGGGAATTCGGCGTGTCTACCCTCTAGTATTAAAACAATGATTTTGTATGCATGAAAATGCACAGGGGATACACCGATGGCCATGATGCAAGTTGCAGACAACCGATACTCCAAGCCCGTACTGGTAGCCGTAAACCAGACCCTGAGCGAACAGGACGGCGTTGATGCGCTCCGTAACCACACCTTGTTCCGCACTCTGCGAGACGAAGATCTCGACGGGCTGATCCAGCAGTCCCGCCGGCTTCGCCTGGGCCATCACCAGCTGCTGTATCGCCAGGATATGCCGGCTCACCATTTTTTCTTTGTCATCTCCGGCCGGCTGCGGCTGTACCGCCTGGACTCCTCCGGCATCGATCGCACCCTGGACAGCCTTGCGCCCGGTGACTGCTTTGCCGAGGTGATGATCTATGCAGACCCGCCCAAGTACGCCTGCTATGCCGAAGCGCTGAAATCCAGCGAAGTGCTGATGATCCCGGTGAAGGCCTACCAGAATTTGCTCACCCAGCACCCGGAATACGCACAGGCTGCGCTGCGCCACTATGCCCAGCGTGCGGTAACCCGGTTCCATGACCTGGAAATCATGACGGTACAGAGCGCCCGTGACCGCCTGGTGCGCTATCTCATCGATCTGCTGCCGGAGGGAACTCGCAACGGCGGCGAAGTGGAATTGCCGTTGCCCAAGTGCCTGGTAGCCTCCCGCCTTGCCATGCAGCCTGAAACCTTCTCACGGATTCTGGCCGACCTGAAATCCAGCGGGCTGGTGCGGGTTAATCGCAGCCGCCTGTTCATCGCCGACCCCCAGCGGTTGATGGATCTGAGTCTCTGATTCCGGTTGAGGCCCTCGGGCCTCTATGCCCATAGAGGTATTTGATTTTTCAGGAATCTCGTCCACCCTTGTAGTCATTCAAACATGTTTGGGGAATTCTTTGTGATTGCTGTCACCCGGATTGCCTTGTCTTTTTTGCTGTTGTTTCTGGCCAGCGCCGTTTCCGCTCAACCCCTCTCTGAATACGACCCGCTGGCCGGGCGCCAGGTGATCGAGAGAGCCATTTCCGGGGTGACTGATTTCAGCCCGGTTGAGGGTAACCGGGCCGTCCAGGAACTTTATGCCGGGGAAGAGCTGGTGGGCTATGCCTACCAGACGATCGATTTTGTCCAGACTCCGGCCTACTCCGGCAAGCCCCTGAACGCCATGGTGGTGCTGGATACCGACGGGGTGATCAAAGGCTCCAAGGTTATCCACCACGACGAACCGATCCTGCTGATCGGTATTCCCGAGCAAAAAATGCATGACTTCACTGACCAGTACGCCGGGCTGAAAGCAGACCAGCGTGTAACGGTAGGTGGCAAGTCATCCGAGCGCCGTGTGGCGGTAGATGGCCTGTCCGGTGCCACGGTGACCGTGATGGTGATCAACGAAGTGATCATGCGCACCGCCCACCGCGTAGGTGGCGAGCTGGGCCTGATCGAAGTGAATGCAGGCAGCAAGCGCCCGCCGGTAGCGGAAGTAGACACCGAATCGATCCAGGACAAGACCTGGGAAGAATTGACCGGAGATGGTTCCGTTCGCCGGCTGCTGCTGGCCCGCGGTACCGTAGACGACGCTTTCAAGGGCGGCCCCGCTGAAGGTGTGGAAGCTGCCGCACCGGATGAGCGGGATGACCCGCTGATCGACCTGTACGCCACCTATCTGAATGCCCCCACCATCGGCCGCAACCTGCTGGGCGAGAGCCAGTACCAGTGGCTGATGTCCGAGCTGAAAGACGGTGAGCATGCCATCGCGGTGATGGCCAATGGTGAGTACTCCTTCAAAGGTTCCGGCTACGTTCGTGGCGGTATCTTTGACCGGGTGCAGATTCGCCAGTTTGGTGACACCTTCAACTTCCGGGATCTCGACTTTTACCGCCTCAGCGATGTCTATGCCGAGGGCATGCCTGACTTTTCCGAGATGGCCATTTTTATTGCCCGGCAGCAGCATAAGTTTGACCCGGGTACTCCCTGGTCCCTGGAGCTGACGGTCAAGCGCCAGACCGGCCCGCTGGACAGCGAATTCGCGGTATTCCCGCTGGAATACCAGCTGCCGGACCAGTATTACACCCGCGCCGAGCCGGTTCTGACCGAAGAGGAATGGCTGGAAGAACAACCTCTGTGGGTGCAGGTGTGGTACCAGAAAGAGTTCCAGCTGATGGTGCTGGGTGCCGGTATTCTGGTGCTGCTGTTCATCCTGTTCTTCCAGGACTGGCTGGTGCAGAAGCCGAAGATGATGCGCTGGATTCGCCATGGCTTCCTGGTCTACACCCTGTTCTTCATTGGCTGGTATGCACTGGGGCAACTCTCCATTGTGAACGTGCTGACCTTTGTGAACAGCCTGATCAGCGGCTTTACCTGGGAAACCTTCCTGATCGACCCGATGCTGTTCATCCTCTGGTCTGTGGTTGCCGGCATCGTGCTGCTCTGGGGCCGTGCGGTTTACTGCGGCTGGCTGTGCCCGTTCGGTGCCCTGCAGGAGCTGATCAACGAAATTGCCCGCAAGCTGAAGGTGCCCCAGTACACCGTGCCGTTTGCCTGGCATGAGCGGCTGTGGGCGATCAAGTACATCATCCTGCTGGTGCTGTTCGGTGTGTCCCTGGAGTCCATGGCCACCGCTGAGCAGATGGCCGAGGTGGAGCCGTTCAAAACCGCTATCACCCTGCATTTCGACCGTAGCTGGCCGTTTGTGACCTACGCCTCGCTGCTGCTGGTGGTGAATATCTTCACCCGTAAGGTTTACTGCCGTTACCTGTGCCCCCTGGGTGCTGCCCTGGCACTGCCCACCAAGTTGCGGGTATTCGACTGGCTCAAGCGTCGCAAAGAGTGTGGCAACCCCTGTCGCCTCTGCGACAAAGAATGTGAAGTCCAGGCCATCCATCCGGACGGGCATATCAACTACATGGAATGTCACTACTGCCTGGATTGCCAGATGACGTATTTCGATGACCACAAGTGCCCGCCGCTGATTGTGAAGCGCCGTGGCAAGCGCCGTGGTCACAACGCGCCCGGCCACCCGGAAGAAATCCCGGTGGTGCAGGTGAACTGAGTTGTCCCGAGGAGCCAATCATAAGGCCCCGGAAAACCATGAGAAGCAATAACCGCCATAACCAATAACGGAGTTGGATGCTATGAAAAAAAGAGATGATCTGATCAAGGACAAGCAGGAGGCACCGGAAGGCGGCCTGAGCCGTCGTCGCTTTATGGGCGCGGCGGCGCTCGCAGGCGTAGCCGGTGCAACCGGTCTTGGCTCAACCATCATGACCCGTGAATCGTTTGCCGCTGCCGCCAAGGAAGCCAAGAACAAGATTTACATCGAGCCCGGCGAACTGGACGAATACTACGGTTTCTGGAGTGGTGGTCACCAGGGTGAAGTACGTGTTCTGGGCGTGCCGTCCATGCGTGAACTGATGCGGATTCCGGTATTCAACGTGGACCCGGCTACAGGTTGGGGTATCACCAACGAGAGTAAGGAAATTCTTGGCGGCGACCAGCAGTACCTGAACGGCGACTGCCACCACCCGCATATCTCCATGGAAGACGGTCGTTACGATGGTAAGTACCTGTTCATCAACGACAAGGCCAACACCCGGGTAGCCCGTATCCGTCTGGATATCATGAAGACGGACAAGGTCACCTTCATTCCGAACGTGCAGGCGATCCATGGCCTGCGTCTGCAGAAGGTGCCGCGCACCAACTACGTATTCTGCAACGCCGAGTTTGTAATTCCGCAGCCGAACGACGGCACGGATTTCAGCCTGGAAAACAGCTACACCATGTTCACCGCGCTTGATGCAGAAACCATGGAAGTGGCCTGGCAGGTGATTGTGGACGGCAATCTGGATAACACCGATGCTGACTACACCGGCAAGTACGCGGCCTCTACCTGCTACAACTCCGAGCGGGCGCTGGACCTGGCCGGCACCATGCGTAACGACCGCGACTGGGTCGTCGTGTTCAACATCGAGCGTATCGCGGCTGCCGTGAAAGCCGGCAAGTTCAAGACCATCGGCGATTCCGACGTTCCGGTTGTAGACGGACGTGGTAAATCTGAATTTACCCGCTATATTCCGGTACCAAAGAACCCGCACGGTCTGAACACCTCTCCGGATGGCAAGTACTTCATCGCCAACGGCAAGCTGTCTCCGACCGCCTCGGTCATCCAGATCGACAAGCTGGACGACCTGTTCGATGACAAGATCGAGCTGCGTGACACCATCGTAGCCGAGCCGGAGCTGGGTCTCGGGCCCCTGCACACTACCTTCGACGGCCGTGGCAATGCTTACACCACGCTGTTTATCGACAGCCAGGTGTGCAAGTGGAACATTGCCGATGCCATCAAGCACTATAATGGCGACAAGGTGAACTACATCCGCCAGAAGCTGGACGTGCAGTATCAGCCGGGCCATAACCACGCTTCGCTGACCGAGTCTCGTGATGCCGATGGCAAATGGCTGGTGGTTCTGTCCAAGTTCTCCAAGGACCGTTTCCTGCCGGTTGGCCCGCTCCATCCGGAGAACGACCAGCTGATCGATATTTCCGGCGAGGAAATGAAACTGGTTCACGATGGCCCGACTTATGCCGAGCCGCACGACTGTATCCTGGTACGTCGTGACCAGATCAAGACCAAGAAGATCTACGAGCGCAACGACCCCTACTTCGCCAGCTGTCGTGCCCAGGCTGAGAAGGACGGTGTGACTCTGGAATCCGACAACAAGGTGATCCGCGACGGCAACAAGGTGCGTGTTTACATGACCTCCGTTGCGCCGCAGTACGGTATGACCGAATTCAAGGTGAAGGAAGGTGATGAGGTAACGGTGTATGTCACCAACCTGGATACCATCGAAGACGTAACCCACGGCTTCTGTATGGTAAACCACGGTGTTAGCATGGAAATCAGCCCGCAGCAGACAGCGTCTGTTACCTTTACGGCCGGCAAGCCCGGTGTGTACTGGTACTACTGCAACTGGTTCTGCCATGCGCTGCACATGGAAATGGGCGGTCGTATGCTGGTCGAAAAGGCCTGATCACTGCTCCTGGCAAGGAGTCCCGGTTTCGGGGCTCCTGCCTTCACCTTTTTCTGAGAACATTTGATGTACCAGATTCTGCGTTATGGGGTGGCCCTGTCAGTCGCTCTCTTATCGCTTGCCGCTCATGCGAACCTGCAACAGCAGCTTGATAACCTGGAACCGGGTTCGGCCATCGAACTTCCTCCCGAAACACTTTCGCCACTGGCTGTCAGGGTGCCGGGTGTTACTGTGTCCTGCGCGCCAGACACTGTGATTGATGGCGGGGGCAAGGGCAACGCTGTGCATATCCTGGCCGAGGAAGTCACTTTATCCGGCTGCACGGTGCGCAACTGGGGCAAGGACCTGAACGAACTGGACGCGGGCATTTTTGTCGCCCGGGAAGCCAGGGGATCCACCATCGAGAACAACCAGCTGCAGGGGCCGGCTTTCGGCATCTGGCTGGATGCGACACCGGATGTGACGGTGCGCAACAACCGAATTCGAGGCGATATCAGCCTGCGGTCCCAGGACCGGGGCAACGGTATCCACCTGTTCAATACCACCGGGGCGCTGATTGAAGACAACGACATCAGCCAGACCCGTGATGCCATCTACATCGAAACCGCCAATAACAACAAGATCCTCAACAATGTGATGACGGATCTGCGGTATGGCATCCACTACATGTATTCCATGAACAACCTGCTGGAAGGCAACCTTACCCGGGGTACCCGCACCGGCTATGCCCTGATGCAGAGCAAGCGCCTGACCGTTATCAACAACCGCTCGGAAGACGACCAGAACTACGGAATCCTGATGAACTTCATCACCAACTCCACCTTGCGGGGTAACGTGGTGAAGGGCGTGTCTGAAGGTCAGACCGGTGACGTGATGATTACCGGGGGCGAAGGCAAGGCGGTGTTTATCTACAACTCCCTGTATAACACCTTCGAAGGCAACCTGTTTGCCGATAGCAACATCGGCATTCACCTGACCGCCGGCTCGGAAGACAACGAAGTTTTCGACAACGCCTTCGTGAACAACGAGCGCCAGGTCAAGTATGTGGCCACCCGCACCCAGTCCTGGGCCAAAGAGGGCAAAGGCAATTTCTGGAGTGACTACCTGGGCTGGGACCGCAACCAGGACGGTCTGGGCGATGTCCCCTATGAGCCCAACGACAACGTGGACCGGCTGCTGTGGAAATACCCGGAAGCCAAGGTGCTGATGTTCAGCCCCGCGGTCGACACCCTGCGCTGGGTGCAGGATGCCTTCCCAGTAGTGAAATCTGCCGGTGTGAGTGACCCCCATCCGCTGATGCGAATTCCCGAGTACCTGGAATCGGAGATCCGATGAGCTGTTTTCGACTTGAGAACGTCAGCCACCGTTACGACAAGGCGACGGTGCTGCACGGTGTAGACCTGCGGCTGGAACCGGGAGAAATTCTCGGCCTGTTCGGCCACAACGGGGCTGGCAAGACCACCTCGATCAAACTGATACTGGGGCTGATGAAGCCTACCGAAGGTAAAGTGTCAGTCCTCGATGGCGAGGCCGGCGACCCGAGCGTGACCCAGCATATTGGCTACTTGCCGGAGAACGTGATGTTCTACCCGCAGCTGACCGGCCGGGAAATTCTCAGCCATTTCGCCCGCCTCAAAGGCGCTCCCCTGCACCAGGTGCCGGAGTTGCTGAAGCAGGTGGGCCTTGGTGATGCCATGGACGCCCGCACCAAAACCTACTCCAAGGGCATGCGCCAGCGACTGGGCCTGGCCCAGGCGCTGCTGGGCAAACCCAAGCTGCTGATGCTGGACGAACCCACCGTGGGCCTGGATCCGGTGGCCACCGCAGATCTGTACCGGCTGCTGCGCGACCTGCGCGACGACGGCACCGGCATTGTCCTGTGCTCCCACGTGCTGCCAGGCGTTGAACCCTACATCGACCGCGCCGCCATTCTGACCGAAGGCGCCCTGAAAGCCGCCGGCGACCTGTCATCCCTGAGGCAGCAGGCCAACATGCCGGTTACCCTGAGCCTGTTGCCCAGCAACAGCCTGGCTGCGCTCGAAAAAGTGATTGAGCAGGCAGGGGAGAGCACCGGCCTGATGATGAAAACCGATAACGGACGACTGCAGGTAGACGTGAGGCCCCAGGACAAAATGCCCCTGATCCAGACCCTGATGAACTCCGGAGAAGTAGCCGACCTGGGCATTCACCAGCCCAGCCTTGAAGACATCTACGTGCACTTCATCGGCTCCGGCGGCCTGGCACATCGTGGAGGCAGCCAATGAACGCAATCTGGACCATCGCCCGCAAAGAACTGAGCGACAGCCTGCGTAACCGCTGGCTGGTAGCAATCTCTGTGGTCTTCGCGACCCTGGCACTGGGTATTGCCTGGTTCGGCGCGGCCGCTTCCGGGCAGGTAGGCTACGCCTCCACCCCTGCCACCATCGCCAGCCTGGCCAGCCTGGGTATCTTCCTGATCCCCCTGATCGCCTTGTTGCTGGCCTACGATGCCATCGTCGGTGAGGAAGAAGGCGGCACCTTGTTGCTGCTGATGACCTACCCGCTGAGCAAAAGCCAGCTGCTGCTGGGCAAATTCATGGGCCATGGCCTGACCCTGGCCCTCGCCACCCTGATCGGCTTTGGCGTAGCGGGCATTGCCATTGCCGTCCTGGTAGAAGACGTCGGCATCGGCGCCCTGGCCGTGGCCATGGGGCGCTTCATCGGCTCCACTATCCTGCTGGGTTGGGGCTTTATCGCCCTGGCGTACCTGGTCAGCATCCGGGTCAGCGAAAAGCCCGTCGCCGCCGGCATGGCCCTGGCGATCTGGTTCTTCTTTGTCCTGATCTTTGACCTGATGCTGCTGGGCGTCCTGGTGGCCAGCGAAGGCAAACTCAACCCCGAATTACTGCCCTGGCTGCTGATGCTCAACCCCACCGACATCTACCGGTTGCTCAACATCGTCGCCTTCGGCGACAGCAGCCAGCTGAGCGGCGTCCTAAGCCTGGGCTCCGACCTGCCCATCGGCGCCGGCGGCCTGTGGCTCGGCCTGCTGGTATGGTGTGCCGTTCCCCTGGGCGGCGCCCTGTTACTGTTCAAAAACCGAAGAATCTGACCCTCACCGGAGAGCACTGACCCATGACAACCCACTTCAGCAAATGGCTCCTCGCCGCCCTGGCTGCCGTCATCCTCGCCGGCTGCTCCGGCGGTGAACAGGAAGTCGTCGCCAAGCCCGACCCCGTCCACTTCGAATCCGGCGACGAATGCCACGTATGCGGCATGGTCATCACCAACTTCCCGGGCCCCAAAGGCCAGGCCTTCACCGAGCGCGAACAGCACACCCGCAAGTTCTGCTCCACCAAAGACATGTTCGCCTGGTTCCTGCAGCCGGAAAACGAAAACCGGGACCACACCCTGTACGTTCACAACATGGCCCAGACCGACTGGGAGCACCCGGACGACACCCACCTGATCGACGCCCGTGAAGCCTTCTACGTCGTCGGCTCCGAACGCGCCGGCGCCATGGGCCCGACCCTGGCCTCCTTCGCCACCGAGACCGAAGCCGCTGACTTTGCCTCAGAGCATGGCGGAGAAGTCTTCGCCTTCGCAGATATCACCATGGACCACCTCAACGCCGGCATGACCATGCACGACATGGGTGGCATGGAAGGTATGCATGATGGACACGACATGGACATGGCGGAAGAAGCCGGAATGGCTGGCGACCACAACATGGAAGAAGACCACAGCGGTCACAATATGGACCACTGAAGCAGAAACAGGGAAAAACAGTTCAGGATAGAGCAGGGTGACAGGATTAGTCTGTTCTGTGGACTATGCCACCAAAGCACGAAAGCGCGGGTGAGGGGGCGGCTTCCAAAAATGTGCGGAGCCATGGATGGCGGAGCAGAAGCGCCACAGGGGCTCAGCCGAGCGCTTATGAAGCGAAGCTTCATGCGAAAGCTGAGCGACCACAATCTGTGATTGTGGGCCGGACCCCGAAGGGGTGCCGCAAGGAGCGGTTTTTGGAAGCCGCCCCCTCACCTGCGCCCACTCCAAGGTTTACCCGCCGGTCATATTCATAAACCGAAGAATCTGCACCTCCCCCTCCGAAGAAAAGTGATGCCGCTCCGGCTTCAAGTCCATTGCCGAAATAATCGCCTGCCGAAGCTTCTCATCATCCCCGGGAAACTCCCGCAAAACCTCCCGCAAATCCATCGAATGCTCATTCCCCAGGCACAGCAAAAGCCGCCCCTCCACCGTAACCCGAACCCGGTTACAGGTGTCGCAGAAATTATGGGAATGCGGAGAAATAAAACCCACCCGAACCGGACTGTCCGCCATCCGGTAATAGCGCGCAGGCCCGCCGGAATCCTCGGTAGCGGGAATCAGCTCATGGCGCTGGCGGATAATATCCCGCACCTCGGCACTGGTACACAGGGCCAGGCCACGGTCGTGCTCGGAAATCTCCCCCAGCGGCATCTCCTCGATAAAGGTAATATCCAGCTGCTTCTTCCGGGCGAACTCGATCAGTTCCGGCACTTCCACGTCGTTCCGGCCCTTCATCACCACCGTATTCAGCTTGATACCCCGAAAGCCCGCCTCCCGGGCGGCTTCAATGCCATCAAGCACCTGGCTCAATTTGCCGGTGCGGGTTATACGGTGAAACTTGTCAGCATCCAGTGAATCCAGGCTGATATTAAGGCGGTGCAGCCCACCCCGGCGCAGTTCATCCGCCATCTGCGGTAACTGGCTGCCGTTGGTGGTCATAGCGAAGTCCCGCAGGCCGTAACTGCCGATCTCCCTGACCAGGTCCAGGACACCCTTGCGAACCAGGGGCTCACCCCCGGTCAGGCGGATCTTCTCGGTGCCAAGATCCACAAAGTTACGGGCCACCCGGGCAATCTCTTCCAGCGAGAGAATCTGGCTGCGGGGCAGAAACACCATCTCTTCAGCCATACAGTAAACACAACGGAAGTCACAGCGATCCGTCACCGACAGGCGAACATAGTTCACCGTGCGGCCGAAGCGGTCTGTCAGTTGGTTTGCGGGCATCTGGGGGATTCCTGTTGCAACACATGGTTATGAGTATAGATGCAGTATGGCAAAGCCTGAGACAGATTCCGAGACCTGGGTAAGGATAAACACCGCTACCACCGTACAACCATTAATGGGTATTTTTTATGCAGGTTATAGGCGCTAAACTGAAAGCAAGACCCTATTCCTTAATCACGGTAGAATGGATACAGGTATGAACGGTCACGAGGCCCGCATGATGGCCGCACAGCCAAACAAAACCGGTTTCCGGATTCTTGCGTATATCTCGGCATTGCTCGGGTTAGCTGGCGTAGTGTTGCCTCTGCTTCCGACCACGCCCTTTGTGTTGCTGGCCGCCTTTTTTGCCAGCAAAGGGTCGCCGGCGTTTGCCCTGTGGCTGGAGCAGCACCCGGCGTTTGGCCCTGCCATTGAACAGTGGCGGGAACGGCGAGCCATCCCCCTGAAAGCGAAACTGCTGGCCCTGGGAATGATGGTTCTGAGCTGGACTATGCTGCTGGCGCTCGGCTCGCCCCTGCTGGTACTGACAATTTCCGGCCTGTGTCTTTCGGCAATCGCCGCTTACTTGATAAGCCGGCCGTCCTGCTGAACCGCACGGCCCCTTGGAGTATTAAATGCATATCACCCGTTACACAGACTATTCACTCCGGGTTCTGATCTATCTGGCCGAACAGGGTGACCGGCTGGCAACTATCCAGGAAATCGCCGACAGCTACGAGATTTCCAAGAACCACCTGATGAAGGTGGTGCACCAGCTGAACAAGAAAGGCTACATAGAGACTGTACGCGGCAAGAAAGGCGGCATGCGCCTGCACATGTCCCCGGACGAAATCAATGTGGGAATCCTGGTGCGGGAAACCGAGCAGGATCTGAGTATTGTGGAATGCCTGTCCTCCAACAATGCCTGCAAGATTACCCCGGTGTGCGGCCTCAAGCACATGTTCAGTGAGGCCTTGAATGCGTTCCTGGATGTGCTCGATAAATACACCCTGGCCGATGTGATCCGCGATCAGCACCGGCCACAGTTGGTGCGCCTGCTTCAGATTGCCTGAAGCTGGCCACTTCCCCGCTGTTCCAGGCGGGTTCTGACCGCATCCGGCAGGGAGAATCGGGCTATCCGGCTCAGCACGGTGCCGTACTGTTTGGCAAAGCTGCCGGTGTTATAGGGAATGTCATACTTCTTGCACACTTCCTGTACCTTCGCGGAAATCTCCGGGTAACGGTGGGCCGGCAGGTCCGGGAATACGTGGTGTTCCACCTGGTAACTCAGATGACCGCTCAGCACATGCAGCCACTTGCCGCCGGTAAAGTTGGATGAGCCACTCAGCTGACGCAGGTACCAGTGGCCCTTGCTCTCGCCTTCGCACTCTTCCTCGGTAAAGGTTTCCGCATCCTGAGTGAAGTGCCCGCAGAAGATAACCGTGGATGCCCAGATGTTCCGGATCAGGTTGGCGCCCACGTTACCGGCCAGCACAATCGGGGCCACGGGCAGGGTCAGCAGCGGGAAGAAGACATAATCCTTGAAGGCCTGGCGGCCACCCTTGCGGGCGAAGTCCTTCAGGAACGGCAGCTTGTCGCGCCAGCGCAACTCACCCCGGCGAATTTTCTCGCTCTCCAGTTCATGCACGCCCACACCCCACTGGAACAGTACCGTCAGCAGGATGTAGTTCACGAACTGCAGCAGGTGCCCCGGGTGCCACTTCACATCATCGCCCAAGCGCAGCACGGCATAGCCGTAATCCCGGTCCTTGCCGATGATGTTGGTGTAGGTGTGGTGCTCGTAGTTGTGGGTCTGGCGCCAGGATTCGCTGGTGCACACGGTGTCCCATTCGTAGGTCTGGGAATTCAGGGCCGGGTCGTTCATCCAGTCGTACTGGCCGTGCATCACGTTATGGCCGATTTCCATGTTTTCCAGGATCTTGGCGATACCCAGGCTGGCGGTGGCCGCTACAAAGACCGGCGGTATGAAGCCAAAAGGCATCATCACCCGGCCACCCACTTCCAGAGTGCGGTGCAGGCGGATAATCTTGCGGATGTAGGTGGCATCCCGCTCGCCCAGATCAGCCAGCACTTCATCGCGGATGGCATCCAGGTCTTGCTGGAGGCCGTTCAGTTGTTCTTCGCTAAGCTTTTTCATAATGCTTTCTCCATGCGGCGCTCCGGCCGCAACGCAAAAATTTTGGGTTATACGTCTATCTGAACCGGCCCGCGGGGCACGGAAACACAAAGCTGGACGCTTTCTTCGCCGGGGCCGGATACCTTGCCGGTCAAACGGTTAACCACGGTGCCGCTGGTCTTGCGGCAGCTGCACTGGTGGCAGATGCCCATGCGGCAGCCGTAACGGGGCTTGAGGCCTGCGGCTTCGGCAATTTCCAGCAGGTTAGCATCGCCTTCGGAGCCCACATCCACGCTGCTGCGGGTAAAGCTGACCTCACCACCCAGCTGGTCGTTATCCAGGGCGGCCGGGGCAGGGGGTGCAAAAAACGTGCTGTGCATCTGCGATTCGGCCAGGCCACGCTGCTGCAGCAATTCCGTCGCAAGGTCCATCAGGCCTTTCGGGCCGCACAGGTAGGCTTCGCGTTCCTTCAGCCCGTCAATCGCTTCCAGGTCTGCATCGCAGAGGAAGCGGGGTTCCTTGCCTTCATGGGTGGCAATGATGTTCAGGGTCAGCCCGGGATAACGGGCGGCGATGGCCTCCAGTTTTTCCCGGCCAATAATGTCGTTACCGGTGCGCACGAAATACAGCAGGGTAACCGGCGCCGGGTAGTGGCTGGCGGCCATGGTTTCCAGCTGGCTGAGAACCGGGGTAATGCCGCTGCCGCCGGCGATAAACAGCACGGGTTTGGCGGGCTGCGGAACCAGGAACTCCCCGAAGGCATCGGCCAGGCCGAGGATATCGCCTTCGCTCAGGGAGTCGTGCAGCCAGTTGGTAACCAGGCCGCCCGGCAGGCGTTTAATGGTCAGGGTAATCAGGCCCTGTTTGTGCCACAGCTCCGGTGAGCTGGACAGGCTGAAGGTGCGGGTGCGCCGAATACCGTCGATCTCGGTACAGATGTTCACATGCTGCCCGGCCTCGAAGCCGGTCCACCGGCTGGCGGGCTTGAGTACGAAGGTTTTGGTGCCGGCGGTTTCGGCCATAATGCGTTCTACCCGGGCTGGTGTGTACTCCTGTACCCACATCGGGTTGATGGCACCCGCGAGGGGGTCCAGCCAGGCAGCGGGGTCGTCCCGGTTCAGTAATTGCCGGCCAAGCCAGTGCAATGCCTTGGTTTGTGTCAGTCGTGCCAGCATGTTCGTTCTCCTTGTTTGTCGGGTGCCTTGTACGGGTCTATGTGTACATAGTGTTCACTAATGTGTACGACTGTACACACAAGTTTGACTTTCAACAATTACCTGCCCGGAGTGTTGGCTCGAAATGACAAGCTGGAAGGGTTTTTCTACGGTCTAATGTGTACACTTGTGAACCTGATAAACGCGGTACGGGTAAAAGATGGCAGACAAACAACGGCGCAGGCCGGGAGAAACCCGGGGAAAACTGATGAGTGCAGCCCTGGAGCTGGTGGGTAAGGGGCGGCATTTTGCCAGTCTGGGTATCCGGGAGGTGACTCGTCAGGCGGGGGTGGTGCCTACATCATTTTATCGCCACTTCCGGAGCATGGACGACCTGGGCCTGCAGCTGGTGGACGAGCTGGGGCTGGTGTTACGCCGGATGATGCGTGAGGCCAGGGGGAATGTATTGCAGGCAGACAAGCTGATCGAGGAGTCAGTGGGTATATTTGTAGCCCATGCTCAGGCCAATCGCAGTTTTTTCATGTTTATGGCCCAGGGGCTGGCGGGTGAAAGCCGGGCGGTTCAGGAAGGGATTCGCAGTGAAATGCGGTTCTTTGCCAGTGAGCTTGCCAACGATCTGCGCCGGCTTCGGCTGATGCAGCATCTGAGCGATGCCGACCTGGATATGACCTGTGACCTGGTGGTTCGTACCGTTGCCTTCAGCCTGACGGACCTGCTCAGTATCGCTGCGGATGATGATTACCAGATTGGCCAGGTACGCAAGCGCACTTCCCGCTTCCTGCAGATGATCTTCGTGGGTGCCGGACACTGGCAGAGCGAATCCGGCACCGCACTTTAATCGGGCCTCAGGTTTTAATCAGGCCTCAGGCTTTTTCTTCTTTGCCGTAGATCGCGGCTTCTTCGGCCTGGGCGGCAGCACCAGGCTTTCCAGTTCATCCAGTGCCTCACCGGTGTACACCGCCAGCTTCTGCATGCTCGGCAGGGTGTCCCGGCAACCGGTGTACCCGAAGTTCAGCGAGCCGGCATAGCTCAGGCAGGTGATGTTGAGGGCGCCGCCGTGGGCAATCAACGAGACCGGGAACATGGCTTCGAGCTTTGCACCCTCGTAGTACAGGGTGTTTTCCGGCCCCGGCACGTTCGAGATGGTCACGTTGAACACCGGCCGCATGCGGCCGCCCAGCCCCGACATCAGCTGCAGAATATAGGGTGACATCAGCAGCATGGTGTACTGGGTCAATGCGCTCTTGGGCAGCTTTTGCAGGTGTTCCTTGGCCCGGCGGGTCGAGGCCTTAATCTGCTGCAAGCGGTTCAGCGGGTCTGCCTCGTTAGTGGCCAGGGAGGCAATCATGAAGCTGATCTGGGTACCGGTTCCTTCGTCATCCGCCGGGCGGATATTGACGGGAATGCCCGCGGTCAGGGGGATGGCGGGCACACTGTCCTGCTCCAGCAGGAACCGGCGCAGTGCGGTGCCGCACAGGTACAGCACAATATCGTTCAGGGAGCCGCCGGACGCCTGGGCCAGGGCTTTCAGGCGGTCCAGCTGGTAATGCTGGGTGGCAAAACGGCGCTGGCCGGTAACCCGGTGGTTCAGGATAGAGACCGGGCCGGTAAACGGGGCGGTCAGGCCATCTTCCGGGTGGCGAACCGAATGCACCAGGCGGTTGCCGGCCTGCCACAGGCGTGGCGCCATGTCGGCCTGCAGTTTCAGGGCATCCATGGCCTGGGAAACAGCAGCAGGCACGCTCGCCTCCGGGTCGGTTTTGCTGCCACGGCGCCGCTCAGGGCGCACGGTCCAGGGCGGCGGCATATTGACCCGGTCCGGATCGGTGGTCAGCACCCGTTGCATCAGGCGCACGCCGCTGATGCCGTCAATCATGGAATGGTGCATCTTGGTGTACAGGGCAAAGCGGTTGTTCTCCAGCCCTTCAATTACGTGGCATTCCCACAGGGGGCGGGAGAAATCCAGCGGATTGGAATGCAGGCGCGACACCAGGATACCCAGTTCCCGTTCGCCGCCCGGACGGGGCAGGGCAGAGTGGCGTACGTGGTAGTCGAGATCGATATCCTTGTCGACCTTCCAGGCCGGGGCAAGCAGTCGTCCGAGAAAGCCCGACCAGGCCAGCTTGTAACCCCAGGGTGGTGCTACATCACCGGCATCTTTCATGCGGGCAACCATGTCCCGCAGGAAGGTTTCCGGTGCGCCTTCCGGCAATGAAAAAATCTGCAGGGTGCCCACGTGCATCGGGGTGTCTTCAGATTCCACAGCCAGCCAGGAGGCGTCCAGTGTTGCGAGCCGTTTCATTCCGTTGTGTTCTCCGCCAGTCGTTCAATTTATGGTTGTTGCCTGCAAGTATACTGGCTAAGCGGCCCGCAAACGATCAAAAACCGAGGTGGTAAGACGATTGTCCAGCCACCCTGCTATCTGGCCGGTGAGCAGGGTGGCTAGAGGCGCTTTCAAGGTTCGGTTTAGTTGTCCCGCTCGACTTTCACGGGTTCCAGACTGCCGGTACGGAAGTCCACTTCCAGCTCCCGGCCGTTGTCATCGTTGCCTTCTACCTCGATGTCGCCGTTACGCTTGATTTTCAGCTCTTCGATGGTTTCCATGCCCTGCCCACGGGCGGCATCCAGAAAGACCTGAATTTCCTGCGCGGTCAGGCCATACGACTCGCCTCTGGGCTTGCGGCGCTGTTCCCGCTCGATGTCGCCGTTGCCGTTCAGGTCCAGTTCCACAAACCAGTCCTGGCCCATCCAGCCCTCGATCTCGATGTCATCGGCCCGGTCGTCGTCAAACTCGATGCTCTGGAAGTTGGTGATGCCGTAGTCACTGCCAACCTGCAGCATGCGTTCGGCGTCTTCAAAGCTGCCCTTGGCAAAGGCTGCGGGGGCTGCGACAAGGCCGCTGATCAATGCGATGGTAAGGGTCTTTTTCATGGTGTTCTCCTTGTTTCTCTGTGTTTTGAGACCTGCCGGTTCTGCCCTGTTGGCTACCAGCCTGGGGCCAGATTAACGGGGCAGGGCTTTCAGCATCGTGATAGGCTCATTCATGATTCGTTCATCTGACTTTTGTCACCATAATGAGCATGGACAAAGACCGTTTTTCTCCGCCCTTATTGCCCGCAGACCGGTTTTCCCGCCGGGTGGTTCGGGCGCTCCTGCTGGCGCTGCTTGTCGCGGGCGCCGTGCCCTTTGCGCAGGTCGCCTGCGCCGACGATGACGATGACTGGCGTCGCCTGCACCATGAGGTGGAAGCCGGCCGTATCAAACCCCTGAGCGAGATTCTCGACAGCCTGGCCCGGGACTGGGTCGGGGATGTGATTGATGTGGATATCGAGAAAGACGACGGTGAGATTATTTATGAGATCGAACTGCTGGGCCCCCAGGGTCAGGTGGTGGAGTTTGAGGTGAACGCCCGGACTGGCGAGGTTCTGGAGATTGAGGGCCGGAATATCCGGGGCATGGAGCGACGATGAAGATTCTCCTGGTTGAAGACGATACCGCACTGGCACAAGGCCTGGCCGGCGCCCTGCGCGAAGCCGGGTTGCTGGTGCAAGTGGCCGGGGACGGCCGCATCGCAGATTTCCTGGTGAGTACCGAGCGCTACGATGCGGTGGTACTCGATCTCGGCTTGCCCGATGGCAACGGTAGCCAGTGGCTGGCCGGCTGGCGGGGAAGGGGCATTGATTTGCCGGTGTTGATTCTGACCGCCCGGGAACGGTGGTCTGACAAAGCGGCCGGTTTTTCCGCCGGTGCCGATGACTATGTCACCAAACCCTTTGAAACCGCCGAAATCCTGTTTCGCCTGCGGGCCCTTGTGCGCCGGGCCCATGGCCATGCCCACCCGGTGATTACCGTGGGCGACATAGCGCTTGATACCCACGCAGGGCAGGTTACCCGTTCCGGCATGCCGGTGTCTTTGACGGCCCAGGAGTTCCGGCTGTTGTCGCGCCTGATCCATGCGGCACCCAGAATTGTTTCCCGAACCGAGTTGTCCGAGCATGTCTATGACGGCGACCAGGAGCCGGATTCCAATGTGATCGATGTGCAGGTGAGCCGGTTGCGGCGCAAACTCGGTGCCGGTGCCATCGAAACCGTACGCGGGCAAGGTTACCGGATGCACAGTGGCGGGGAATCGGCCTGATGCTCACGCGCCTGCGCCGTTGGCCGGTCGCGGTTCGAATGCTGGTGTCCGCGCTGGTTCTGGTGCTGGTTATCTTACCCCTGGCCGGCACCCTGCTGGCCTGGAATGTCCGGCAGGCTGTGAGCCAGTCCTTCGACGAGCGCCTGCTGTCCTTCCTGAACGTAGTGATTGCCGGCATCGAATTCGACCCACAAACCGGTGAACTGACCCCGGGCTCGCAGCTGGGTGATCCCCGCTTTGAGCGGGCGTACTCCGGATGGTACTGGCAGGTAAACGATAACAGCGGCCAGGTTATCACCTCCCGTTCGTTGTGGGATCAGCGCTTGCCCCAGGTCAGTGGCCGGGGGCCGGACTGGGTGGACGTTCCGGGGCCGCGGGAACAGAGGCTCCGCCTGGTGGAGCGGGATGTACAGTTACCGGCCTTTGATGGCTGGTTGTCGGTGTCTGTTGCGGCTGACCTGTCGGAAGTGGATACCCAGGTGTCGCGGTTTAACCGGTTGCTGGCGATATCGCTGACCACCCTGGGGGTCTTGCTGTTATTGATGATAGGCCTTCAGATTCGCTGGGGGCTGGCTCCATTACGGCGGCTTGAGCAGGATCTGCGCGCCATGGAAGCGGGCCGGGCCCGTTCCCTGACTACGGACCTGCCGGATGAACTGGCAAAGCTGGCGGATGCCATGAACCAGGTGCTTCAGCGCGACCAGGTGCTGATTGACCGGGGCCGCACCGCCGCCGGTAACCTGGCCCATGCGCTGAAAACGCCAGTCTCGGTGCTGACCACCCTGAGTGACAAATTGCCGGATGAGCAAAGAACCGCGTTCCGTACCGAGCTGGCTCGCATTGACGACGCCGTGCGCCATCATCTGGCACGGGCTTCTGCCGCCGGGCCGGCGGCATTGGGTGGTGTAGACCTGGCTGACGCGCTGGAGCCGGTACTGTCTGCCCTGGGTACACTCGCCGGGCGTCGGGGGCTGGTTCTTGATCCGCATATCAACGGTTCCGGCATGGTCCGCTTTGAACAGCAGGATCTCCAGGAAATTGCCGGTAACCTTCTGGAAAATGCCATCAACTGGGCCGAAAAACGGGTAAGTTTCTCTGCCCGGCTTGGTGTGGAAGGATTGGAGCTGGTGATCGAGGACGATGGTCCGGGCTTGTCGGCCGACGACATTGAACAGGCCCTCACCCGGGGCGCCCGGCTGGATGAAAGCCGCTCCGGCTCCGGCCTTGGCCTGGCGATTGTGAAGGAGCTGGTGGAGCTCTACGGCGGCAGCCTGAACCTTGGCCCCTCGCCACTGGGCGGGTTGCGGGCCAAGGCCAGTTTCCCGGTTTAGTCGTCGGCGGCGTCGTCGTTACGGGGAGGGCAGTGATGCGCCGCTACGATTCTGCCCTCATCCACGCTTTCCAGGTGTACATCAAACCCCCACAACCGGTGCACGTGCCGGAGTACTTCGTCGGTTTCCTGCCCCAGCGGCACCCGGTCCACCGGGATGTGATGCAGGGTCAGTGAGCGGTCGCCGCGCACATCCACATTCCACACCTGTATGTTCGGTTCCCGGTAACTGAGGTTGTACTGGCGGGCCAGCTTTTCCCGGAGAACCCGGTAGCCCGGGTCGTCGTGAATGGCGGTGACGGTGTAGTGGTCTTCCTGGTCGTCGTTTTCGATCGCGAAGAGTTTGAGATCGCGCATCACCTTGGGCGACAGGAACTGCTGGATAAAACTCTCGTCCTTGAAGTTGCGCATGGCGAAATGCACGGTTTCCAGCCAGTCCTTGCCGGCGATGTCGGGGAACCATTCACGGTCTTCATCGGTGGGGTTCTCGCAGATCCGCCGCAGGTCGGTGAAAATGGAGAAACCCAGCGTGTAAGGGTTGATGCCGGAATACCAGGGGCTGTTGAACGGTGGCTGGTACACCACCGCCGTGTGGCTTTGCAGGAATTCCAGCATGAAGCCGTCGGTGACCAGGCCTTTCTCGTACATCCGGTGCAGCAGAGTGTAGTGCCAGAAGGTGGCCCAACCCTCGTTCATCACCTGGGTCTGGCGCTGGGGATAAAAGTACTGGGCCAGCTTGCGCACGATGCGCACCAGCTCCCGCTGCCAGGTTTCCAGCAGTGGCGCGTTCTTCTCGGTGAAGTACAGCAGGTTCTCCTGGGGCTCTGCCGGGTAGCGGGGTTTGCGTTTGACCGGGTCGTCATCTTCCCCCGGTCTGGGGATGGTGCGCCATAAATCGTTGATGCGCCTTTGCTGGTATTCCTCCCGCTCTTTCTGGCGCAGGGCTTCTTCTGCGGCAGAAATAGGGGCCGGGCGCTTGTACCGGTCGACACCGTAGTTCATCAGGGCGTGGCAGGAATCGAGAATTTCCTCCACCGCATCCACGCCATGGCGTTCCTCGCATTCGGCGACATAGTTGCGGGCGAACACCAGGTAATCGATGATGGCACTGGCATCGGTCCAGGTGCGGAACAGGTAGTTGCCCTTGAAGAAGGAGTTGTGGCCGTAACTGGCGTGGGCAATCACCAGAGCCTGCATGGGCAGGGTGTTCTCCTCCATCAGGTAGGCGATGCAGGGGTTGGAGTTGATCACAATCTCGTAGGCCAGGCCCATCTGGCCCCGCTGGTAGCCCTTGGAGGTTTGCAAAAACTGCTTGCCGAAGGACCAGTGGTGATAGCCCACCGGCATGCCTACGGAGCTGTAGGCGTCCATCATCTGCTCGGCGGTAATCACTTCAATCTGGTTCGGGTAGGTGTCCAGACCGAACTCGGCGGCGCATTGGGCAATTTCTTCGTCGTACTTCTGGATCAGCTCAAAGGTCCACTCCGAGCCGGTGGAAATAGGTGTTCCTGCCTCGGGTTGTTCGCTCTCCGGTGCGTTCGGGCGATCAATCAGGCTGCTCATGCCACTTTCCTCTCGAACAACTGTCGGAATACCGGGTAAATGTCAGCAGGGTCTGCAATCTGCTGCATGGCAAAGCTTTGCGGGAACTGTTCCAGGATTTTCTCGTATTCGTACCAGAGCATCTGGTGGTCCTGGGGGGTGATCTCGATGTACGAGTAATACTGCACCAGGGGCAGAATGCGTTCTGACAACAGTTTGCCGCACACCGGGGAGTCATCGTTCCAGTTGTCGCCGTCAGAGGCCTGGGCAGCATAGATATTCCACTCCGCCGGCGAGTAGCGGGATTCGATAATCCGGTGCATCAGTTTCAGGGCGCTGGAGACAATGGTGCCGCCGGTTTCCCGGCTGTAGAAGAATTCTTCTTCGTCTACCTCCTTGGCGCTGGTGTGATGGCGGATAAACACCACGTCGATCTTCTTGTAGTTTTTCTTCAGGAACAGGTACAGCAAGATGAAGAAGCGCTTGGCGATGTCCTTGTGCATCTGGGTCATGGAGCCGGACACGTCCATCAGACAGAACATGACGGCGCTGGTGGCGGGCTTCGGTTGCTTCTGGTGCTGGCGGTAGCGCAGGTCGATTTCATCGATGAACGGAATGCGTTTGACGTTGGCTTTCAGCCGCGCGATTTCCTCTTCCAGCACCTTGATCTGGTCTTCGTGGCTGAAGGCAGGGTCCAGGTCATCGGGAGCGCTTTTCAGGGCTTCCAGCTGCTTTTCCAGGTCCTTGATCTTCTTCTTGCGGGCGCCGCCCAGGCCCAGCCGCCGGGCATGGGCGCCCCGCAGGGAGCGCACCACGTCCAGCTTGGCGGGAACGCCCTGGCTGGTAAAGCCGGCCCTGACATAGCTGAAGGCTTCGGTGTCTTTAAGCTGCTTGCGGGCCAGGTTGGGTAGCTCCAGATCGTCGAACAGAAAATCGAGGAATTCTTCCTGGGTGATCTGGAACGCGAATTCGTCCATACCCTCGCCGTCGGGACTGGCCTGACCTTGTCCCTGGCCCTGACCACCGCCGCCCTCGGGCTTGGGGATGGTGTCGCCAGCCACCCATTCCTGGTTGCCGGGGTGCACCACCTCGTGTCGGCCCCCCTGGCCATGGTGGAAAATCGGTTCGTCGATATCCCGGGCGGGAATACTTACCTTCTCGCCCCGTTCGATATCGGTGATGGAGCGCTTCTGAACCGCGTCCGACACCGCTTTTTTGATGTGGTGGCGGTACCGGCGCAGGAACCGTTCCCGATTCACTGCGCTCTTGTTCTTGCCGTTCAGTCGCCGGTCAACAATGTGGGTCATTCCCATGGTACTGCTCCCGCTGCCGTTAATGGGATTTCCGAACTCGCAGATACCACTCGGCCAGCAAGCGAACCTGTTTCTCGGTGTACCCGCGGTCAACCATGCGTTCCACAAACTGCTTGTGCTTTTTCTGGTCTTCCTGGCTGGCTTTCGGGTTGAAGGAGATGACCGGCAGCAGATCTTCGGTGTTCGAGAACATCTTCTTCTCGATCACGCTGCGCAGCTTTTCATAGCTAAGCCAGGACGGGTTCTTGCCCCCGTTGTTGGCCCTGGCTCGCAGCACAAAGTTGACCACCTCGTTGCGAAAATCCTTCGGGTTGGAAATGCCCGCCGGTTTCTCGATTTTTTCCAGTTCGTCGTTGATGGAGGAGCGATCCAGAATTTCGCCGGTTTCCGGGTCCCGGAATTCCTGATCCTGAATCCAGAAGTCGGCATAGGTAACGTAGCGGTCGAACAGGTTCTGGCCATATTCGCTGTAGCTTTCCAGGTAGGCGGTCTGGATTTCCTTGCCGATAAACTGCACGTAGTGGGGCGCCAGGTATTCCTTGATGAAGCGCAGGTACTTTTCCTGGATTTCCGGCGGGTATTGCTCCTGCTCGATCTGCTTTTCCAGTACGTACAGCAGGTGCACCGGGTTGGCTGCCACTTCGGTGGTGTCGAAGTTGAAGACCTTGGACAGGATCTTGAACGCGAAACGGGTAGACAAGCCGTCCATGCCTTCCATCACCCCGGCCGCATCCCGGTACTCCTGGATGGACTTGGCTTTGGGGTCGGTGTCTTTGATGCTCTGGCCGTCATACACCTTCATCTTGGAGAAGATGTTGGAGTTCTCCGGCTCCTTGATGCGGGACAGCACCGAGAACTGGGCCAGCATGTCCAGCGTGTCCGGGGCGCATGGCGCACCTGCCAGGGAGCTGTTCTTCAGTAGCTTGCGGTAGATCTCGATCTCTTCGCTTACCCGCACACAGTAGGGCACCTTGACGATGTACACCCGGTCCAGGAATGCTTCGTTGTGCTTGTTGTTGCGGAAGGTCTGCCACTCGGATTCGTTGGAGTGGGCCAGGATAACGCCGTCAAACGGCACCGAGCCCATACCTTCGGTGGTGTTGTAGTTGCCTTCCTGGGTGGCGGTCAGCAACGGATGCAGCACCTTGATCGGTGCCTTGAACATTTCCACAAACTCCATCAGCCCCTGGTTGGCCTTGCACAGGCCGCCGCTGAAGCTGTAGGCATCCGGGTCATCCTGGGAATAGTCTTCCAGCATGCGGATGTTGACCTTGCCCACCAGCGCGGAGATATCCTGGTTGTTGTCGTCGCCCGGCTCGGTCTTGGATACGGCAATCTGGTCCAGTACCGACGGGTAACGTTTCACCACCCGGAACTGACTGATGTCGCCACCAAACTCGTGCAGGCGTTTGACCGCCCAGGGCGACATGATGTTCTTCAGGTAGCGGCCGGGGATGCCATACTCTTCTTCCAGGATCGGGCCATCCTCGGCCGGGTCAAACAGGCCCAGCGGGCTTTCGTTCACCGGTGAGCCCTTGATGGCGTAGAAGGGTACTTTCTGCATCAGGGCTTTGAGTTTCTCGGCCAGGGAGGATTTGCCGCCGCCAACGGGGCCGAGCAGGTACAGGATCTGTTTCTTTTCCTCCAGGCCCTGGGCGGCGTGGCGGAAGAAGGACACGATGTTTTCCACGGCTTCTTCCATGCCGTAAAACTCATCGAATTCCGGGTATCGTTTGATGACTTTGTTGGAGAAGATGCGTGACAGTCTAGAGTCACGGGAGGTATCGATGAGTTCGGGTTCGCCGATGGCGATCAGCATCCGCTCGGCTGCGGTGGCGTATGCTGTCGGGTCCTGTTTGCAGATCGCCAGGTATTCCTCAAGGGAATACTCTTCCTCCTGAGTCTGGGCATACCGGTCTTTGAAGTGCTGCAGAATGGTCATAGATGGCCCCTCGCTTTTCTCTTGTCTGTTATAGCGTCACGCAATGTCCCCGTTTTTGTTTCGCCGCCGTTCCGGGCGGTGTGTCTGGCGCTGAATTAAATGGGTTGGTTCTGGCAGGTATACGTTGTCCGGTGCGTTCCGGCCTGCTTGTTTTGAGCTTAGTTCACAGTTGCGGGGTTGGACAGGTGGGGGTCATGTTCGGTTCATTAAATTGTGGTATGGGGGATTTGCGGCGGCTTCCGGGTTTTGGGGGCTGACGTACACCGGGGCAGGATTTTTCAGGGCAAACTGCAACTCGCTGCGCTCAGACATACAGATTTGCCCTGAAAAATCCTGCCCCGGCATACGTCGATCGGGGCCCCGGTGGGGCCGCCTTCAGGGAGCTCCCCTGTTTGATGGGGACTAGTGAAAACCTATTTCTTTGTGAGGGTGAAAACGCTTTCTGCGGCGCCGTTTCTCAGGCCTCTTCTTTTGGCGAAGGGGTTGTCGTGGGCCATGTCACGTTTTAGTACGTGGTTGATTTCGTAGTCTTCGCCGTAGAGTTTGAAGACTTCTTCGTCGCTGACGTTGAAGGGAGGGCCTTTCATTTCGTTGCTGTCGTAGTCGAGGGTGATCAGCAGGATTCTGGTGCCGTCGGGGATGATGGCGGTGAGGTGGTCTACGTAGCCTTTGCGCATTTCCGGTGGCAGGGCGATGAGGGCGGCGCGGTCGTAGACCAGGCGGATGTGTTTTAGGTCTTCCGGGACGAGTTGGAAGAAGTCGCCGCACCAGAGTTGCAGGTCGTCGTGTTTGAAGGTGGTGAAGGGTTCGCCGGGGTGGACCATGGCTTTTTCGCGGGCTTCTTCGAAGAAGTCTTTGCAGGCGATGTCGCTGAGTTCCACGCCGATGACGGGGTGGCCGCGGTCGTGGAGCCACCACATGTCGTGGGCTTTGCCGCACAGGGGCACGAAGACGGCATCGGTGCCTTCGCCGGCCAGTTCGGGCCAGTGGTCATGCAGGTATTGGTTGACGGTGCCTTCGTGGAAGCCGATTTGGCTCTTTTCCCAGCGCTCGTGCCAGAATTCGTGTTCCATGGTGGGTCTCCCTGAATTTGCTCGTTTTACCCAGTCTACCTTAATCTGTGCTGTTCTTGAGTCGGGAGAAAAGTATGAAAGCAGTCTTTCTGGATAGCACTACCCTGGGCAGCGATGTGGACCTGGCGCCGATTGAGCAGGTGACCGGCGGTTTGACCTGTTTTGAGCGGACGTCGCCGGAGCAGGTGCTGGAGCGGATTCGGGGTTTTGATACGGTGCTGGTGAACAAGGTGGTGCTGGGCCGTGAGCATTTCGAGGCCTGTCCGGAGCTTAAAACCATTGCGGTGGTGGCTACGGGGCTGAATAACATTGATCTGCCGGCAGCAAGGGAACACGGCATTCAGGTGATGAATGTGACCAACTACGGCCGTTCCACGGTGGCCCAGCACACCATGGCGCTGATTCTGGCGCTGGCCACGCGGCTGCTGGATTACAACCGGGATGCCCGTAATGGCACCTGGGGCAAGAGCGATATGTTCTGCCTGATGGATCACCCGATCATGGAGCTGGAAGGCAAGACTCTGGGAATTGTCGGTTATGGCGACCTGGGGCAGGGTGTGGCCGAGCGGGCGAAGGCCTTTGGCATGAACGTTGTGCTGGGCTGCCGGCCGGGGCAGGCACCGGGGGAGGTGGATGGTTATCCGCGCATTGCGCTGGATGAGCTGTTGGCGCAGGCGGATGTGTTGTCGCTGCACTGCCTGCTGACGGATGAAACCCGGAATATGATTGGTGAGCGGGAATTGCGCCTGATGAAGCCAACCGCATTGCTGGTCAATACCAGCCGTGGCGGCCTGGTAAACGAGGAGGCGCTGGCGGACGCGTTAAGAAGCGGCGAGATTGGCGGTGCCGGCTTTGATGTGCTGACTGAAGAGCCACCCCGCAACGGTAACCCGCTGCTGGCGGATGATATTCCCAACCTGATTGTGACGCCCCACTCCGCCTGGGCCAGCCGTGAGGCCCGTCAGCGGATTGTGGGGATTACTGCAAGGAACCTGGCGTCGGTTCAGAACTGATAGCCGACGCTGAAGGACGCACCCACCTGGCTCATGCTCAGCTCGATGTGCTGGCCGGGGCCCATGGGGTTTTCGCCACGGACGGTTTTGCGCGGTGAATAGAAGGCCATGCCCGAGACTTCCAGGGCTTCGCTGAACCGGTGGGTAAAGCCGCCGGTGAAGTGCCATTCCTGGACGCCCGGCGCCAGGATGTTGAACAGCACTTCTTCGTCCGGGATGGGCTGCTCGCCGTAACTGACGCCGGCACGCCAGGTTTGTTCGTTGCTTTGCTGCCACTGCCAGCCGAGTTTGACGATGGTCATGTCGTCCCAGCCGAAGCCTGGGCCGTTATCCCCGCCCAGTTGGGAGCTCGCATCGCCGCCCCGTACGTTCATCAGTGCCGGCATCATCGGGTTGCCAATGCTGTTGATCTCGCTGTAGCGGATGTGCTGAACATCCAGCAGCAGCCAGTGGTTTTCAAGTCCGGACCAGGCGATGCCGGCGTTGAACATCTGGGGAATGTCGAAGCCGCCCTGTTCGGCAAACAGGCCTTCGTATTTGTTGAACTCTTCCATTTCCAGGATGGTGCGGAAGTTCAACCCGGCGCGCAGGGTGTCAGTGAGTTCACCCTGCCAGCCGATCTGCAGGCCGTAGCCCCAGGCTTCGTCGGTGCCGTTGTTGGTCAGGGCATTCGGGTTTGACGAGAAGCCCAGGTTGCCAAATGCCTGTAGGCCTTTCGCCTCAAAGCGCTGGTAGGCAATCAGGGGGGAAATGCCCAGTGCCTGGCCGTCAGAGAATTCCCAGGACCAAGTGGGGGCGATGAACAGCTGCTCCAGGTTGACGCCGGTTTTTCCCGCACCAAAGGTGCCGCCATTCTCGCCACTGTATTCAGTGTTCATGCCGCCATTGGCAAACACCGACAGACCAAGGCTGTGGCCGTTGCCCATGGCCCGGTTATAACCGAAATGAGGAATCAGGAAGGCGTCATTTTCGCTTTGTACGGTTCCGGGGGCGAGATAGAAAGTTCCAGCAGGTGGCGGCATAACGCCACCTTCCACGCCATAACGCCGACGCGGAGAAAATACCTCCAGCCCGCCGTCCACGCGGCTGCCCACAAACGCCATACCTGCCGGGTTGGTGGCTGCCGCAATGCTGTCCTGGGACAGCGCGGTTCCTGCGCCAGCCATACCGGCGTTCTTGGTGCCATAGCCGTGGCTGAAGTAGCCGTTGGTGGCCAGTGCGGCAGACGGTGCTGCGGCAATAAGGGCGGTGGTGGCAAGAATCCGGGACAAGCGCATTGATCAAACCCTGTGGTTATAAATGAATCAGTTCTTTAGGCGCGCCTTTTGACGTTAATACGGTTATAAGTGGAAGTAACAAAACTTGATATGGTTATATTGTTTTTTCAGGCCAGCGGCAGCGCCGCCGTTGCATTATTGCTGAGAGAATCGGCTTGTTTACTGCCCCTTGGCTGATAAGCTGTAGAAAAGACTGACAAACAGGAACTTGCGTGGCTTCCATTCAATTGAAAGACCGGCTCCAGGCTGCTGAAGACTGGATTCTTGCCAACCCCAACCCGCCCCAGAAATGGCCCTGGACCTGGTTTTACAAAACCGGGCGTTCGCTGTACGCACTGATCCGGGATGTACTCAGTGGCCAGCTCACCCTGCATGCTATGAGTCTGGTGTATACCACGCTGCTGAGTATTGTGCCTTTGCTGGCCCTGAGCTTTTCCGTGCTCAAGGCGCTGGGGGTGCACCAGAAGATGGAGCCCTTCCTTTACCAGTTCTTCCAGCCCATGGGCCCTCAGGGGATCGAGATGGCGGAACGGATCCTGGGCTTTGTGGATAACATCAAGGTGGGGGTTCTGGGTTCCGTAGGCCTCGGCTTGCTGGTGTACACGGTGATCTCGCTGGTACAGAAGGTGGAACGCTCCTTTAACATGATCTGGCGGGTGCCGGAAATGCGCTCCATGGCCCAGCGCTTCAGCAACTACCTGAGCGTGATCATGGTGGGCCCCTTGCTGATGGTGTCGGCCATTGGTGCTACCGCCACGGTGTTTTCGTCCGACATGATGCAGACCCTGATGGCGGTTGAGCCGTTCGGTTCGGTGATTGTGGCCGTCAGCCGCTTTACCCCGTTCTTCCTGGTGGTGGCGGCATTCACCTTTGTTTATATCTTCATTCCCAACACCCGGGTGAAATTCCGCTACGCTTTCCTGGCGGGCCTGATTGCCGGTGTGTCCTGGCAGGCGGCGGGTATGATCTTTGCGTCCTTTGTGGCGGGTTCTACCAAGTATGCGGCCATCTACTCCGGCTTTGCGGTGGGGATTATCCTGCTGATCTGGATTTACCTGAACTGGATGATCCTGCTGCTCGGTGCCAGTTTGTCGTACTACATGCAGAACCCGGGCTCGGTGGCCAAGCGCCGTGAAGTGCAGCTGGCACCGGAGCTGCAAGAGCGGGTGGCCCTGGCCTTGATGTGGATGGTCGCCAGGCCGTTCAGCCGGGGTGAGCCGGCGCCGCAGCAGGAATCACTGGAGTACCAGATGCATGTGCCGGGCGAAATTACCCGGAATATCAGTGACAAGCTGATTCGCGCCGGCCTGTTGAGCCTGGCCGGCCGCAATGGTGACCAGCTGGTGCCCGGGCGGGCGCTGGACCTGATCACCGTGGGTAACGTGCTGCAGGCGGTGCGCCGGGATGAAGACCGGGTTGTGGAGCGCTTGCCGGTGCAGTCGATGCCGGAGCGGTTGCTGGAGCTCTCGTCCGGCCGTGAAGATGTCAGTTTTTCGGAGCTGCTCAGATAAGCGCTTCGCCGAATACGAACACCAGCTGGCACACGCCGGCGGCAAAGCCAAGGAAGGCACCTACCAGGATGAGCTTGATCTCGTCCTCCTGGAAACAGGGCCGCAGCAGGTCCTGAAACTCTTCTGACGACAGCGCAATCATGCGCTCTACCATGATCGACTCCACCGCCCGGGCCCGGTCCTTCTCGAACACCGGGTTGTTGAAGGAGGTCTGGGAGATTTCGATAGCCTTTTCGCCCACCTGGTTCTTCAGGGTGGCAAAGCCGGTCGGGCCGAACGCCATCTGGGTAAGGGCCTTGCCCATACCGGCGGTTTCGTCCACCAGCGGCTTGATGTGCTTCTTCACCATGTTGCGGGCGCGGTCGCCTTTCGGGCCTTCCATAATGGCGTTGATGATGTTGCCAACGGTGAGGATTTCGTGGGTCACGATATGGCAGAAGGATTCAGCCACTTCCGGCTGGCGCTTCAGGAACAGGCCCTGGATTTTCAGGGGGCCCACCTTGTGTTCCCTGAGGGGGCGGAAGATGACGTTCAGGGCAATCCAGTTGGTGGCCCAGCCCACCAGCAGGCCGAACAGTGGCAGCACCCAGATAGCGGGATAGAGGTACCAGACTGCCATTTGTATCAGGCCGAACAGAAAGCCGAAGTACATGCCGGAGTTGATGATAAAGCGGAATTCTACGTCGCCACACTCCAGGAAAATGCGGTTGAGCAGCTGTTTGTCGCTGGCGAGCCGTTCGATGACCATGCCTTTGATGTCGAGCAGGTCTTCGATGTTGTCGGATACGTCTTCTACCAGGTTGTCGACCAGTTGCGGGGTGGATTTGCGCACCCGGTCGTAGACCATTTTGCGGGCGGAGGCGGGCAGGTTTTCCCAGAAGGTGGGGTACTCTTTGAGCATGAGTTCGTCGACATATTCTTCCACTCTGGGGTCGACGGTGTAGATGATGTGGGCGGCCAGTACCTTCGGGTCAATCTGTTCGAAGATTTCCTGTACGGTGCCGATTTTGGAGATGGTGGCATCGACGCTGATGGCGGCCATTTTCCGGGCCTTGGAGGGGATGATGCCTTGCCAGCCGAGCAGGGGTGGTTTGCCGATGAACTCCAGGGGGTAGAAGGTCATTTTGATGGCGAGCCAGTTGGTGCTCCAGCCGATGAGGGCTGCGATCACTGGAATGCTTAGGTATTGCCAGAATTCCGGGTTGGTAAGTAAGTCTGTCATCCTGCGCTCGCTGGTTGTTCTGGTTATGGTGCAAGCGGCTGTTCGGGCAGGGCTCTCCAAAAAACGCTCCTGGCGGCACATCCCTGTGTCGCTTGGGCTCCGCCATCCCTGGCTCCGCACATTTTTGGAGAGCCCTGCCCGAACAGCCGCCCCAACATCGGGGGTGCATCAAGCTGCGATTAGTTGTCAGGGATAATGTTGACCCCCGCCTGTTCTGTCAATGACTGAACCGCCACAAGGTGATGTCAGCAGACGCCATAGATTGCTCAGCCGCCAATATCGCCCCATAACCACTGGCACAGTGCCATGGCCGCCACTGGCGCCGTTTCGGTGCGCAGAACCCGGGGGCCGAGGGCGACGGGCAGAAAGCCGTTTTGTTCTGCCAGTGCAATCTCGTCGGCGCTCAGGCCGCCTTCGGGGCCGATCATCAGGGCGACGCTGGCGGGTTTCTCGAGTGTGTTGAGGGATTGTTCGGTGCGGTGGTGCAGCACCAGGCGCAGGTCGCAGGTTTGGCTGTATTGCAGCCATTCCGCTACGGTCATCACCGGCAGGATGTTCGGGACTTTTGCGCGGCCGCATTGTTCGGCGGCGCTGATGGCGACTTGTTGCCAGTGGCGCAGGCGCTTTTCTTCCCGGTCGCCTTTGAGTTTTACGTCGGAGCGTTCGGTGGTGAGGGGGGCGATGGTGGTTACGCCCATTTCCACGGCTTTCTGCACGGCGTAGTCCATGCGGTCGCCCTTGGACAGGGTCTGGCCCAGGACGATGGTCAGGGGCGATTCGGTGGCGTTGGCCTCGGCGCTTTCAATGGTTACGGTGACGTTCTTTTTGCCGGCTTCGGTGATGGTGGCGGTGTAGTCGTTACCGTCGCCGTTGAACAAACGGAGTTTCTGGCCGGGCTGCATGCGCAGTACCCGGCCTACGTGGTTGGCGGCGTTGTCGTCGAGTTCACACGGGCTGCCGGTGTGCAGGGGGCTGTTGGTGTAGATTCTGGGAATGCGCATGGTCAGCCCTTAACTGCGATTTCGATGCCTTCGGTGGCCACCTGGGCCAGGTGTCGGATCTGGTCTTCGGTGATCACGTAAGGCGGCATGAAGTACACCACGTTGCCCAGCGGGCGCAGCAGGGACTGGCGGGTGAGGGCATGCTGGTACACCTTGATGCCACGGCGTTCCTGCCAGGGGAACGGGGTTTTGCTGGCTTTGTCTTTGACCATTTCGATGGCCAGGGTCATGCCGTGCTGGCGGATGTCACCCACGTTGGGGTGGTCGGCCAGGTGGGCGACGGATTCGGCCATGCAGCGGGACAGCTGGCGGTTGTTTTCGATGACGTTTTCGTCCCGGAAGATGTCCAGGGTGGCCAGGGCGACGGCGCAGCCGATGGGGTTGCCGGTGTAGCTGTGGCTGTGCAGGAACGCACGCAGGGTTTCGTAGTCGTCGTAGAAGGCGTTGTAGACAGTGTCGGTGGTGAGCACCACGGACAACGGCAGGTAACCGGCGGTCAGGCCCTTGGACAGGCACATGAAATCCGGGGTGATGCCGGACTGTTCGCAGGCGAACAGGGTGCCGGTGCGGCCAAAGCCCACGGCGATTTCGTCGGCAATCAGGTGTACGCCATAGCGGTCGCAGGCTTCGCGCAGTTTGGTGTGGTAAACCGGATGATGCATGCGCATGCCGCCGGCACACTGTATCAGGGGTTCCACCACCACGGCACAGATTTCGTGGTGCCGCTCGGCCAGCAGCTTGTCCATGGCCTCGAACTGGCGCAGGGCGTAGTCTTCATCGGTTTCGCCCAGCTCTTTGTTGTAGGCATCCGGCGAGGGCGCCGTCAGTACTTCCATCAGCAGCGGCTGGTAGGTGTCTTTGTAAAGGGCAACATCACCCAGCGCCAGCGCGCCCAGGGTTTCTCCGTGGTAGCTGTTGCTGAGGTTAACGAAGTTCTTCTTGCCCGGATGGCCCTGGTTTTTCCAGTAGTGATAGCTCATCTTCAGGGCCGCTTCGATGGCAGACGAGCCGTTGTCTGCGTAGAAGCATTTGTTCAGCCCCTCCGGCGTAACCTCAATCAACCGCTCGGACAAGTTCACTACCGGTTCGTGGCTGAAGCCCGCCAGGATGACATGCTCCAGCTGGCCGATCTGTTCCTGGATAGCGGAGTTGATGCGCGGGTTGGCGTGGCCGAACAGGTTTACCCACCAGGAGCTGACCGCATCGATGTAGCGATTGCTCTCGAAATCTTCCAGCCATACGCCTTCGCCCCGCTTGATGGGAATCAGCGGCAGGGTTTCGTGGTCTTTCATCTGGGTACAGGGGTGCCACACGGATTTAAGGTCCCGTGCGACCAGGTCGGCATTGCGCATGGTTGTCTCCTGTCAGGCTGCGGAGGCGGTGAATAAATATCCGGATGCGACATGATACTTGGCTGTCAGCAGCCTTAACAGCTCCTTACTGTGAACCAGTCGGATGACCGGCTTGCCATAGCCCGGCGCCAGACCGGCCAATGTTGGTGCACCAGCCTGCGGCAACAATGGAATAAAAATAACAGGAGTCGAATATGGAGCTGAATCTGAAACACCCCTATGAGGCTGGTGTGGATCATGTGCTCGAGCGTTTTTTCAGCGAAAGCCACATTATCGAAAAGAACGAGAAAATCGGGTCCCGCAATGTACAGCTGGCCGAGCTGCGCAAAGACGATGTGTCCGGCAAGTTGGTGATCGAGCGTGAAATGATGGCTTCTGCGCCCGTGCCGGGAGTGCTCTCAGGCTTTCACCGGGAGTGGAATCGCGTGCGGCAGGAGGAACACTGGTTCCGTAAAGACGACGATGAGTGGCACTGCGAGTTTCGGGTGAAAATCGACGGTGTGCCGGCGAAGATCAAGGGCGAAATGCGGCTTCAGGGTAACGGTAACCGCTGCATCAATTATGTGAATCTGTCGGTTCGTTGCGATATGCCGTTGTTGGGCAAGAAAGTGGCGAGATTTCTGGCGGATGACTCCCACGCCAAGATTGAACGGGAGTATGAAGTCATCCGCCAGCTGCTTTGACCCGCCGGTTCAGTGCGCCAGCACCCGGGACAGGAACGCCTGGGTGCGCTCGTTCTGAGGGTTGTCGAACACATCTTCAGGCCGGCCTTCTTCAACAATCTGGCCTTCATGGATGTAGATCACCCGGTCTGCCACTTCCCGGGCGAAGCCCATTTCGTGGGTGACGACCATCATGGTCATACCCTCTTTGGCCAGCTCCCGCATCACGTCCAGTACTTCACCGATCATTTCCGGATCCAGTGCCGAGGTGGGTTCATCGAACAGCATCAGCCGGGGTTCCATGGCCAGGGCCCGGGCAATGGCGACCCGCTGCTGCTGGCCGCCGGATAGCTGGTTGGGGTATTTGTCGGCCTGGCTGCCAATACCTACACGTTCCAGCAGCCGCTCGGCGGTAGCGTTGGCGACGACCTGAGAGGTGTTTTTTACCTTCATGGGCGCCAGCATGATGTTCTTTCTTACCGTCAGGTGCGGGAACAGGTTGAATTGCTGGAACACCATGCCAACTTCCTTGCGGATTTCCGCAAGGGCCTGCTGGTTGCCGCCTTTCGGCGCCAGTTTCTGGCCATCCACTTCCAGTGTGCCGGATTCAAATTCTTCCAGGCCGTTAACGCAGCGGATCAGGGTAGATTTGCCGGAGCCACTGGCCCCGATGATCACCACGACTTCGCCCTGTTCTACGGTCAGGTCTATATCTTTCAGGACATGCAGTTTGCCGAAGTACTTGTTCATGCCCTTCATCTTTACGATCTGAGTCATTACCCGGGCTCCTTCAGACAGACGCAACGCCGCGGCGTTCAAGCAGCCGCAGAATCAGGGACAGGGACAAGGTTATGGCCAGGTACATAAGGGCCACTACGAAGTAAACCTCGAAGGCGGTAAAGGTGTTGGCGATATACACCTGGCCCTGGCGGACCAGTTCGCCCACGCCGATCACCGAGAACAGCGAGGTGTCCTTGATGCTTACGATAGCCTGGTTTCCGAGCGGCGGGATCATGCGCCGGAAGGCCTGGGGCCAGATAATCGACCAGAAGGTCTGGGTACGGGACAGCCCCAGTGACAGGCCGGCTTCGCTCTGGCCTTTGTCGATAGACTGCACGCCACCGCGCACCACTTCGGATATATAGGCGCCGGAGTTCAGGGCGATCGCGGCAATACCGGCTGTCAGCGGGTCGATGGGGCCGCCGACCAGGTCCGGCAGGCCGTAGAAGATAAACAGCACCTGCACCAGGATGGGGGTGCCGCGAAAAATTTCGATATAGGCGGTTGCCGGCCAGCGCAGGAACCATTTTTTGTTGATGCTGAGCAGGCCAAAAACGATGCCGAGTACAAAACCGATGGCCAGGCCACCGAAGGAAATCATCAGGGTGTAGGGAATGCCCTTGGCCAGGTAGGGAATGGAATCAATGGCCGCTTGCCAGTCAAACTGAAACTGGAATTCCACGGTGTGTTTCTCCGTTGGGTTGGGAGGAGGCGCCCGGGGCATTGTGTGCCCCGGGCGGGTCAAGTGGAGGTTTACTTGTCTTCAGGCATCGGGCCGAACCATTTTTCGTAAATGGTTTTGTAGGTGCCGTCTTCCTTGATTTCTGCCAGGGCCTCGTTCACCGGGCCAACCCATTCGCTACCTTTTTTCAGGGCGATACCGTACTGCTGGCCTTCATACAGCGGGCCTACGGTTTTCACCTTGCCTGCGCCGCGGGTGCTGGCGAAGTAGCCTACGTTCGGGGCGTCGTAGAACACCGCATCTACCGCGCCGGACATCAGCGCCATATACATGTCGGAGCTGCCGGGGTAGGGGGTTACGCCGTCGTTATCGTCCAGGTTCTTGGTGAGGAAGTCGTAGCTGGTGCTACCAATCTTGGTGCCGACTTTCTTGCCTTCCAGGTCAGACATTTCCTGGGTGCCATCGTCTTCGCGAACCAGGATGCGCAAGCCGGAATCGTAGTAAGGGTCGGAGAAATCGACGATTTGCTTACGCTCATCGGTAATGGTGATGCCGGCAATGGCAATGTCGACGTTGCCGGTTTGCAGGGCCGGGATAATACCGTTGAAATCCATGGTGTTCAGGTCGTAATCAAAGCCCGCACGCTCGGCGACTTCGGCGATGATCTCCATGTCGAAACCGATCATTTCGCCGGTTTCCTGATCCATCATTTCAAACGGGACGAAGCTGGGGTCGGTGACTACGCGCAGGGTCTCTGCGCTTACCGACGTGGCGGCGACAGACAGTGCCAGGCCAGCGCCCAGAGTTTTCAGCCATTTCGTGCTCATGCTTTCTCCTTTCTGTTTTTTTATGCCCCGTCTGCCCGGTAAGGCAGTCTGTGAAAGCACTCTTTGTGACCGTGCATCACAGGGAGCGTTGATAGGGATGCATCAGATACAGTCTAGACTATGGAGACAGGATTTGCAGGAAATCAGGCGGTTAGAAAACGAAAGAGGGGCCGAAGCCCCTCTTTGTACTGCTTTGCAGAATGCCTTAGAAAGCAATCTTTTCGCGGTCGCTGATGCCCAGATTCTTCCAGATGGAAATGCTGGGTTCGGCCTGGTTCAGGGTGTAGAAGTGCAACCCCGGAGCCCCGGCTTTCAGAAGCTTTTCGCACATTTCGGTGACCACTTCTTCACCAAACTTGCGGATGCTGTCGGTGTCGTCGCCGTAGGCTTCGAGCTGCTTGCGGATCCAGCGAGGGATTTCCGCGCCGCACATGTCAGAGAAACGCACCAGGCTGGAGAAGTTGACGATGGGCATGATGCCCGGCACCACCGGAATGGTGATGCCCATCTTCTCCAGACGGTCGATGAAATAGAAGTAGCTGTCGGCATTGAAGAAGTACTGGGTGATGGCGCTGTTGGCACCGGCCTGTACTTTTCGTGCGAAGTTCTTCAGGTCTTCCTCGGCATTGTGGGCCTGGGGGTGAAATTCCGGGTAGGCGGCCACTTCCAGGTTGAAGTGATCCCCGCTGTGCTCCCGGATGAATTCCACCAACTCGTTGGCGTAACGCAGCTCACCGGAGGCGCCCATGCCCGAGGGCAGGTCGCCGCGCAGGGCGACGATCCGGTTGATGCCGTTCTCTTTATACACGTCCAGCAGCTCGCCGATCTCTGCGCGGGTACCACCCACGCAGGACAGGTGCGGTGCTGTGGAAATACCCTGCTTGTGCAGGTTCAGCACCGTTTCGATCGTGCGATCGCGAGTGGAACCGCCGGCTCCGAAGGTGACCGAGAAAAAGTCCGGGTTTACCTCGGCCAGCTGGTTGCGTACCGCCTGCAGCTTCTCCTTGCCCTGATCGGTCTTGGGCGGGAAAAACTCGAAGCTGAAGCGGCGTTTGAATTGCTTCTGGGATTCCATGATCGTTTCCGCTTAGTACCTGTAGCTTTCCGGCTTGTACGGGCCTTCGACCGGTACGCCGATGTATTTCGCCTGGTCCGGAGTCATTTTGGTGATCACGCCACCAAAGCCTTCCACCATGGCGCGGGCCACTTCTTCGTCCAGCTGCTTGGGCAGAACCTGGACGTAAACGCCCTTGGCCTTGGACTCTTCAGGCAGGTCCGCAAACTTGCGCTCGAACAGGTACATCTGCGCCAGCACCTGGTTGGCGAACGAGCCGTCCATGATCCGCGACGGGTGACCGGTGGCGTTGCCCAGGTTTACCAGACGGCCTTCGGACAGCAGGATCAGGTGGTCGTTGCTGGCCTTGTCGCGGTAAATCACGTGTACCTGCGGCTTGACCTCGTCCCACTCCCAGTTCTTGCGCATGTAGGCGGTATCGATTTCATTATCGAAGTGGCCGATGTTGCACACCACGGCGCCGTTCTTCAGGGCTTTCAGCATGTTCGCGTCACACACGTTGACGTTACCGGTGGTGGTTACCAGCAGGTCAGTGGTGCCCAGCAGGTCGGTGTTGATGCCTTGCTCGGTACCGGTGTTGATGCCATCGATGTACGGGGATACCACTTCAAAACCGTCCATGCAGGCCTGCATGGCGCAGATCGGGTCGGCTTCAGTGACCTTCACAATCATGCCTTCCTGGCGCAGGGACAGAGCGGAACCCTTGCCCACGTCGCCGTAGCCGATCACCAGGGCCTTTTTGCCAGACAGCAGGTGGTCGGTGGCACGCTTGATGGCATCATTCAGGCTGTGACGACAACCGTACTTGTTGTCGTTCTTGGACTTGGTCACCGAGTCGTTGACGTTGATGGCCGGAATCTTCAGGGTGCCGTCACGCAGCATTTCCTGCAGGCGGTGCACGCCGGTGGTGGTTTCTTCAGTCACACCGTGGCACTTGGCAATCACCTGCGGGTATTCCTTATGCAGCAGCTCGGTCAGGTCGCCGCCGTCGTCCAGGATCATGTTCGGTTCCCAGCCGTCTACGTCTGCGCCGACGGTTTTGTGCAGGCACCATTCGTATTCTTCGTCGGTTTCACCCTTCCACGCGAACACGGGAGTGCCCTGAGCTGCGATGGCAGCGGCGGCCTGATCCTGGGTGGAGAAGATGTTGCACGATGACCAGCGCACATCAGCGCCCAGCTCGACCAGTGTTTCAATCAACACGGCGGTCTGGATGGTCATGTGGATGCAGCCCATGATGTTGGCGCCTTTCAGCGGCTGCTCGGCTTTGTACTTCTCACGCAGTTTCATCAGGGCGGGCATTTCGCCTTCGGCGATCTTGATTTCCTTGCGGCCCCAGCCGGCGAGTTCGATGTCGCGGACTTTGTAATCGTCGAAATTGTTCGGAGTGCTCATGGTGTTCTCCTGTCAGCCTTTGCCTGTGGTCCCGGAAAATTGTCGGGTACCGCTTGTATTGGTGGAGTCGGAGATGGGGAACGTCTTTCGCGGAACCGCTACAAGCACATCCCTGTGCGCTTCTCTCAGGCCATCCATGGCCTTCGAAATTCCGCGAAAGACGTTCCCCATCTCCTTTTCATAACTTTTGGCGTTTGCCGTCTCCGGTACGCCGTAAATTCAAACTTGGTCTTCTTTCAGTCGGGTGCTTGAAAGAATTTCGGATAAGCCCTAACCACAATTATGAAAGCGGTGGTGAGGAACGTCTTTCCGGGACTATCTTTGGCCATGGATGGCCAAAGCTAAGCGCCCACGGATGGCTTGAGCGTGTCCCGGAAAGACGTTCCTTGCCGCCGCCCACTCCAAAAATGAGAGGGCTGGGCCGCGACAAGAATCCAGAGTCATTCGTTAGATACCTGCAGCATCCTTCAGAGCCGCAGCGCGGTCGGTCTTTTCCCACGGGAACGCGGTGAAGGTCTTGCCGCCAACGGTCATCTCGTACGGATCACGGCCGAAGTGGCCGTAGGCTGCTGTGGCGCGGTACATCGGGTGCAGCAGGTCCAGCATGTTGGTGATCGCGTACGGGCGCAGGTCGAAGTGCGCGCGTACCAGCTCGATGATCTTGTCGTCGCTGATCTTGCCGGTGCCGAAGGTGTTCAGGGAAATGGAAGTCGGCTGGGCTACACCGATGGCGTAGGACACCTGAATCTCGCACTTCTCCGCCAGGCCTGCGGCCACGATGTTCTTGGCTACGTAGCGGCCGGCGTAGGCAGCTGAGCGGTCAACCTTGGACGGATCTTTACCGGAGAAGGCGCCGCCACCGTGACGGGCCATGCCGCCGTAGGTGTCTACGATGATCTTCCGGCCGGTCAGGCCACAGTCGCCCACCGGGCCGCCGATTACGAACTTGCCGGTAGGATTGATGTGAAACTCGGTGTCCTTGTGCAGCAGTTCGGCCGGCAGGGTGTGCTTGACGATCAGCTCCATCACCGCTTCTTTCAGGTCTTCCTGGGTCACGTCCGGGTCGTGCTGTGTAGACAGAACCACTGCGTCGATGCCCACGACCTTGCCGTTTTCGTAGCGGCAGGTTACCTGGCTCTTGGCGTCCGGGCGCAGCCACGGCAGCAGGCCGCTCTTGCGGGCTTCGGCCTGGCGCTGCACCAGACGGTGCGAGAAGGTGATCGGCGCCGGCATCAGCACGTCGGTTTCGTTGCTGGCATAGCCGAACATCAGGCCCTGGTCGCCGGCGCCCTGGTCTTCCGGCTTCTGGCGGTCAACGCCCTGGGCGATGTCCACCGACTGCTTGCCGATGATGTTGATTACGCCACAGGTGTCGCCGTCGTAGCCCACTTCGGAGGAGGTGTAGCCGATGTCTTTGATCACGCCACGCACCAGGTCTTCCAGGTCTACCCAGGCACTGGTGGTGATTTCACCGCCAACGATGGCCACACCGGTTTTCACCATGGTTTCGCAAGCTACGCGAGCGTGCGGGTCGTCGGTCAGGATGGCGTCCAGTACCGCGTCGGAGATCTGGTCGGCCAGTTTGTCCGGATGGCCTTCAGAGACCGACTCGGAGGTGAAAATGTTGTAGTCAGACATAGTGGTGCTCCTCTGTGAGCGTTTTCAAAATCGGTGTACGTAATTCTACGTACGTCAATATCAAAGTTTTTTGATGTTCCAGTGTCTGCGCGGGCTTCAGGCCGTTCCAGACGTTTTCCAGAATTCCCGTACCTGCACCTGGAAGCCGTTGCGCAGGCCGATAAACAGTTGCTCGCCCGCAGTCAGGCCGGCATCGGCCGCCCAGGCGGTGAGTTCTTCCGGCTCGAAGCCCAGCCACAGGTCGCCGCAGTTCTCCTTGGCCCAGTCCTGGTCGTGGCTGCACAGGTCGCTGACGATAAAACAGCCACCGCTGTTCATCAGAGCTGCGGCGTCCAGAAAGATGTCCGCCGGGCTGGGTACGTGGTGCAGCACCATGTTGGCGACAATCAGGTCAAAGGCATCGCCCCGGGCCAGTACCGTGTCGGTGACACCTTCAATAAGGTCGACGTTGTTCAGCCGTTCCTCAATACAGGTGCGGGTGGCCTTGGCCAGCATGTCCTTGCTGTTATCCAGCCCCACCACATGATCAAACAGTTGTGACAGCACCGGCAGGAAGCCGCCTTCACCGGGGCCGATTTCCAGCACGCTGCGCCAGTCCTGCCGTGCTGCCCGCTTGCGGATCAGCTCGGCGGTGGGCTCCGCATACAGGTCAAAGGCGGCGATCAGTTCCTGCTGTTCCCGGAACTGCTCCGAATGCCGGGAGAAGAAGGCCTGGGACTGTTCCGCCCGCTGCTCGCGGATGGCCTCGATTTTGTCTTCCAGCTGCGGAGGCAAGGGCACCCGGTCTACGGTCTCGAAAATCTGCCGGATGGCCTGGTCTGCCAGCTTGTCGCCGTCCAGGTTCAGGGGGCGGCGGTAGAAAATGGCATTGCCTTCCCGCTGGGGCTCCAGCAACCCGGCTTTGTGCATCACCTTCAGGTGGTGGCTCATGCCGGACTGGCGCATATCAAACATCTGGCTCAGCTCCAGCACACCGAAGGTGTCACGGCGCAGCACCCGCAGGATCTCCAGGCGCAGGGGGTCGCCGCTCGCCTTGAAGATCGGTACCAGGGTGTCCACCGAGGACAATTCGTTCGCATGTGCATTGAGTGAGGTCATGGTTGGCAAGTGTAGGGGGGTTCGATTGATCGATCAATAGCCATATCAAAATTTTTTGATATAGATTTATAGCGTTTGTGAAATCAGTCGCTTTGGTGATTTTGTACCGGCGCCATCGGAAAACCACTACATATGGATTTGCCCCGGCACACAGTAATCGGCGAAAATACGCGCCTTCTTTTTGAGCAGTTTTTGCAGCTTGAAGTCTTTTCCTGAAAAACACTGGAGAATTGTCAATGCCGTCCCGTAAAGATCTCGCCAACGCCATTCGCGCGCTGAGCATGGATGCGGTTCAGAAAGCCAAGTCCGGCCACCCGGGTGCGCCCATGGGTATGGCGGATATCGCCGAGGTACTGTGGAACGATTACCTGAGCCACAACCCGGCCAACCCGCAATGGGCCAACCGTGACCGTTTTGTACTGTCTAACGGCCATGGCTCCATGCTGCAGTACTCCCTGCTGCATCTGAGCGGGTACGACGTTAGCATTGACGACATCAAGAACTTCCGGCAGCTGCACTCCAAGACTCCGGGGCACCCGGAATACGGTTACACACCGGGTATTGAAACCACGACCGGCCCGCTGGGGCAGGGCATTGCCAACGCCGTTGGTTTCGCGCTGGCCGAGAAATCCCTGGCGGCGCAGTTCAACCGCCCGGGCCACGACATTGTGGACCACTACACCTATGCGTTCCTGGGCGACGGCTGCCTGATGGAAGGCATCTCCCACGAAGTGGCTTCCCTGGCCGGTACCCTGGGCCTTGGCAAGCTGGTGTTCTTCTATGACGACAACGGCATTTCCATCGACGGCGAAGTGGAAGGCTGGTTTACCGACAATACTCCGCAGCGTTTTGAGTCCTACGGCTGGCAGGTAATTCCGGACGTTGACGGCCACGATGCCGACGCCATCCGCGCGGCTGTTGAACAGGCCCGGGCCAACACCGAGCAGCCGACACTGATCTGCTGCAAGACCATCATCGGCTTTGGTTCCCCCAACAAACAGGGCAAGGAAGATTGCCACGGTGCCCCGCTGGGTGACGATGAAATCGCCCTGACTCGCGAGGCTCTGGGCTGGCAGCATGGCCCGTTTGAAGTGCCCTCTGAAATCTATGCCGCCTGGGATGCCAAAGAGAAAGGCGCAGCGGCCCAGAAGGCCTGGGAAGACAAGTTCGCCGCCTACGAAAAGGCCGAGCCGGAACTGGCGGCCGAGTTCAAGCGCCGCATGGCGGGCGACCTGCCGGCAGACTTCTCCGAAAAAGCCCAGGCCTATATTCAGGAATGTCAGGACAAGGGCGATACCATCGCTTCCCGTAAGGCATCCCAGAACACCCTGAACGCCTATGGCCCGCTGCTGCCGGAACTGATGGGTGGCTCTGCCGACCTGGCCGGTTCCAACCTGACCATCTGGTCTGGCTGTAAAGGTGTGAGCAAGGAAGACGCTTCCGGTAACTACATTTATTACGGCGTTCGTGAGTTCGGTATGGCTGCGATCATGAACGGCATCGCCCTGCACGGCGGCTTTGTTCCTTACGGCGCAACCTTCCTGATCTTCATGGAATACTGCCGTAACGCGGTGCGCATGGCCGCGCTGATGAAGCAGCGTTCCATCTATGTGTTCACCCATGACTCCATCGGTCTGGGCGAAGACGGCCCCACCCACCAGCCCATCGAGCAGATGGCCAGCCTGCGTACCACGCCGAACATGAGCATGTGGCGCCCGGCTGATGCCGTAGAGTCTGCGGTGGCCTGGAAAGCTGCCCTGGAGCGCAATGACGGCCCCACTGCCATGGTGTTCTCCCGTCAGAACCTGCCGCACCAGCAGCGTGATGCAGAACAACTGGCCAACGTCGCCAGGGGTGGCTACGTGCTGTCTGACAGCGAAGGCACCCCGGAACTGATCCTGATCGCCACCGGCTCTGAAGTGGGCCTGGCCCAGGACACTGCCGCCAAGTTGCGAGAGCAGGGCAAGGCCGTGCGTGTGGTTTCCATGCCGTCCACCGACGTGTTCGACGCCCAGAGCGCCGAGTACAAGCAACAGGTACTGCCGCTGGAAGTCACCAACCGTATCGCCATCGAAGCCGGCATCGCCGACTACTGGTACAAGTATGTTGGCCTGGACGGCCGCGTTGTGGGCATGACCACCTTCGGTGAATCTGCCCCCGCTGGCGAGCTGTTCAAGGAATTCGGCTTCACCGTCGACAATATCCTGGAAGTGGCTGACGAACTGCTGGACGCCTGATGACCAACTCGACGCCGTTTCGCATCGCCATCAACGGGTACGGCCGCATCGGCCAGTGCGTGTTGCGGGCGCTGTATGAAAACGGCTATCGCGACCATCTTCAGGTGGTCGCGATCAACGAGTTGTCGGATATCGACACCATTGCCCATCTCACCAAATACGACTCCACCCACGGGCGGTTTCACGGTGAGGTGGCCGTGGATGGCGATAACCTGGTTGTGAACGGCGACCGCATTCGAGTACTGCGTCACCCGGACCCGGCGGAACTGCCCTGGCGTTTGCTGGACGTGGATCTGGTGCTGGAATGTTCCGGCGCCTACTCGGACCGGACAACTGCGGAAAAACACATCGCAGCCGGTGCCCAGCGCCTGCTGTTCTCCCAGCCGGGAGAGCCGAGTGTTGACCGCACCGTGGTCTATGGCATCAACGATGGTGACCTTAACCCGCAGGATGTGATTGTGGCTGCAGGTTCCTGCACCACCAACTGCCTGGTACCGGTGATCAAGGTGCTGGACGACGCCTTCGGCGTAGAACAGGGCAGCACCACCACCATCCATGCCGCCATGAACGACCAGCCAGTGATCGACGCCTACCACCACCAGGACCTGCGCCGCACCCGCAGCGCGCTCCATAACATCGTACCGGTAGACACCGGCCTGGCCCGCGGCATCGAACGCTTGCTGCCCCACATGGAAGGCCGCTTCAGCTCGGTGGCCATGCGCGTGCCAACGCTGAATGTGTCTGCTATAGACATGGTGGTGAACGTACGTGAAGCGACCGATGTTGCGGCAGTAAACCTGCTGCTGAAAAACGCCGCTAACGGATCGCTAAAAGGCATTCTCGGCTACACCGACGAACTCCTGGCCAGCTCCGACTTCAACCACGACGCCCACTCCGGCGTGGTAGACGGCGGCCAGACCCGGGTGACCGGCGGCACCATGGTGAAAGTGCTGTGCTGGTTCGATAACGAATGGGGTTTCGCTAATCGCATGCTGGATGTCAGCCAGGCGTGGCTAACCGAAACCTGAAGGTTAAAAAGGGGCCTGACCTTTCACCCAGCCCCGACGGATACAGAGGGGTCTGACCCCGTTTGGGGTCAGACCCCACCCAAGGCTTAACAATTTGCACCTGTGAACCCATAACTACGGAACCTGATTATGGCCATCAAAAAAATGACTGACCTGAACCTCGCCGGCAAGCGGGTTCTGATTCGTGAAGACCTGAACGTACCGGTCAAAGACGGCAAAGTATCCAGCGACGCCCGCATCCGCGCCTCGCTGCCGACCATCAAGGCCGCCAAAGACGCCGGCGCCAAAGTCATGCTGATGTCCCACCTGGGCCGTCCGGAAGAAGGCGTGTACGACGAAGCCTCCTCTATGAAGCCCGTAGCCGAGCACCTGAGCACCCTGCTGGGCCAGGAAGTGCGCCTGATCAAAGACTACCTCGGCGGCGTTGAAGTGGCCGACGGCGAAGTCGTACTGTTCGAAAACGTTCGCTTCAATAAGGGCGAAAAGAAAGACAACGAAGACCTCGCCAAGCAATACGCCGCCCTGTGCGATGTCTACGTGATGGACGCCTTCGGCACCGCCCACCGCGCCCAGGCCTCCACCCACGGAGTGGCGAAGTTCGCTCCCGAAGCCTGCGCCGGCCCTCTGCTGGCAGCCGAACTCGACGCCCTCGGCAAGGCCCTCGACAACCCGGCCAAGCCAGTGGTGGCCATCGTTGGCGGCTCCAAAGTCTCCACCAAACTGGACGTCCTCAACGCCCTGGAAAAAGTGTGTGACCAGATCATCGTCGGCGGTGGCATCGCCAACACCTTCTTGGCCGCAGCCGGCCACCCGGTAGGCAAGTCCCTGTGCGAACACGACCTGGTCGACACCGCCAAAGACATCGCCAGCCGCGTTGAAATCCCGCTGCCGGTCGACGTAGTGGTTGCCAGCGAATTCGCCGAAACCGCCACCGCCACCGTGAAAAACATCTCCGACGTCAGCGCCGACGACATGATCCTCGACGTAGGCCCGGAAACCGCCGGCCAGTTCGCGAGCCTGCTCAAGAACGCCAAAACCATCCTGTGGAACGGCCCGGTTGGCGTATTCGAATTCGACCAGTTCGGCAACGGCACCAAAGCCTTGGCCGAAGCCATCGCCGAAAGCGACGCCTTCTCCCTCGCCGGCGGCGGCGACACCGTGGCTGCCGTTGACAAATACGGCATAGCTGACAAGATCTCCTACATCTCCACCGGCGGCGGCGCGTTCCTCGAATTCGTGGAAGGCAAAACCTTGCCGGCAGTAGCCGTACTGGAAGAGCGCGGAGCGTAATCAACAAAGCGATTCTGAGAGAAGCCCGCACAGGGCCAGAATCGCAAGGAGGGTGGGGTAGGTCTTTCGCGGAATTTCGAAGGCCAAGGATGGCCTGAGAGAAGCGCACATGGATGTGCTCGTAGCGGTTCCGCGAAAGACCTACCCCACCCTCCGCCGCAGACTCCAAGGCAGCGTTTCATGCCGGAGTCGGCGGGAGAACCAAGAATCCAAACATCAAAAGTCAACGAAGGAGACAACCCATGGCCCTGATTTCGCTGCGGCAACTTCTGGACCACGCCGCCGAGCATGGTTACGGTGTGCCAGCCTTTAACGTAAACAACCTCGAACAAATGCGCGCCATCATGGAAGCCGCCGACAAAACCGACTCCCCGGTGATTGTTCAGGCCTCCGCCGGTGCCCGCAAATACGCCGGTGCCCCCTTCCTGCGCCACCTCATCCTGGCCGCCATCGAAGAATGGCCGCACATCCCGGTGGTTATGCACCAGGATCACGGCACCAGCCCCGCCGTGTGCCAGCGCTCCATCCAGCTCGGCTTCAGCTCCGTGATGATGGACGGCTCACTGGGTGAAGATGGCAAAACCCCGACCAGCTACGAATACAACGTAGACGTTACCCGTCGCACTGTAGAAATGGCCCACGCCTGTGGCGTATCCGTAGAAGGCGAACTGGGCTGCCTGGGCAGTCTGGAAACCGGCCAGGCCGGTGAAGAAGATGGCATCGGCGCCGAAGGCACCCTGGACCATGACCAGATGCTGACCGACCCGGAAGAAGCGGCAGACTTCGTCAAGAAAACCCACGTAGACGCACTGGCCATCGCCATCGGCACCAGCCACGGCGCCTACAAGTTCACCCGTCCGCCGACAGGTGACATCCTGGCCATCGAGCAAATCAAAGCCATCCACAAACGCATTCCAGACACCCACCTGGTGATGCACGGCTCGAGCTCCGTACCCCAGGAATGGCTGAAGGTGATCAACGAATTCGGTGGCGAGATCCCGGAAACTTACGGTGTACCGGTGGAAGAAATCGTCGAAGGCATCAAACACGGCGTGCGCAAAGTCAACATCGACACCGACCTGCGTCTTGCCTCTACCGGCGCCGTTCGTCGCTTCATGGCCCAGAACCCGGCCGAATTCGACCCGCGCAAATTCCTCAAGGCCACCATGGTTGCCATGACCGACATCTGCGTAGCTCGCTACGAAGCCTTCGGTTGTGCCGGCCAGGCCAGCAAGATCAAGCCGGTGAACCTCGAGCAGATGTTCGAGCGTTACGCCGCTGGCGAGCTGGACCCGAAGGTTAAATAAGGCTTTCCGCCTCGTTTACCTGAAAGCCCTGACCCTGGTGGTCGGGGCTTTTTTGTTTCAGCCCCCGCCGGGCAAAGTCCGCAATCAGCTGAGCCACTTTTTCCGGGTGGCTGAGAATCACCCAGTGCCCGGCATCAATGTTATGGCGGGTCAGGTCCGGCACCCACTTGCCCAGATCGTCAAACAACTGCTCGCCCACATAGGCATCCTGGAGCGGAACCAGGAGTTGCACCGGACAGCAGGCATACCGTGGTTCCGGAAACAGCAGTTTGCTGCGGAAGTTTGCCCGGTACAGGTTGACCCCGAATTGTCCGTCTTGTTTCTGGAAAGGGTTGGGCACCTCCAGCGGAACCCCCTGTTTGCGAAGATAATCCGGCCACACGGAATCCAGCCCGAAGCGCCAGGCTGCCGGCGCCAGGAGGGGCAGGTGGAACATACCGATGTACCAGGAGCTTGCCAGCTGGCGAAATGCTTTCACCTTGTCGGCGAGTGATCGGCTGGTCAGCTTGCTGCGCGCCCAGTATGCCGCGTGATCCAGCGAGGGGCCGGAGATACTGGTGAAGGTTTTGATGCGAGCCTGCAGGCGGCCCTGGGTGACAGATTCCCAGCTCTGGATAGAGCCCCAATCGTGTCCAACAAGATGGAATGGCCTGTCCGGGATCACCTGGTCTGTCACGCAGGCCAGGTCCGAGGCGAGTGCCGCCATGCGGTAATCCGAGGTATCTCCCGGAATGTCCGATTCGCCGGCCCCGCGCACATCGTAGGTGATGACATAGAAGGACCTGGCGAGCCGTTCGGCCACGGGGTTCCAGACCCGGTGATTGTCCGGGTAGCCATGAACCAGGATGACCGGCTCATTCTCTTCCCGGCCCCGGGTAACAACATTGAGGCCAACGGCCCCGTTCCGGATTCGAAGGACATTCTGCATGCTGGATTTCCTGGCAAAAAAATCCAGCGTAGCAACCCGGTTCCGGGTTTCAGACAGCGAAAGAGGCCATCCCGGGGGCGAATCGGGCCAGAATGTATCCGGTTGTGTGGGATGTCAGTTTTTCCGGGAGGATTTTTCCAGTGCCAGCAAGGTGTCGATATAGCGGGCAAAGCGGAGTGTGTACTCGGGCGAGAGTTTCTGCATCTCGGCCAGCGCCCGGCTGACCAGGCGGTGTGCGTTCATGGGGCCGGCCTCTGCGGGTGTGCTTTCGATAGCCTGGCGGATGCGCTGTTGGAGTTGCTGCGTGTCCTGGCCGGTTTTGACCCGGGCCAGGGCTTTCAGCGGCCTGGGTGAGTTGTTGCTGGGGCCTGCATCGGGAAGCTCCTCTTCGCCTCCGAAGATCCGCTGCTCAAGTGCCGAGCGAGGGGCCTGTGCCGGCACTTCCGTCGATTGGTTCAGTGCATCCAGCAGGCGGGTAAGTTGCGACGGGCTCTGATCGCCAGCTAGTGTTGTGACCTGCTCTGCCACATCCGCCATACCCTGCCTTGCCTGGTAATCAGAAACGGCCTGCTGAAGCTTCAGCCAGTGTTCACCGTGTTGAAGGCCCTTTGCGCGCAATCGCCGTTCGAAGGATTCCAGATAGCGAAAGCGCACCGGGTCCAGCCGATCGACACCGGATTGCCTGAGCGGGTCGAGCAGGGATGTTTTCGTAGTCATCGGTCGCCCGACTCCCTTTCGGCTTCTGTGACCGCCGAAGGCGCCCGGGGCACGGTACTGATCTCCACCCGCCGGTTCTGGGCCCGGGATTCTGCATCCACATTGGGTACCGCCGGATGGTGCGGGCCGAAGGCGGCGGCGAACACCCGGTCGTTGGGCAGCCCCAGTTCTGTCAGCGAGCGGGTAACGGTAAGTGCCCGCTGGGCTGAAAGGCCCCAGTTATCCTGGTAACGATTGCCCGGGTGCATTGGCAGGTCATCGGTAAAGCCGCTCACCATCAGCAGCTCATCGTGCTGGGCCAGATAGGTTTGCAGAGGTGAAATCAATGATTCCAGAACCTCCTCGCCTTCGGCCTGAAGTTGGTCCGAGTTCAGCTCGAACAACACGTTGCCGCTGATGCCGATGCGGCCATCCCGGAAAGTCACCAGCCCCCTGGTGAGCGGGTCTTCCAGGGCTTGCTCCAGGGCGATCCTGCGCTGCTCTTCCGCTTCCCGCTTTTCGATTTCCTGGGCCAGGGACTGACTCAGCTCCAGCTGAATGCCGATTACCCACACCAGAATCAGCGCCAGGATTCCCACCAGCGCGGCCATCAGGTCCGAGAAGATGGCCCAGACCGGTGCCGATTGCTGTTCGCCGCCTTCCAGCTGTTCCATCAGCCCGCCTCGCTGGGTTCGGCCCGGCGCAGTGCTGCGGCGGCATCGATGACGTCTTTCTGGGCGCTGACGCTCAGGTCAATCACTTCCCGTGCCTGGGCCACGTAGTAGGCCAGTTGCTCATCGTGGCGGGTGCCGGCGTTATCCAGTGCTTTCTGGATATCCGACAGGCTGGCGATGACCTGCTGGTTGGACTGGCTGAACAGCTCAATGGCCTGCGCGAAGGCATCGCTCAGGGCGCCGACTTCCTGGCTACTGCCGGTAATGTCGTCGCCCAGTTTGCCCAGTTGCTGGCTCTGTTCCTGGATCAGGGTGTTGAAGCGTTCGCTGATGCCGGTCAGGGTTTCACCGGCGCCGCTGATCAGGCTATTTACGGCATCCCGCTGGCTGTCGGCGGTGCTGCGCTGGTTCTCCAGCAGAGTGTCCAGCTCCTGCACCAGCCGCTGGCGTTCTTCCAGCAACTCGTTTTCCCGTTCGCTGTTGCGGGCGATTTCCGACTGCAGCTGGCGGATCACCTCGGCGGCGGCCTTCGGGGTTTCCGATGCGGTTTCAATCAGGCGGGTCATGGGGGCTTCCAGCGCGGTGCCCAGCTCGCTCAGGTGGCGGGCTGCTGTGGCTTCCAGTTGTTCCATTCGCTCGTTTGCAGCCCGGGCTCGCTCGCTTTCCTGTTCCCGAAGCTGATCGAGCTGAGCGGCAACGGTGCTGACCAGTTCCGCCAGCCCGGCCTGTTGCTGCTCAATCAACCCGGTGCTGCTGGTCTGGAAATGGCTTTGGTATTGAGTCAGCGCCTCATTTAATGCTGCCAGCATGTCGTCACTTTGAGCCTGCTGTCGGTGCCAGTGTTGCGACACCTCAGCTCCGGCGTTGTTCAGGCGTTCACAGCTCTGTACCAGTTGTTGCTGCTGTTCCTTGAGCCAGGTTTGGTGCTGGTCGTTGATGGTGCCAAGCCAGGTGTGGAGCTGTTCCTGCAACTGGCTTTGACTTTGTTCGTTCTGCTTTGAGAGGGCCGCTAGCGTCTCCTGGTTCTGGGCCTGCTGTGCAGTCAGATTCTGCTGCCAGCGTTCGCCCGCCTCTGTGGTAACTGTCTGAAACCCGGAGATCAATTCGGTGAGTTGTTCACGGGCATTATCTGCCCAGCTTTGTTGCAGGCCGTGAGCATCCTTCTGAAGCTGCTCCAGGGCCTGGACAACAATGGGCTCAATCCGCTCTGACGCTTGCTTTGCAGTGTTATCCAATGCCGTTTTCAGGGAGTCGGCCACGGAGTTGGCCAGGGTCTGGTAGTGGTGGCCGACCGTGCTGTGGAATTCCTGCTGGTTGTGAGTCAGGGACTGTTCCAGTTGCTGGCCAAGTTGCTCCATGCGCGCCGTCATGCGTTCCATGGCCGAGGCCATTTCGGGCAGGGCTTTGGCCTGGCTTTCCAGTGCCTGGAACGCCTGGTGGCGTTGATGATCTGCGGATAGATGATGCAGCTTGTCGCGCAGAGCACTATCCAGTGCGCGGGAAGCCTGCAACCGGTCCCGGCGGCTCAGGGTGGAAGCCAGCCCCAGCATGGCAGAGGCCGCCACACCGGCAATGGAAGTGCCAAAGGCCAGGCTCAACCCGGCAATCGGTGCAGCCAGTGCGCTGCGAATGGCGCTGAGTTCGGTGCTGTTGTCCAGGGCCGAGGCGGCGCCGCCCAGGGTCACAATCATGCCCGCAAAGGTGCCCAGCAGGCCCAGCATCACCAGCAGGCCGGTCAGGTAGGGTGTCAGTTGCGGGCCGGGTAATGCGGCGGCATGGCCCTCGATTCGCCGTTGCACCGGGAACTGCATCGGGGCGCGCAGTTTGCCAAGCCAGTGGTTAACCTGCTCCTGGCTTTCAGGTAACTGATGAACCTGTGCGTTCAGTTCGCGGGTTTGTCGGCGGAAATTCACCAGTTCGCCAAAGCCGAGACAGTAAACGGCGCCAATCAGGCCGGTAAACGCCAGCGCCAGCAGGTCGGAACCGACAAATCCGGCACCAATCCAGGCTACCACGGCCAGGCCGATGGCAAACGCCAGGGTAAAGAACAGTTTACTCATGGGGTGTTGTTAACCTCTTTGTGGCAAGCCTCCAGCAAACCCAGAACCGGTTCCAGCCGAACATCCAGTTCAGCGAGTAACAAAGACTGCGCTTCCTCGCAGTAGCGGTGGAACCAGTCGGCCGTTGTGGCCGGGGTGGGGCTTTGCTCCGGGGTGGTCGATCGGTGCTCGAATCGTTGTTCAAGAACCTTGGGAATATGGGAAAAACACTGTGCGGTATACCCGGCCATTGTTTGATCAAACACGGCGTCCAATTCGGCCAGGTGGGCCAGCTTCGGGCCCTGATCTTTCATCGATTTTCGAACCTTGTCCCGCAACTGACGGCTGTTGGCCGCCACTTTGCGTTGCAGCGCCAGCCAGGCATTGAGAGCGGCTTCAAGCTCGGGTTCACCGTCAAACTCCAGATCGGCGCCAAACCCGCGAATACGCTGAACCAGTGCCCTGCGTATTGTCGCCAGCTCCTCGGTTAACCGCTCTACCGTGGCGCCCTGAGGCGTGCCTGGCTGTTTCGCCCGATAACCAATGGCCGCATCCAGAGTCATGGTGTCGCCCAGGCCAAACAGCCGGCTCAGGCGCTCTGCGAAGCAGGGCAACTGGGTGCCGTTCAGCGTTGTCGCTGAATCATCCAGTTGGCGCAATAGCCTGGCTCTGAGGCCGGTATTTGCCAGAGGTTGCGAGGGCATTGGCTGGGGTTTCACTCCGGTTTCCGCGCAGGTAACGTTCAAAGCTCGCTATTCTACTGGCTAAGCGGAGTGAATGATAATGACTGTAGCGTGAGAAATGAGCGGCTAGCTGGCCTCTGGCACCGGCTCAGGCCGGCGCCAGGCAACCAGGAAAATCATCAGCCCGGCCACGGCGGTGGCAGCCCCTACGTAGCCAGTGGACTGCCAGCCGAAGCCGGCGGTAATGGCCAGCCCGCCCAGCCATGGGCCGAGGGCGTTGGCGAGATTGAACGCGGCGTGATGGGAGGCGGCGGCCAGAGTCTGGGCGCCGGTTGCCACATCCATCAGGTGGGTTTGCAGAGCCGGGCCCAGGGCCACCATCAAGGCGGTCAGGAAACAGACCACGAGCAAGACGGGCAATGAGCCTGTGGCAGAAGGAAAGACGCTCAGAATCATGGCGCTGAATACCAGGATCACGCCAACGGCCCGGAATTGCAGCCGGTCAAACAACCAGCCACCAAGCAGGTTGCCCACAAAACCGCCCAACCCGAACACCACCAGGGCCACGGGAATCCAGACCGCATCCACTCGTGTGACTTCCAGCAGTGTCGGGGCAAGGTAACTGAACACCGCGAACATGCCTGCGAAGCCGATAGCGCCAATGGCCAGCGCAAACCAGATTTGTGGTTTATTAAAGGCGCGGACTTCGCTTAACGGGCTGTGCCTTTGTTCCTGCGGGTTTTTGGGCAGGAACAGCGTAACCAGCACCACGGTTAGTAACGACACCAGGCCAACAAAACCAAAGGCATAGCGCCAGTCCATGGATTGCCCCATCACCGTGGCCAGGGGGTTGCCGATCAGTAGTGCAAGTGTCAGCCCCATCATGATCTGGCTCACCGCCTTGGCCCGCTTGTGTACCGGCACCAGTGAGGCTGCCACAAGTGCGGCAACACCGAAGTAGGCGCCATGGGGCAGTCCGGCGATAAACCGGAAAACCAGCAGGGATTCGTAATTGCTGGCCAGGGCACTGGCCAGGTTGCCCAGCGCGTAGAAGGACATCAGAAGAATGAGCAGCTGCCGCCGGAACAGTTGCGCACCGAGAATGGCCAGAATGGGTGCGCCGACTACCACGCCCAGCGCATAGGTGGAGATAAGGTGGCCTACCTGTGGCTCAGAAACGCCGAGATCCTGGGCGACATTGGGCATCAACCCCATGATGGCGAATTCACCGGTACCGATACCAAAGCCGCCCATCGCCAGGGCAAAGACGATTAGCCAGGTTGGAAGGCCGGACTCGGAATTGTGGTTGGCGGCGCTCAATCTGATCTCCTTGATCCAATCAGGGAAGAGAAAGCCCGCCATTGTCAGGGTTGGGTGTGCTAACGGCTATAAGCGATTATGAGGATGGACGTTAGCTTGCTAATTCAAGCCGTAGCGGCGTTCGCGCTCAAACCTGAAAAAGCCCTCTTCCTCTTCCCGTTCGATGGTCGGAGCAGAAAACCCGAAATGTTCCTGGCGAAGATCCGTTAACGCGGCCTCCAGTTGGTCGCCGTTCAGGCGGTTCTGCAAGGTGCGTCTTTCGGCCATGTAGGTTTTGCCTTTCTGCCATTTTTCCTCCCGGCGCTGGTCGTCCTTGGCTAACTGGCGAACGGCTTCTTCGGAGTAGCCTATCTGGCGGCGCAGATCGTTGATGGTTTGCTGGCGCTGATCAGCCGGCAGGTTGGCCAGTTGTTGTTGCACTCTGTCCATGGCAAACAGGGCATGGCCGGTCGCACCGGAACCTGCCAGTTGTCTGGCCAGGTCGGCACCATATAGTTCGTCTGCGGTGGTCTGTAGCTGGTGAGCCAGCTCGGTCAGTGGCATCTGGTTGGCCTGGTCCAGCCGCGCCAGAGTTTGCTGGAACTGGTCCGATTTCGCTTCCACCGGGTTTTGTTCCTCGGCCCAGATCTGGCTTGCCAGCGGGCCGAAAATCGCTTCGCGTTGCTGCCAGAGTTCGGCGTAGCGTTCCATGTCCGGCAGCCCCTGCAAACGAAGCTCGTGATTGTCGAGCCATCGGTTGTAGCGGTCCAGCTTGGCCATTAACGCGAAAATGCTGTCGGCCAGTTCAGGAAAAGCGGTGGTGATGGCGGACTGAAAAAGTTCGTTACCGGAATCCGGATAACGCGCCAACAGGTTTCGGCGTTCGTTATACAGACGTGCCTGGGTGGCCGGCTCGGTGATGGTGTCGCCGTACAGTTCCAGGTACTTAACGGCCAGTTCAACAACGCGTTGGTCGCCGCTTTGGGTTAGCTCGGCGGCGGACGTCGCGGCCGCACGCGAGGGGATGGAACCATTGGGCGCTTGCATAGCCGGCTTTGATAACTCGGGCCAGTAATGAAAACCGCCCGCAATCACTAAGGCCAGGGCACCGAGCGCCAATACGGAATTGAGTGGTTTCATTGCAGCTGTCCTGCCAGTGGTATTGCAGAATGTGGTCCCGGCCGATGCTCGGCCGGGACGCTGGGGCTTCAGAGAAGCGGTTGCAGTTTCGGCCAGATCAGATCAGCGATCTTTTTCGAGCCGCTGTCGGCCGGGTGAATGCCATCAAAGATGATGTCCCGGTCGTTGATCACCCAGCGCGGGTCCACAAAGGTGCAGTTCAGCACGGAGTTCTCACAGGCCCGGGCCAGGGTGGCGTTGCCGTAGTCCACGGCTTCTTTCATATCATCCAGACGGAAAAGGCCGTTCTTGGTGTAGTAGTAGCCGGTCAGAATGCCATTCTGGACGTCGGCTTCGGCCATCTCGTTCAGAAAGTCGACAGCATCTACGTAGATATCATCGATGAAATCCCGACACTGTTTGCTCAGCCGGCCGAAGCGCCACCAGGGTGTTTTGCAGTTATTGGAGTTCAGGGCGATGGCCGGAATCAGGATGTCATTGCCGCCGGCGTCGCCCACCACGGTTTCGATGTCCGGGTTATCAGCAACCGCATCCCGGAACTGCTGGGGAATAGACGGGGCAATCAGCTCGCCTGACAGCTCCGCACCGGAAACTGTGTAGCGGCGGAAGGTTTCACCGGCCCTGGCTTCCAGCTGGTTCTGGATTTCGCCAGACAGGGCAAAGATGGAATCGCCCACAAAGACTACCTGGTCGTTGTCGGCATCGGTCACTTTGTCGTTGCTCAGCAGGTAGCCGAGTTCGCTGCAACCGGAAAACAACAGCGCGGCACTGAGTGCCAGTGCGGGTTTCAGGACGTTGCTGGCAAGCGCCGAGAGCGACCAGCGGTGTGCTTTATTTATCATTGTTAGAGCTCCATGTGTAAGGGGTAGACCATTCGTCTACGGATACTGCCCTTCAACTATTGCCCAAGCTCCGGCGTTTCTCGACCGCAAACAGGGGCGAAAGGTTGTCAGATTCGGCCACGGGAGAAAGGGTGTGAACCCGGTCTCAGTGTTTGATCTGCAGCAAGACTGCAAGGAAGCAGCTTGTAATTTCCACGGCAGCGACAAATATAAGAAGTCAGAGATCATGTTTTGGTCAGATGCGAGGGGTTACATGGACTTCAAAGACTATTACGCCGTTCTGGGGGTGAGCGAGTCGGCTACGCCCGAGGACATCAAGAAGGCCTACCGCAAGCTGGCGCGCAAATATCATCCGGATGTGAGCAAGGAAGAGAACGCCAGCGACAAGTTCAAGGACGTGGGCGAGGCCTACGAAGTGCTCAAAGACCCGGAAAAGCGGGCCGAGTACGACCAGCTGCACAAATACGGCGCCCGGGCCGATGGCTCCTTCCAGCCGCCACCCGGCTGGCAGAGTGCGTCCGGCTTTGGTGGCGGAGGATATACCGAAGCCGATGCCCGGCAGTTCAGTGAGTTTTTCGAGGAGATGTTTGGCGGAGGCCGGCATGGCGGGTTTTCAGGCGCAGACTTCGGTGGTGGTTTCCGCCAGGGCGCGAGAATGCGCGGGGAAGATGTTCACGCCCGCCTGGCCCTGTTCCTGGAAGAGGCCTTTAACGGCTGTGAAAAACAGGTGTCGTTCACAGTGCACGAAGTCGACGACCATGGCCGCATGATGCCGCGGCAGAAAACCCTGAAGGTCAAGATTCCCGCTGGTATGCGTGAAGGCCAGCACATTCGCCTGAAAGGTCAGGGCGCACCCGGCGTGGGTGGTGCCGAGCCAGGTGACCTGTTCATTGAAGTGGAAATGGCGCCCCATCCGCATTTCACCATCGAGGGCCACGACGTGCTGGTAACAGTGCCGGTTACGCCCTGGGAAGCGGCGCTGGGTGCCACGGTGACCGTGCCAACCGTGGGTGGCAAGGTGAATGTGAAAGTGCCCAAAGGTTCCTCCAGCGGCCGCAAGCTCCGACTGAAAGGCAAGGGCTTCCCCGGCAAGCATCCGGGCGACCAGATTGTGGTGCTGCAGGTGGCCATGCCTGAGCAACACACGCCGGAGGCGGAAAAGCTCTACGAGACGCTGGCGGAGCTGGAAAAAGACTTCAATCCGCGCAGCAAGCTGCACGTGTGAGTGGGGGTGAACATGACAAATAAAGACCAGATAGTGACCGTAGAAGTGACCGACACCAACGGCAGCACCTTCACCCTGCGCGAAATCTGCGAGCGTGGTGCCTGCCACGCGGAGTTTGTGATCAAACTGGTGAATTACGGAGTGATCACCCCGCTGCAGGAACTGCCGGAAGTGCGCCAGTGGCAGTTTGATGTGGCCGCACTCCAGCGTCTTCAGAAAGCCCTGCGCCTGCAGCGGGATCTGAAACTCAACCTGCCGGGGCTTGCAATGACCCTGGAGCTACTGGACGAAGTGCAGGACATGCGCCGGGAGGTGAACCGCCTTAATCAACGGATCCGCCAGTTGATGGGCGAATAGCCAACGGGCCGGGGCTGAGGATTGCTGTCAGCCCCCGGCTTTGTCCAGCTGCTGGATTTCAGCGTAGATTTTTTCAGCTTCCTCCATCAAAGTGCCGTGGCTGCGTAGATCGCCGTTGCGTTGCGCGTGCAATGCCTTGGCCAGCTTTTCCTCATAGGCCTTTTGCAGTTTCTTCTTCGGATCGCTCTTCAAGAACCCCAGCATAACCGGTCTCCAGGTTTGTGTTTCTTCTGCTGTATACGTTCGTTGTCCGGTCAGGTTCAAAAAAAGTTCATGAACAAAAACTGGACAATCTAAAAGTTTGGGATTATTTTCCCATTTAAATAATTGGGAATAATATCCCAAATGAATGGGCGCCTAGTGAGAATGCGCCGGATTGAGTGAAATCAGCCTGGAGATGGAACATGAAACGTAACGGACTTTCGAAAGCGATCAAGTTGGCGGTGGCCGGAGCTTTGGTGGGTGGCCTGGCGGCCTGTGGCGGTGGTGGCTCCGGCTCTTCCGGTTCCGCTGACACCAGCGCCAGCAGCCAGGGCACCAGTGTGGGTGCGGTTACCGGCTTTGGCAGTGTATATGTGAACGGCACTCGCTTTACCACCGATGGCCGGGTGGACAGCGATGACGGGCTCGAGCGGGAAGACCAGCTGGACAAGGGCATGATCCTGAAAGTGAAGGGCAGCTGGGACGACCGGGGTGAAGGCCGGGCCGATGACATTTCCTATGACGACACCCTGCGTGGCCCGCTGACAGCGGCAAGCTGGGACGCCTCGGCCAATACCGGCCAGCTTGAAATGCTGGGCCAGGTGATTGGCCTGACCAATGAAACGGTCTTCCGTGGCGCGACCCCGGAGCAACTGGCGGCCAGCCCGGAGAGCTACCGGGTGCGGGTGAGCGGCTGGCGGCTGGACGATGGCAGCTTCCGGGCCAGTTACGTGGGCGCCAGGGTTAGCGGACTGGATTTCGACGATGACAATGAGGTTGAGCTGGAAGGCGTGGTACAAAACCTGGATGCCATAGCCCGAACCTTCACCATTAACGGTTTCTCCGTCAATTACGAGTTGGCCAGTGGCGATGACGACTTTGACCTGGATGACCTGAGCGACGGCATGGCGGTAGAAGTGGAAGGCTATCTGCAGGGTGAGATCCTGATGGCCAAAGAAATTGGCGATGAAGACGACCTGTTTGATGACGACGATGACGTCGAAATCTCCGGTGATCTCTACGACTACGACAGCAGTACCCGAACCTTCCGCATCAACGGTGTGCTGGTGCAGATCGACAGCGACACTGATTTCGATGACATCAGCGCCGGCAGCCTGCAGGACGGTGTATTTGTGAAGGTAGAGGGCGACTTCCGCAACGGTGTCTTGCTGGCCGAGGAAATTGAAGGCCGGGAAGGCGATGACGAGGTGGAAGGCCGGATCGAGCAGATCGACCTGGCCAGTGAAGTGCTGATTGTCAGCGGCGTTCGGGTTCAACTCACGGCCAGCACCCTGATTGATGATGACGACGATGACGATGGCCGCCGTAGCCGGGTAGACGATATCAACGCCTTCATGGTCGGTGACTATGTAGAAGTGGAGGGTCGCCGCCGGGACGGATACCTGGAAGCCTTCACCATCGAGCGTGAAGACGAGGACGATGATGACGGTGACGACGACTGACCGGTAATCCCGAAACGGGCCGCAGTGCTGGCGGCCCGTTCTGGCTTTTACAATCGCTATGGGAATACAATCCCAAACATGACTGATGCCAATGCCAACCCCCTCCACAAAGCACTGTTCCGCATTTTGCGGCCCCTGGCCCGTTTGCTGTTGCGCAACGGTGTGCCCTTCGGCGAATTCTCCGAACTGGTCAAACGCGCCTATGTGGAAGCGGCACTGGAAGATTTCAGTGATGGCCGGCGTAAACCTACGGATTCCCGGGCAGCGGTCATGACCGGCCTTACCCGCAAGGAAGTCAAACGCCAGCGGGAAATCCTGGCGGGCCAGAACCCTGCGCGGGAATCCCGGTCTAACGCCAACCGGGCATCCCGTGTGGTGTCTGGCTGGGTACACGATCCGGCTTATCAGGCTGACGACAAACAGCCCGCCATGCTGGATTTTGAAGGTGCCGGCAGCTTCACCGAACTGGTGCGCAAGTACAGCGGCGACATGACGCCGCGCGCTGTGCTGGATGAGCTGATGCGGGTGGGCGTGGCTGCGGTAGAGCCGGACTCTGGCAGGCTCCAGCTAAAACAAAGAGCCTACGTACCGGCCGGTGACAGTGAGGATATGCTCCAAATCTTCGGTGAAGACGTATCTGATCTTGTGGCTACCATCGATCACAACCTGATCAGCCGTTCGGCCGGGAAGCCGCCGCTGTTCCAGCGGACCCTGACCTACGACAACATCCCGGCAGACGTGATTGAACGATGGCGGGAGATTTCGGCAGAACAGTCCCAGGCGTTGTTGGAACAACTGGACGACTGGCTGGGGCCCCATGACCGCCAAGGGCCTGGAAACCAGGATGAAGGCGCCAGCAAAGTGCGTACCGGCGTTGGCATTTTCTATTTCGAAGAACCGATACAACCGGACACCAGCGGAGATAAACGCTCATGAGCCCGAAGATCACAACGGTGGAGCCTGCCCGATGGCAGCCGACCGGGCTGGTGACCACCTTGCTGTCACCCGGTGCCCGGCAGGTGATCAACTGCTGGTTGGGAACCGGTGACTTCCTGGATGAGCAGCACCAGCCCAGAATACTGCTGGCCCTGGCCGAAGGGGATGACGCCTTTACCGACCTGGTGCGTTGCGCCAACCCCGAACTGGTGTCTGCCGTTGTGCTGAACGAACTCCTGCGCAAGGGCATTGTCGAGGCCCTGGAGAGCGGTCATGTTCTGTTAAGACGCAGCGCCTATGCTCCTGCGGGGCAGCCTGAACCGGAATCGGTACTGGCTGAGCCTGAAGACCTGTTCAGCAACGGCATTCCCCGCCGTCGCTTTAACGATACCTGATAACCATGGCCGGCCCGGATGGCTGGCGGGAGAGCACAATGACGTCTGACCAACTCCGTAAACGCCTTTCCCTGGCAATCGCACCTGTGGCTTTCGGCATTTTCAGTGCCTGTGGCGGCGGTGGAGGCGGCGGTATCGGTATAGCCGACGGCGGCATTCGCGGCACCGGCTCCAGTGTCGGGCCGGTTTCCGGGTTTGGCAGTGTGTTTGTGAATGGGGTGAAGTTTGAGACTGACGGCGAAGTCATCAGCAATGACGGCATCGAGCGCGAGGATCAGCTTGAAGAAGGCATGATCCTGAGGATTGATGGCGAGTGGCGTGATGATGGCTCCGGCGACGCGGATACTGTTGAATACGACGATACCTTCCGTGGCCCCGTCTCCGATGTACAGCAAATTCTGGATACTGACGGTGCCGTGGATGCGGTGACCTTCACCATCTACGGCCAACCCTTGGTTGTCGATAAACAGACAGTCACCAAACGAACGACCCTGACCACTCTGACTAACGGTGACTTTGTGCGGGTAAGTGGCTGGCGCCAGCCAGATGGGGTTTATCGAGCGAGTTTTCTGGGTCTGGTTGATGGCACCGAAAACGACTTGGAAATTGAAGGGCGCATTGATCCGGGCTCACTCGACACCATCCTTCAGCAGTTCAGCATCAACGGTCAGCTGGTTTCCTATGGCAGCGCCTTGTTTACTGATGACCTGAGTGAGACCGACCTCGCCGATCTGCTGCTGGTGGAAGTCGAAGGCTCGATTTCGGGCACTGATTTCATTGCGGAACAAGTCAATGAAGGCGAGATTCGCCGCTATCGTCGGGGCTCTGGCGACGAAATCGAGTTCGCCGGGCCCGTCAATTCGGCCTACAGCGCAAGTTCACGGACTTTCCGGATCAATGGCCTGATCGTTCAGGTAGATAACGACACGGAGTTCGATGACGACCTCACGGAATCAGACTTGGTACCAGGCCTGTTGATTCAGGTGGAAGGCACATTCCGGAGTGATGGCACTGTATTGGCAGAGGAAATCGAGGCCCGTGAAGGTAATGCCTCTGTCGAAGGTGTGGTCGATGTAAATACTCTGGACCCGGCTAATGAAACCTTCCGGGTGGGTGGCGTGCTAGTCAAGGTTACCCCCCTGACCATTATCAGTGACGATGACAGTGATCAGCGCCTGAAACTGGCAGACCTGAACGGCAGCTACGAGCTGGAGGTTGATGGTATCGAACGTACCAGTGCGTCTGGCGTTGTGTTCCTGGAAGCATTCCGGATTGAGCGGGACGATGATGATTCTGAAGCCGGCGAGGAGCTCGAGTTTGAGCTAACTGGGGAGCTAACTGAGGTTTCCGGCACTGTTTTCAGTATTCTTGGGATTGAGATCGAGACCAGCGGCGCGGAGTTTGATGATACGAGTCGTGACGCTCTGGAAGATGCCCTGAATGCAGGTCAGCGTCCGTTGCTGGAAATCGAATATTCCGGGTCGGCTTCGAGTGACTATATTGCCGAAGAAATCGAACTAGCAGAAGACTGAGTATGAACCACCTCGCCCACACCTTCCTCGCCCCTGACTCCCCCGAGGCACGTGTGGGCAGCATCCTCGGAGATTTCTCCCGGGGAGTGGACTGGTCGGCCTTGCCACCCCCGGTGCTGGAAGGCGTTCGCCACCACCTGGCAGTCGATAGCTTCACCGACCAGCACCCGCAAGTGCTGGCCAGCAAGCGACTGTTCTCCAGCCAGCGCCGGCGCTTTGCCGGCGTGGCGCTGGACATTCTCTACGACCATTTCCTGTTGCGGCACTGGTGCCGGTTTGCCGACTGCGAGAGTGGGGAGTTTGTGCAGACGGTCTATCAAGAGCTGCAGTGCCACGAACAAGTCATGCCGCCTGCCATGGTCAAAGTCACCCGCCGTATGGTGGAGCACGACTGGTTTGGCGCCTACCAGGACCTCGACAACATAGGCTTCGCCCTGGACCGGGTTGCCGGCCGAATCCGCTTCCCCAACCAATTCACTGGAATAATTGACGAAATTCGGGACAATGAGCCGGAACTCGAGGCGAATTTCCTGACGTTCTTCCCGGAACTCCAAACCTTCGCCCGCCAGTTTCCGAACGTATAACAAGGAGCCCCAGATGGGTGAAGCCAAACGACGCAAACAAACCGGCGCCCCCTCGCCAGCCAGGAAAAACAACAAAAAGCCCCTGCTGATTGCAGGTGCATTGGTGGTTGTTGTGGCTGTGGCCGCCGCCCTGTACTTCCTCACAACCCCACCGGCCCCGACCTCCGACGAACTGCCGGTGGCCGCCGCGAACGCCGAACCTTTCCCGGCCTTCCTTGACCAGTACGGCACCTCCGTTGGCTCCGAAAACGCAAGAGTCGTCGTGCGTGAATTTGCCGACTACCAATGCCCCGCCTGCGCCCGCTTCGCCGAAGCCAGCCAGCGTTTGAAGCAGGAATACGTCGAAACCGGTAAAGTCCGCTTCGTCTACTTCGACCTCCCCCTGCGCCAACACCAGAACGCCATGCCCGCCGCCCAGGCCGCCCGCTGCGCCGGTGACCAGGGCCAATACTGGGCCATGCACGACAAACTCTACGACGCTCAGGGCGAATGGAGCGGCTCCAACGACCCGGTAGCCACCTTCACCCGCTACGCCAACGGCATGGACCTCGAAGAACGCCGCTTCCGCCGCTGCCTGGAAACCGAACTGCACAAAGAAGCGGTAGAACAGAGCCTACAGGTTGCCGTTCAAATGCGTGTTTCCAGCACTCCGACAGTGATGGTGGACAACATCCAGCTGACCCGCCCGGGTTGGGGGCAGTTGTCTGCGGTCGTAGAGCGTGAATTGAATAAAACGGCAGACTAAAGCTCTCGCCTGGTAACGCAGCATGCGTTGCGGCGGCTAGGCGAAGAGTTAGCCCTGGGTGGGGGATGTCTTTCCAAAATCGTGCGGAGCCATGGATGGCGGAGCCGAGCGTACAAGGACGTATTCACAGCGTATTTTGGAAAGACATCCCCCAGTCAGGGCGGCATCCACGGCACCTTCCACGGCTAGCACCTACTTGCGTCCAAACTCAGGTTGGTTAAACTCTGCCCCCTTCCGTGAACACCACAAACCATGCTCCGGATTTACGATCCGGCCCGCAGGAGAAAACCATGAGCAACAACATCGTTGTCTGCGCACTGTACAAGTTCGCAGTATTGAATGATTACAAAGACCTACGCCAGCCCCTGCTGAACCTCATGCTGGAAAAAGACGTCCACGGCACCCTGCTGCTGGCCTGTGAAGGCATCAACGGCACCATCGCCGGCAGCCGTGAAGGCATCGACGCCGTCAAAGCCTGGATCGCCAGCGACGACCGCTTTGAAGGCGTGGATTACAAAGAATCCTTCGTGGAATTCCAGCCGTTCAAACGCACCAAGGTCAAACTCAAGAAAGAAATCGTCACGATGGGCGTGCAAGGTATCGACCCGAAACGCGTCGTGGGTACCTACGTAGACCCCAAAGAATGGAACGACCTGATTTCAGACCCGGAAGTGCTGCTGGTCGACACCCGTAACCAGTATGAAGTGGAGATTGGTACCTTCAAAAACGCCGTCAATCCGGCCACTGACACCTTCCGGGAATTTCCCGAGTATGTGAAACAGAATCTGGACCCGCAAAAACACAAGAAAGTCGCCATGTTCTGTACCGGCGGCATTCGTTGCGAAAAGTCCACCGCTTACCTGAAAGAACAGGGGTTTGACGAGGTGTATCACCTCAAGGGCGGCATTCTGAAGTACCTGGAAGAGGTGCCTCAGGAGCAGAGCCTGTGGCAGGGCGAGTGTTTTGTATTCGACGACCGGGTTACCGTCAACCATAACCTGGAGCGTGGTGATTACGACCAGTGCCACGCCTGCCGCCGGCCCATTACCGAAGACGATAAACAGCGCCCGGAATACGAACAGGGTGTGAGCTGCCACCAGTGCATCGACTCCCTGACCGAGGAACAGAAAGCCCGGTTCAAGGAGCGCGAGCGCCAGATGCGTCTGGCCGAGGAACGTGGCGAAGCCCACGTGGGTGGCGAAGCGGCCCGCATTATTGCCGAGCGCAAGGCCCGAAAGAAGGCCGAGCGCGAGCAACAGGCCCGCAGAAGTCTGGAGGGGGAAAACGCACGTAAGTCTACGTCGAATTAAAGAAAACTCAACCAAGGAGAAACTATGTTGATCAGGAAACCGCTGGTAGTCGCCTGTATGGCACTGGCCCCGATGGTTCATGCCCAGGAAAGCGGAAACTGGAAAGGCGAAGCCGAACTGGGTGTGTTGATGACCACCGGTAACAGCGAGGAAACCAAGGTGAACGGCCGGCTGGGGCTGATTCACGAAACCGGCACCTGGCGTAACAGCGGCGATTTCAGTTCCAGGTACACCGAGGCGGAAGACCAAACCACTGCCGAGGAATACAAGGCTGCACTGGAAGCCAACCGCAAGTTCGACGACCATCAGTACTGGTTTGTTCGCGGGTCCTGGGAGGATGACCGTTTCTCCGGCTACGACTTTGAATCCACCCTGACCACCGGTTATGGCAACCGGGTGTGGCAGTCTGGCGACCGTTCCTTCCTGGACCTGTCTGCCGGCGCCGGTTATCGCTACAACAAGCTCATGCAGGTGGACGTGGACACCGGTCGTGACGTGGAAAAAGAAGCCATCGCGCGGCTGGCAGGCCAGTTCGATTACGGTTTGTCTGAAACCTCCCTGTTCCGGCAGAAACTGAGCACGGAAATCGGCCTGGATTACAACAACACCATCACCGAGTCTGAGACCTCCTTGCAGAGCACCATCGTGAACAGCCTGTCCATGAAAGTGGCGTTCCGGGTGAAGAATGTATCGGATGCGCCGGAAGGTTCAGACAAGACCGACACCGAAACGTCGCTGTCTTTGCTCTACGGTTTCTGAGCAGCGTCGGTTAAAAAAACGGGACAGGTGGTTTAACCATCTGCCCCGTTTTTGTTTGCGGAAACCGGTTATACGTTGTTTCGCAGCCCCAGCTCGTCCGGGTAGGGGGTCAGGTATTTCTGGGTGTGCAGGTAGTCTACCGGCTCCTTGCGCTGGGCCAGGCGCAGCAGCGTCATCGGCACCACCAGCGGGATCTCGCCGCGCCGGTAGGCTTCAATCTGCTCCAGCAGCACCGTTTTCTCTTCGGCGGACATACCGTCTTTCAGGTAGCCCAGCAAATGCTGCATGGCATTCACGTGGGAGCCCCGGCTCACTTTCTGTGTCATGGCTTCCATAAAGCCGTGAATATAGCGCTCGGCAATCTGCGCCAGCGGCTCGGATTTCAAATCGGCCAGCATCGGCCCCAACTGGCGGTAGATCTTTTCAGAATGTGCCAGCAGGGTGAACTTGTGGCGCTGGTGGAACTCCAGCAGTGACTGCTTGGTGAGCTGGTCGCCGGCCACGTTCTGCATCCAGTCGTCGTAGGCGAACACACGCTCGATAAAGTTTTCCCGCAGCATGTCGTCGTGCAGGCGGCCCTCTTCTTCCACCGGCATCAGCGGGTAGGCTTTCATCAGGGCATCCGCGAACATGCCCCGACCATCGCGATGCATGAAGGCGCCCTCGGCGTTATGGATCTTGATGCGTTCCATGCCGCAGCTGGGGGACTTCGCCATCAGGATATAGCCGCGCAGATTCTCCAGGGAGGGCAAAATCTGCTGGATGAAGTCCTGCATGGGTTGTGTGTGGTCTTTGGTGCCTTTGCTTTCAACCAGGTGCAGGCCGTCTCCGTGCTCGCGCAGGTGAATGGCCGGGCGGGGCACGCCAAGGCCCGCTTCCAGCTCCGGGCAGATAGAACGGAACTCGAAATGCTTAGACAGCACCTGGGTGCAGTAACGGGAATGTTTGTGGCCGCCATCGTGGCGGACTTCCTTGCCGAGCAGGCAGGTGCTGATGCCAACAGGTATACCGCTCACGGGTTTCTCCAGTCTTGAAAGTGACGTTGCTGATACCGCTTACGTGCTTTCAGTGTAAACCGATCAGGCGGCTGTGCCCAACACCGGCGTGTGCCGGTCAGTGTCGCTTTTGCCTGGCCGCCAGGCTGGTGGCGTAAATGCCACGGACATCCCGGGCAAACTGTTCGATGGAGTAGTCTGCGGCAAAGCTGCGGGCCTTGTCGGAGAGTTCTGCACGCAGTGCGTCATCTTCCAGCAGTTGCCGGGCCTTCTCGAGCCAGCGAGCCTGGTTCTCCGGTGTCTTGTAGCCGTTCAGGCCGTCGCGCACCACGTCTTCAATGCCGCTGGCGCGAACAGCCACCACCGGCAAGCCGGCAGACATGGCCTCCAGGATGACCATGCCCTGGGTTTCGGATTTGGAGGCGAACAGGAAGGCATCGCCCAGGTTGTACCAGATCGCAATTTCCTCCGGTTGCACCGCACCAGCCAGGGTGAAATGGCTTGCCAGGTCCAGGCTTTCAATTTTTTTCTGAAGGCGGTCCCGCTGGTGCCCGTCGCCGATCATCAGGAAACGGAACGGTACGCTGGTTTCTTTCCTCAGCCGGTCGATGGCTTCAATCATGAAATCGATGTTTTTCTCGTTAGACAACCGCGCCACGCTGATGAAAACCTTTTCGTTGGTCAGCCCCAGTTTATTGCGCAGGGCGTCAACGTCGGCTTTTTCTACCGACTGAAAGCGTTGGTACTCGATGCCGGTGGGCTGCACAAAGGTGGGCGTGGTTACTCCGATCATGCGCAGGTATTCCTCGGTGGAGTAGGTGGGCACAATCACCCCGTCGCAGCGGTTAGCAAAACGCTTGATCAACGCGTGGGAAATCAGGTTGCGGAACAGCATGCCGGGCAGGGGCACGAAGTGGGCATAGTGCTCCAGCCGGGTGTGGTAGGTGTAGATGGCCGGAACGCCGAGCTGGCGGGCCATAAACAGCCCCAGGCTGCCGAGCCAGAACGGATGATGCAGGTGAATCACATCAGGCCGGAACGCCCGCACCTGTTTGCGAATGCGGGCCAGGAAGATATTGGCCAGCCGGAACTCCCGCTTCTCGCCCATGGCCAGCAGCGAGGGCACGCGAACCACTGCATCTTCCTGGTCGGACTGGTCGCGGTATTTTGGCGCGATAACCAGGGTGCTGTCGCCCAGCTGCTCCAGCCCGTTGCGCAATCGTTCGATGGAAATCGGCACACCGCCAATGAACGGCAGGTAGTTGTTGGTAAACATGGCCACCCGTAACGGTTTCTCGAGCCACGGCGTAGGGTCCAGGTCGTAGTCCGGATAGTAGTCTTTGCCGATGAAGATCACCTGGTACAGCTTGATGGTGATGGCCACAAACACGGACACAATCAGGATGAAGTTCAAAAAGCCGGTATAGAACAGGGAGTAGATAAAGAACCAGAAACCTTCCAGCCGTTTCCAGATAGGGTGTTGGCCCACTTCGAGGCGCTTCATCTGGTGCTGTACCTCACCGTTCGGCGAGACGGACACGTCAACGTAGTGGTAAAAGCTTTCTTCTGTGTTGAGTACCAGGCCTCCGGCGCCGCCGGTCGTGATGTACGGAGTGCCGTCAATCTCCTGTTCGTCATACAGGGACAGGTTGGCGGAAAGCACCAGGTCGATATCCTGCTCCTTCACCAGCTGCATCAACGCCTGGCGAAAGGCTTCCGGCTGCAAGTAGTCTTCTTCTCCGTCAAACAGGATCGGGGTTAGCGGTTTCAACAGCGGATGGCCAACAAACAGGATCTGGGCGTTACTGGTGTCGTGGGCCAGCAGGTCCCTCAGCCAGCGTATTTGCCAGCGCCAGGGGGTTTTGCCGGTGCTGTCGAGAAAAATCAGCCGGGTGTTGCCGGTACGGATGCTGTAGAAATGTGGCCCGAAGTGGTCGTAGAACCGGAAGCTGCCGAAGTCCTCGTATTCGTGGGCCCCGAAGGTGAGTAAGTAGGGAATCTCCAGGTGGCTCAGGGTGCCGTACAGCGCCCGGTATTTGTCTTCGCCACCGCCGCTGACCGCGTTGCCGGCGGAAACCAGGAAATCCAGCCCGGCCTGGTTCAGTTCCGGAATAAAGCGCCGCTCGAAAATGCCGACCGAATTGTTGATGTTGCCGACTACCGCAAAGCGGATACCTTCGCCGGGTGGTGTGCGCTGGTGGATTCTCTCCACCTGCCCGCTGTGCAGAGCTTCGAAATCTTGCTTGAAGAAATTCAGGTACACCTTGTAGCCGATCAAGGCCACGACAATTACCAGGCACAGGTAAAACAGGAGTTTCAGCGGGTTTCGTCGGGTCATGACTCGCTCCGGTGGCTTTTGATCAGTTCCCTTTGCATCACCAGCAGGCCGATCAGCATACCCAGGTAGATCGTCAGAAAGCGCCAGGCAATGGTGACCAGCACCAGGTGGTTACCCGATAGGATATCCCGGAAGAAACTGCCGAACACCCCTTCGGAAATGCCGGAAGCGCCCGGGGTAGGCGAGAAGTACATGATGAAGGTTGTCACCACCAGCAGCCCCAGAGTGACCAGGTAATTCACCTCATAGCCCAGGCCATGGATCAGCAGCGCCGGAAAGCTGAACAGGCTGAGCAGGAACAGCGCTGTAAAGCCCACCGAGAGCAGGATGTCGCGGGGGTTACCTTGCAGGTAATCGCTGAAGCACTGGGCAAACCGGAGCATTTCCCGGCGCAGTTTGAACTGCCACCGGTCGTGGCGGCTGGCGTTGATCAGGTGGGCCTTGCGAAGCCCGGCAATCAGGGCGCTCAGAGGGGCAATCAGCCAGCGGGTGCGGAGCAGCAGCACCGCAAAAAATCCCAGATAGAGTGTTACGAACACGGCCAGGGCCGTGCCGACACCAGACGATAAGACCCCGCCATCGAGTACATCCAGCGTGAGCAGAAAGACCGGAGTCAGGGAGAAAATGAAGATCACCGCCAGTACCGTGCGAATCGTGGTGGCGGCAGTGGCGCGGGCAACCGGCACGCCGTGGCGGGTCAGGTACCAGATCTGGGCAAAGCCACCACCCGTGGCCATGGGCGTGACGTTGGAGAAAAACAGGTTGATAAACACCAGCCGGAATACTTTGCGCAAGGGCAGCCGGTGGCCGAGCGCCCGAAGGGTGTAGTGCAGGCGCAGGCCATCGGCCAGGTAATACACCAGTAACAGGGCCGCGGCCGGGATCAATAAGGTGGGGGAGAGCAGGCGGTTATCAAACTCGAAACTGCGGCCGGCAAAGCGGTCGTATACGGCATAGAGGCCTGCGCCGGTCATCAGCAGGAAGACCAGGCTGAACAGCGTCAGCCTGCGCCAGGAGGTCCGTTTCTGGTAATCGCCGTCAGTCTCGCTTGCCATTGCTCGCCCGCCGTATCAGGGCAGGCAGTTTACCCTGACCGGCGTGGGCCTTGTCCAGTGAACGGTGCCACGCGAGGTTCTATCAGTGCCCGTAAACCATCAAGGTGGTGTCGGTAATGGCAAAATCGGTGAACTGCACCGTACCGATACTGGTGCCGCCAATCTTGAAAACCGGCATATCAATGTCCGCCCGGAACTCGACATCGTGAATGGACAGCCCGTCTTTGCCGGAGCCCGCGCTGGTGCCTTTTGCAAGGCGGGCGGTTATTTGTTGTGCAGGTGTACTTTAAGGCGGGGAGGGCGCGGGTATCTGTGCGCTGTTTCACAAACCGACTGGTCGCACGGGAGTGATATATGGCATTGAAATCCGCGCCAGCTGCACGCATATATTAAATCTGAGTCCCTAAAATCACCCTCTAAACCAAAAGGGGAAACCAAAATGCCCAAGCATTTCGAACAGGCGCCGGGTCTTTATGATGCTCCAGTGCCGGAAACCGAAGGTTATGTCTTTAACCAGACCATGATGCGCATTAAAGACCCCGAGCGCTCCCTGGACTTCTACACACGGGTGATGGGCATGAGGCTGGTGCGTAAACTGGACTTCCCGGAAATGAAGTTCACCCTGTACTTTCTGGCCTATCTGGATGACAAGCAGGCCCAGTCTGTGCCGATGGATGATGCTCACCGCACAACCTATACATTCGGCCGGGAAGCCATGCTGGAACTCACCCACAACTGGGGCACCGAAGCCGACGCGGATTTTGCCTACCACAACGGCAACGACGAGCCCCAGGGTTTTGGCCACATCGGTATCGCCGTGCCCGACGTCTACGCCGCAAGCGAACGCTTCGAACAGCTGGGTGTGGAGTTTGTGAAGAAGCCGGACGACGGCAAGATGAAAGGCCTGGCCTTTATCAAAGACCCGGACGGCTACTGGATTGAAATCCTGCAGCCGAACATGCTGGAAAAGCAGCGCAAAGACAGCTGATCTCTGCGCGGGTTAACCAGCGGTAGCCCCGGTATCAGTGCTCGGCACTGGTATCCGGGGATTTGCCATAGCGGGAGGCTACTATCACCGCAATGGTCAGAATCAGTGCTCCGGCAATACCGACCGGCCCCAACACTTCCCCCAGAATCACCCAGGCCAGCAGCGCCACAAAGAGCGGCTCCAGCGTTACGATAATGCTGGACAAGGTTGCTGGTGTGGTTTTCATGCCGCTAAAAAAGCTTACATAGCCGATGCAAGTAGGCACCACGCCGATGTAGACAATCATCAGCCAGTGCTTCAGCCCCAGAGTGTCCAGCCCTTCAAAACCTCCACTGAAAGCAACCACCGGCAACAGTAGTAACGCTGCCGTGGCAAAGCAGATAAAGGCGGTTGTGAATACCGGTGTGCCGGCAGAGTTGTAGCGGCTGGTCAGTGTGAAGCCGGTATAGACGGCGGCAGCCAGCAACGCCATCAGAATACCTGCAAGGCGCAGTGAACCGGCGGTATCCATATCGCTGACCACCAGCATGCCGGTGCCGGCAATGGCGGCGAGTGCTGCGATGACCGTCAGCAGGTTCGGTTTTTCCCCGAGCAGCGGCGCGGCCAGAATGGCCACCAGGACGGGCGGCAGGCACAGGGAAATCAGGGTGGCAATGCCAGCGCCGGTAAGGTCGACGGCCAGCAGGTAGCTGCCCTGGTAAAACGCCTGGAACAGGCCAAGGGCGGCCAATGGCAGAAAGGCTTTCAGGCCCAGCGAACGCAGCGAGCTGCCGGCAACCTGCTGGCCGGGTTGGGCTGCAACCAGTTGCTTCTGCTCCCGGCGCATCAGCAGCCAGAAGAAGGGCAGGGCAACCACCAGCCGAAGAAAGCCGAGGGTGATGGCCTCAAGCTCTGTGCCGGTAAACAGAAACTTGGCAACAATGCCTGTGGTGGCCCAGAGCAGCGCGGCCAGGGCAATCAAAAGGGCGCCTTGAATCATCTGAATCTGCCGGATTGGTGTGGGTTGGCCGGCAAGGGTAGCAGCGGCAGCATGGCTGCGCCAGAGGGGCAGGGAAGGGCAGCCGGGGCTGCCCGACAGGGTCTTACTCTACGGCGAGCCGCTCGGCATTCTTCTCAACCGTACGGACACCAATACCTTTCACCTTGGCAAGCTCTTCGGTGGCGGAAAACGGGCCGTTTTCTTCGCGGTAAGTGATGATCGCCTGTGCCTTGGCTTCGCCAATACCGTTCAGCGAGGCCAGGGTAGCTACATCGGCTGTATTGATATTGATGGTTTCAGCTTCGTTGGCGTAGGCAAAGCCGGTGGCCAGGCTGAACAGCAAAACGAGGGTTGCCAGAAGGGCGTTGTGTTTCATCGGAGAACTCCTGAGTGTCGATAATGTTGTTATGAACAGTCAGGCATGACAGCGAGTGGTTGCTGGTAGGGCGGTAGGTAGGTGTTGGAGCCTGAGTGCACGGAATGGGACTACGATCCGTGTAGTCCCGACATTCCGTGGCTGACCCCTGCCTGATCCGTCAGGCGCGCATCATCCTGAGCACTTCGTCCTTGCGTTCATCCTTGCAGCCCTGTCCTTCGGGCAACTCCTGAATCCGTGGAGTTTCCATCCCTGAGCCAACGTCCGTGCTGGCTTATCATCCCTGACAACCGCCATTTTACTGAACATGAGTGGGGGAAATACCGGACATCGGCTCGTTGGTGTGTGCGAGATGTCTTACATTGTTGTGAGTATTTCGGTGAATTTGGGTTCATGGTTTGGGTGCTGCGAGCGTCGTGCACACAAACAGCGCGCTTGGTTGCCCAGTGCACTAAATTGAAGCAAAGGTTAGTGCGCTATCTTGTGGCGCGATTACGAAATGCGCGATGAGCAATATATAACATGATGTTTTTAAGGTATTTTCTGTGGTGTTGGAACAGCTGATGCTATGGGGTTCAGGCGTTGACGACTCATAACCCAACGAAAAGGACGCACAACATGAGCATCAAAAAACACGTGAAACTGGGACTCTCTGCATTGGCGCTGTCTGTCTCTTTCGGTTCCATCAATACCGCGTTTGCCGCCGAAGACCCCATCAAGGTGGGTATTCTCCATTCCCTGTCCGGCACCATGGCCATCAGTGAAACCACGCTGAAAGACACCATGCTGATGCTGATTGAAAAGCAGAACGCCGCCGGTGGCGTACTTGGCCGCCAGCTAGAGCCGGTGGTGGTTGATCCGGCTTCCAACTGGCCGCTGTTCGCGGAGAAAGCCCGTGAGCTGCTGGAGAAAGAAAAGGTCGATGTTATCTTCGGTAACTGGACCTCGGTGTCCCGTAAATCCGTTCTGCCGGTGGTAGAGGAACTGAACGGCCTGCTGTTCTACCCGGTTCAGTACGAGGGCGAGGAATCGTCTGCAAACGTGTTCTACACCGGTGCGGCGCCCAACCAGCAGGCGATTCCTGCGGTGGATTACCTGATGAACGATCTGGGTGTTGAGCGCTGGGTTCTGGCGGGCACGGATTACGTTTACCCGCGCACCACCAACAAGATTCTGGAAACCTACCTGAAAGACAAAGGTGTGGCCGCCGGCGACATCATGATCAACTACACGCCTTTCGGCCACTCTGACTGGCAGACCATCGTGTCTGACATCAAGAAATTCGGCAGCGCCGGCAAGAAGACCGCCGTGGTCTCCACCATCAACGGCGACGCCAACGTGCCCTTCTACCGTGAACTGGGCAACCAGGGCATTTCCGCCACCGACATTCCCGTGGTTGCGTTCTCCGTGGGTGAACAGGAACTCTCCGGCATCGACACCGCTCCGCTGGTTGGCCACCTGGCTGCCTGGAACTACTTCATGAGCGTGGATAACGACGCCAACTACGACTTCATCGACGCCTGGGTTGCCTACAAGGGCGACGATGCCGCCGTTACCAACGACCCTATGGAGGCCCACTACATCGGTTTCAACATGTACGTTGAAGCGGTCAAGAAAGCCGGCACCGCCGACGTGGATGAAGTGAAAGACGCCATCATCGGGGTGAGCGTGCCCAACCTCACCGGCGGCTACGCCACCATGATGCCGAACCATCACATCACCAAGCCGGTGCTGATTGGCGAGATCCAGGACAACGGCCAGTTCTCCGTAGTCTGGGAAACCCCGTCCACCGTGGCTGGCGATGCCTGGTCTGACTTCCTGCCGGGCTCCAAGGATCTGATCAGCGACTGGCGCGCGCCCCTGCGCTGCGGCAACTTCAACGTGGTCACCGGCAAGTGCGGTGGTGGCTCGGCTGACGTGGCCTCCAACTAAGCTCCAACCGGGCACAGCCGGGCAGGCCTGAGCCTGCCCGGCACCGCTCCCGAATTCCCAAGTCAACAGGAATGAATCATGAGCATTCACCGACTGCTCGCCAGGATGGTATTGGCTGTCTGTCTGGCCCTAGGGGCCACACTGGCGAATGCCCAGGCGCAGACGAATGCGCCCGAAGCGCTGCTGAAACGGCTCGTAGAAGCAGGACAAGCTGAAAAAACCGACTTACTCAAAGCCCTCTCCGAAACTGGCGATGAACGCGCCCGGGGCTGGCTGGAAGCCGTTCGTGACGGCAAACTCGCGATGATTGAAGACACCGGTGTCCTGGTAATTGTGGTTAATAACCGGGGCCGTAACTGGCAGATCGCCGACGCGCTGACCGGCGAAGACCTGGGTGAAATGTCGCGCCGGGATCTGCAAAGCCTGCGGGTAAACAACGCCCTGCGGGCCGACATCGAGGGCATCCTCTCGGTGATCGACCTGACCGTGGCCGACCCCGGCCAACGCCTTGATGCCGCGCGCAATCTGCTGGGCGACGTGAATGAAGCGCTGGCCACCCAGTTGCAGGCCCGCCTGCAGGTGGAAGACAACGAGCGGGTGCGTGACATGCTCACCAATGCCCTGGCCATTTACCAGGTGGAGCAGGGCGATGTTGAGGCGGTTGCCACTTTGTCCGGCAGCCTGAACCCGACCGTGCGTGCCGCCCTGAATAATGCTGTGAACAGCGATGACCCCGCGCTGGCGGCTGCGGCCGAGGAAGCCCTGGCCAGCATTGAACAGAAACTGAAACTCAACCGCGCTGCCGAGACCCTGTATTTTGGCCTGTCCCTCGGCTCGGTACTGGTGCTGGCCGCCATTGGCCTGGCCATCACGTTTGGTGTGATGGGCGTGATCAACATGGCCCATGGCGAGCTGATCATGCTTGGTGCCTACACCACCTGGGGCATGCAGCAGCTGTTCCCGGGCCAGCCCGGCCTGGCCCTGATCCTGTCCATCCCGGCCGGTTTCCTCGTGGCGGCGCTGGCGGGCATCGCCATCGAACGCAGCGTTATCCAGTACCTGAAGGGCCGCCCGCTGGAAACCCTGCTGGCCACCTTCGGCATCAGCCTGATTCTTCAACAACTGGTGCGTACCGTGATTTCCCCCCTCAACCGCACCGTGGTCACGCCCGAGTGGATGAGCGGCTCAATCATGGTGAACGAGGCGTTGTCGCTCACCCTGAATCGCCTGTACGTGATCGGCTTTGCCCTGGTGGTATTCGCCGGGCTGATGCTGATCATGCGCAAGACCCGCCTGGGCCTGGAAGTCCGTGCTGTTACCCAGAACCGGGCCATGGCCCGCTCCATGGGCATTAAAGCCACCAAAGTGGACATCATGACCTTCGCCCTGGGCTCCGGCGTTGCCGGGCTGGCGGGTGTGGCCCTGTCGCAGATCACCAACGTCGGCCCCAACCTGGGCCAGAACTACATCATCGATTCCTTCATGGTGGTGGTGTTCGGGGGCGTGGGCAATCTCTGGGGCACCCTCATTGCCGGGCTTTCCCTGGGTACCATCAACCAGCTGCTGGAACCCTGGGCGGGGGCGGTCCTCGCCAAAATCATGGTGCTGGTGCTGATCATCCTGTTCATTCAAAAGCGGCCACGCGGGCTATTCCCGCAGAAAGGCCGTGCGGCGGAGGGCTGAGTTATGGCGACATCACAAACCTGGCTGCTTCGGCCCTTTCAGGAGCGTTCCACCCAGCTTTTCCTTGGCGTTCTGTTCGCCGCCCTGGCCCTGGTTACCTTCCTGCACCTGTTTATGCCGGAAGACAGCGCCCTGCACGTAAGCGCCTACACCGTTACCCTGCTGGGCAAATACCTCTGTTACGCCTTGCTGGCCGTGGCGGTGGACCTGGTGTGGGGTTACCTGGGCATTCTCAGCCTGGGCCACGGCGCCTTTTTTGCCCTTGGTGGTTATGCCATGGGTATGTATCTGATGCGCCAGATCGGAGACCGCGGCGTGTACGGCGACCCGGTATTGCCGGATTTCATGGTGTTCCTGAATTGGCAGGAGCTGCCCTGGTACTGGCAAGGGTTCGATATGGCCTGGTTCGCCTTCATCATGGTGCTGCTGGCCCCGGGCCTGCTGGCGCTGGTGTTCGGCTTCCTGGCCTTCCGCTCCCGGGTAACCGGCGTGTACCTCTCCATCATCACCCAGGCACTCACCTTTGCGTTGATGCTGGCGTTCTTCCGCAACGAGATGGGCTTCGGTGGCAACAACGGCCTGACCGATTTCAAAGACATCCTCGGCTTCAACCTGCGCAGCGACGCCACCCGGCTTGGCCTTTTCCTGGCGACCGGCATCGCGCTGGCGGTGGGCTATGTCGTGTGCCGTGCCATTGTGACCAGCAAGCTGGGCCGGGTCAGCGTGGCCTGCCGCGATGCCGAAGCCCGTACCCGGTTCCTGGGTTACCGGGTGGAGCGGGTGCAGCTGTTTGTGTTCGTGGTCTCCGCCATGCTGGCGGGTGTGGCCGGCGCGTTGTATGTGCCACAGGTGGGCATCATCAACCCCAGCGAATTCTCGCCGCTGTTCTCTATTGAAATCGTGGTGTGGGTGGCCTTGGGTGGTCGCGCAACGCTTTACGGGGCGGTGATCGGCGCCATCCTGGTGAACTACGCCAAAACCGTGTTCACCGGCGTCATGCCAGACGCCTGGCTGTTCGCCCTGGGGGCGCTGTTTGTGCTGGTGACCGTGTTCCTGCCCAAGGGCATTGCCGGCCTGCTACAGAAACGCCGCCAGAAGGACGATGACCAACCCGGCGCTCAGGAGGCCACCGCATGAGCATCTTTGAACAACTCACTAACCGGGACCAGGTGTTCGATTTTCTCACCCCCGTGGCGTCGCCGGTCGACGTGCGCCACGGGCCGATCCTGTACATGGAAGGCGTGAGTGTGAGTTTCGATGGCTTCAAGGCCATCAACAACCTCAACCTCACCATCGACGACGGCGAACTGCGTTGCATCATCGGCCCCAACGGGGCGGGCAAAACCACCATGATGGACATCATCACCGGTAAAACCCGGCCCGATACCGGCTCGGTGTGGTTCGGCAGCCGCCACAACCTGCTGCGCATGAACGAGCCGGACATTGCCACCCTGGGCATTGGTCGCAAGTTCCAGAAGCCCACCGTGTTTGAGGCCCTGACCGTATTCGAAAACCTCGAACTGGCCATGGCAGCCGACAAACGCATCCTGCCCACCCTGACCGCCATCATGACCGCGGAATACCGGGACCGGATTGACGAAATCCTGGAAATGATCGGCTTGCAGGCGCTGCGTGACAAGCCCGCCGGCATTCTCTCCCACGGCCAGAAACAGTGGCTGGAGATCGGCATGCTGCTGATGCAGAAACCCCGGCTGCTGCTGGTGGACGAGCCCGTGGCCGGCATGACCGAACAGGAAATGGAACGCACCGCTGAACTGCTCACCAGCCTGGCGGGCAAACAGTCCGTGGTGGTGGTGGAACACGACATGGGCTTCGTGCGCTCCATCGCCCGCAAAGTCACTGTACTGCACCAGGGCAGCGTGCTGGCCGAAGGCACCATGGACCAGGTCTCCAACGACCCGGACGTGATCAAGGTGTATCTCGGGGAGGAGGCCTGATGCTCAAGATTGAAAAGCTCAACCAGTTCTACGGCGAAAGCCACACCCTCTGGGACCTGGAGCTGGACGTGCCCCAGGGCCAGTGCACCTGCGTGATGGGCCGTAACGGCGTGGGCAAGACCACGCTGATGAAATGCATCATGGGCGAGGAAACCGTGAAAAGCGGTTCCATCGAGTTTGCCCGGGATGTGGAACTCACCAAAAAGAAAATCGAAGACCGCTCCCGCCTGGGCATCGGCTACGTGCCCCAGGGCCGGCAGATCTTCCCGCTGCTGACCGTGGAGGAAAACCTGCGCACCGGCCTGGCGGTGCGGGCCGATGGCAGCAAGCAAATCCCCGAGCGCATCTACGAACTCTTCCCGGTGCTGAAAGAAATGAAACACCGCCGGGGCGGCGATCTCTCCGGCGGCCAGCAGCAACAGCTGGCCATTGGCCGGGCGCTGGTGATTGAGCCGAGACTGCTGATCCTCGACGAGCCGGGGGAGGGCATCCAGCCCAACATCGTGGCCCAGATTGGCGAAGTGATTCGCCGGTTGATTGAAGAAGACGGCCTGACCGTGCTGTTGGTGGAACAGAAACTGCCGTTCGCTCGCAAATACGCCGACCGCTTCGCCATCCTCGACCGGGGCCGGCGCGTGGCCGAAGGCGATATTGCCGGGCTGACCGATGAACTCATCAAACAGCACCTGACCGTATGACCGCCTACCAAGCCATCGACCGCCACGCCTCCGGCCACCGTTTCGACACGGAACGGCGCTGGGCGGCGGCCCTGGAACTGGGCTTTGAGGCACGTACCGAGAGCGAACCTGCGCCGGTAACCCGGTTGGTGCGCCGGCGCCACCATGGTCCACTGCGGGTGCAGCGCCCCTTCTACCCGGAGGGCAAAACCGGCTGCTGCCATGTGTACCTGCTGCATCCCCCGGGTGGCCTGGTGAGCGGCGACCAACTGCGCATCGAAGCCGCCGTAGCCGAAGGCGGCCACGCGCTGCTGACCACCCCGGCGGCGGCCAAACTGTACAAAGCCGACAGCCACGGCGTGGCCTGGGGCCAGCACACCCGGTTGCTGGTAGCCAAAGACGCGATTCTGGAATACCTGCCCCAGGAAACCATCGCCTTCGACGGCTCCCGTGGTTTGCAAACCACCACCATTGAACTGGAAACTGGCGCCCGAACCCTGGGCTGGGAAGTGCTGGCGTTGGGCCGCCCGGCCAGCGACCTGCCGTTTGCCACCGGCGAACTGGAACAGCGTTTCCATTTAAGCCTGAACGGCCAGCCGCTGTGGCTGGAGCGCCAGCTGCTCAACCCGAAACACCGCCGGTTCAACGGCCCCTGGGGCCAGGGTGGCGCCACTGTGCAGGCCACGCTCTGGGCGGTCGGGCTGGACGACGAAGCCGCCGCCATCGACGTGCTGAGAGCACAGTTACCAGACCACAACCGCTGGGCCGTGACCCGGCGCCGGGGCGTGCTGCTCCTGCGCTACCTGGGCACCGAACGCAACGAAGCCTGGACTCTGTGCGAACAAGCCTGGCACCTGCTGCGCCCTCTGCTCGCCGGCGTACCGGCCCACACACCCAGAATCTGGCTTACCTGACGCATAAGAGACAACGGAGTCATCCATGGAACTCACCCCCAGAGACAAAGACAAGCTGCTGCTGTTCACCGCCGCCCTGCTGGCCGAACGCCGCAAAGCCAAAGGCCTGAAACTGAACTACCCCGAAGCCATCGCCCTGATCAGCGCCGAAATCATGGAAGGTGCCCGCGAAGGCCGCACCGTAGCCGAACTCATGAGCGCCGGCACCGAAATCCTCACTCGGGACGACGTCATGGACGGCATCGCCGACATGATCCACGAAGTGCAGGTGGAAGCCACCTTCCCGGACGGCACCAAACTCGTCACCGTCCACAACCCGATTGTTTGAGGAACGCGCCATGACCCCCGGTGAATACCAACTCAAAGACGGCGACATCGAACTCTGCGCCGGCCGCGAACGCATCCAGCTGGACGTCGGCAACACCGGCGACCGCCCGGTGCAGATCGGCTCCCACTACCACTTCGCCGAAGCCAACCCCGCCCTGGACTTCGATCGCGCCAAGGCCCGCGGCTACCGCCTGGACGTGGCCGCTGGCACCGCCATTCGGTTCGAACCCGGCCAGACTCGCTCTGTAACGCTGATTCCGTTTGCCGGAAAGCGAGAAATCTATGGCTTCCGGGGTGAAGTAATGGGGAGTTTGGACTCCACGAACTAAGTCTGAGGTCCGGCGGGGGTTGCCCTTCCGGGAATGTGCGGAGGCATGGATGCCGGAGAACAAGCGCCACAGGGATGTGCCGTAAGGAGCGTTTCCCGGAAGGGCAACCCCCGCCGGGCCCGGCACAAAGGTTACAACGAGGGATAAGATGAAAATCAGCAGACAAGCGTACGCCGACATGTATGGCCCCACCGTAGGGGACCGGGTCCGCCTGGGCGACACCGAACTGTGGATAGAAGTGGAAGAAGACCACACCCACTACGGCGACGAAGTAAAATTCGGCGGCGGCAAAGTCATCCGCGACGGCATGGGCCAGAGCCAGCGCTGCGACGACGCCGTGATGGATACCGTCATCACCAACGCCCTCATCCTCGACTGGTGGGGCATCGTTAAAGCCGACGTCGGCATCCAGAAAGGCCGCATCGCCGCCATCGGCAAAGCCGGCAACCCGGACACCCAGCCAGACGTGACCATCGTCATCGGCCCCGGCACCGAAATCATCGCCGGCGAAGGCAAAATCCTCACCGCCGGCGGCATCGACCCCCACATCCACTTCATCTGCCCCCAGCAGGTGGAAGAAGCCCTGATGAGCGGCGTGACCACCATGCTCGGCGGCGGTACCGGCCCGGCCACCGGCACCAACGCCACCACCTGTACCCCGGGCCCCTGGCACATCGGCAAGATGCTGCAGGCCGTGGACAGCCTGCCCATGAACATCGGCTTTCTGGGCAAAGGCAACGCCAGCCTGCCGGAAGCGCTGGAGCTGCAGGTAAAAGCCGGCGTGATCGGCCTCAAACTGCACGAAGACTGGGGCACCACCCCGGCCAGCATCGACAACTGCCTGACCGTGGCCGACCAATACGACATCCAGGTGGCCATCCACACCGACACCCTGAACGAATCCGGCTTTGTGGAAGACACCCTGGCCGCCTTCAAAGGCCGCTGCATTCACACCTTCCACACCGAAGGCGCCGGCGGCGGCCACGCCCCGGACATCATTACCGCCTGCTCAAAGGACTACGTACTGCCGTCGTCCACCAACCCGACCCGGCCCTACACCGTGAACACCATCGACGAACACCTGGATATGCTGATGGTGTGCCACCACCTGGACCCGAACATTCCGGAAGACGTGGCCTTCGCCGATTCCCGCATCCGCCGGGAAACCATCGCGGCGGAAGACATCCTGCACGACATGGGCGTGATCTCCATGATCTCCTCCGACTCCCAGGCCATGGGCCGGGTGGGCGAGGTGATCTGCCGTACCTGGCAAACCGCCCACAAGATGAAAGTGCAGCGCGGCCTGTTGCCGGAAGACCAGGAACGCGGCGCCGACAACTTCCGCGCCAAACGCTACATCGCCAAATACACCATCAATTCCGCCATCACCCACGGCATTGGCCACGAGGTTGGCTCTGTGGAAGTGGGCAAACTGGCGGACCTGGTGCTCTGGAGCCCGGCGTTCTTCGGCGTGAAGCCCGCCTGCATCCTCAAGGGCGGCATGATTGCGGCGGCGCCCATGGGCGACCCGAACGCCTCCATCCCCACACCACAGCCGGTGCACTACCGCCCCATGTTCGGCGCCTTCGGCAAAGCGGCCAGTGCCACCCGCCTGACCTTCGTCAGCCAGGCCGCGCTGGACGCCAATATTGGTGAAGAACTGGGCCTGGACAGCCCGCTCTCCGCCTGCAAAGGCGTGCGGAGCGTGCGCAAGCAAGACATGAAACTGAACGACGCCTGCCCGCACCTGACCGTAGACCCGCAAACCTACGAAGTGCACGCCGATGGCGAATTGCTCACCTGCGAGCCAGCGACCGAACTGCCCCTGGCCCAGCGCTACCACCTTTTTTAATCAATACAGCCTAAGGCTGATTTTTAAGCAAGACAGCTCAAGGCTGGGAGAGGAACGAACGGATGTTGGAACTGATAAAACGCATTACCCAAGTAGACGCCAGCGAAATCCACGACAACCTGGTGCTGCCCTACGAACTGCGCATTCGCGGCCGCCTGCGGGCCACCACCGAAACCAACCTGGACGTGGGCCTGTTTCTGGACCGGGGCCCGGTGCTGAGAGATGGCGACCTGCTGGAAGCGAAATCCGGCGAGATCATCCGCATTCGCGCTGCCGAGGAGCGTGTGGTCACCGCCCGCGTAGAAACCGGCCTGCCGCTGGCCCGCTTGTGTTACCACCTGGGCAACCGCCACGTCACCCTGGCGATCGGTGAAGACGAGCAGGGCGCCTTCGTGCGCTTTCCGCCCGATCACGTATTGGAAGAGCTGGCCGAACGCCTGGGCGCCACCGTAGTGCACCACACCGCCACCTTCGACCCGGAACCCGGAGCCTACAACCAGGCCGGCCAGGGCCATTCGCACGGTCATAGCCATGGCCATTCCCACGCGGACTCTCATGAGCACTTGCACGGTAAAAGCCATGACCACACTCACGCTGCTGGACATACCCATGCTCACGGCCACAAACACACCCACTGAGCCCGCAGCCATGGCGGGTGAGGGCGAACCCGGCGGCGACCTGGCTTTGCTGGGGCTGATGCAGCTGGTCAGCCCGGCTTTGCCCATCGGCGCCTTTGCCTGGTCCCAGGGCCTGGAAAGTGCCTTTGAGCTGGGTTGGGTGAACAACGAAGCGGAACTGGCCCGGTGGATTGAAGGCGTACTGGAAGACGGCCTGAGCCGGTGCGAGTTGCCATTGCTGGCCCGGCTGCAAACCGCCTGGGCGAACGACGACGGCGCCACCATCGCGCAATGGAACCAGTGGCTGCACGCCACCCGGGAAACCGCAGAACTGAGCGACGAAGACACTCGCCTGGGCGGTGCCCTTAAAACCCTGCTGGGCAACCTCAACCTGCTGCCGGAGAGAACCCTGATTCCGGCCGAGCCCGGCTACATCACCCTGTTTGCCTGGGCCGCCCAGATGCGCCGGGTGCCGGTGCGGCAAACCCTGCTGGGCTTTGCCTGGGCCTGGCTGGAAAACCAGCTGGCGGTGGCCTGCAAAGCTTTACCCCTGGGCCACACCGCCGCCCAACGGATTATCGAACAACTGCGCCCGGCACTGGTGATAGCCGCCGACCAGGCGCTGGCACGGCAAGACCACGAACTCGGGCCCATCCTGCCGGGCCTCGCGCTCGGCAGTGCCCTGCATGAAACCCAGTATTCACGGCTTTTCAGAAGCTGAATAAAAACATCAAGGAGATACAGCCATGACACATTGTCTGAGAGTAGGCGTCGGCGGCCCGGTCGGGTCTGGTAAAACCGCATTGCTACGCCAGCTATGCACCGCCCTGCGGGACCACTACGACATCGCCGTGGTCACCAACGACATCTACACCCGGGAAGACGCCGACTTCCTGCTGCGCCACGAAGCCCTGGCCGCAGACCGCATCCTGGGCGTGGAAACTGGCGGTTGCCCGCACACGGCCATTCGCGAGGATGCCTCTATGAACCTGGCGGCCATTGACGACCTCCAGCGCCGCCATCCGGATCTGGAGTTGGTGCTGGTGGAATCCGGCGGCGACAACCTATCCGCCACCTTCAGTCCGGAGCTGAGCGACCTCACCCTGTACGTGATCGACGTGTCCGCCGGCGACAAGATCCCCCGTAAAGGTGGCCCCGGAATCACCAAATCCGACCTGCTGATCATCAACAAGATCGACATTGCCGAACAGGTACACGCCTCCCTGGAGGTAATGGAACGGGACAGCAAAAAAATGCGTGGCGAACGCCCCTTCGTGTTCACCAACCTGTACGACGGGGTAGGGCTGGACACCATCATCAGCTTCATTCTGGAGCGCGGCATGCTGCCGGAAAGGCGTCCTGAAAAACTGGCTGAAATGGCCTGAGCAAACGAACCAATACGATTACAGAACCACCAGGAGCAACACCATGAAACTGACTTCAAAACTTCTCGCCACCGCCGCGCTGCTGACAGCCTCCGCCACCGCCATGGCCCACCCCGGCCACACCGAAGGCGGCTTCACCAGCGGCCTGCTGCACCCCATGCTAGGCCTGGATCACTTGCTGGCTATGGCCGCCATCGGCTTCTGGAGCGTGCGCCAGAGCAAACTCATGAAAAACGCCACCCCCGCCTTCGTCATCGGCGGCATGGTATTCGGCGCCGCCCTGGCCTGGGGCGGCCTGAGCCTGCCAGGCGTGGAAACCGGCATCACCTTCTCGGTACTGGTGGCCGGTATCCTCATCGCCACCCTGGCCAAACTGCCCACCGCCGTGGGTGGCACCCTGGTTGGTGCGTTCATGCTGTTTCATGGCTTCGCCCATGGTGCGGAAATGCCGGAAGGCGCTACGTTGGCGGCCTACCTGGCCGGTTTCTCCATCGCCACCCTGGCCATCACGCTGGTTGGTCGTGGACTGGGTAGTTTGATGCTGAAGGCAGATAGCCGGTTTAGCCGGGGGATTGGGGGAGTGCTGGCGGTGGCGGGGGCTTACCTGGCCGCAGCTTGATTCCGTAGGCTATTCAGGAATGCAAAAAGCCGCCCGGGAAACCGCGCGGTTTTTCAGTATCACGTTTACAAAATTTGACCTTGACGGTATGGGAAGTTTCCTGAAAATTAGGTTAGTGTGTAGTTATAAGAAACGGATTGACGCCGCTGTTAAGGAAAACGGATGGACTTCGGCCAGCTATTCAACACCCTACTGAACTCTCTACCGAATCAAGTCTGGTATTTCGTACCGCTGTTCATCCTGTTACCCATTCTGAGAACGCCCTGGTTCAAAGGCAAAGCCGGCGAAGCCATGGTCAACCTCGCCGCGAAGCTGTTTCTCGATAAAACGCACTACCACCTCTTAAAAAACGTCACCCTGCCCACCGAAGACGGTACCACCCAGATCGATCACATCATTGTGTCCTGCTACGGCGTGTTCGTGGTGGAAACGAAGAACATGAAAGGCTGGATTTTCGGGAACGAGAAACAACGTTACTGGACCCAGAAGATCTATCGCCACTCCCAGAAATTCCAGAACCCGCTGCACCAGAACTACAAGCATGTGAAGACTTTGCAGAGCCTGCTGGGGCTCGGCGATGAGCAGGTAATTTCGTTGGTAGTGTTTGTGGGGGATTCAACTTTCAAAACTCCGATGCCGGACAACGTTGCTTACGGTGGTGGCTACATTCGCTTTATCAAATCACGCAAAGACGAAGTGCTCAGCGAAACGGAAGTTCAGGACATCGTCTCAAAAATCGAAACCGGGCGTTTGGCGGCAACCTTCCGGAACCATCGGCAGCATGTGGCCCATGTGAAGAGCATTGTGGAGCAGAAAGCGAGCGCGCCTAGGTGCCCCAAATGTCAGGGTGAAATGGTGAAGCGGACGGTGAAGCGTGGGGCAAATGCTGGGAAAGAGTTTTTTGGGTGTAAGGCGTTTCCCAGGTGTCGGGGGATTGTTGGTACTTTGTGATCGTAATAATGACAATGGACCTTTCCCCAATCTCGTGGATACGATTTTGATTGGCATCAAACACAGGGCGTTGAGTAATGAAGTGGGCTTTCATTGATTACGAGAACATCGGAAGTCTCGGCAAGGTCAATCTCTCCGAGTATGAGCGCGTCATCGTATTCCTCGGTGCGAAGCAGCCCAAGCTGGACTTCACGGAAACGAAGTACGACAAGCCGATTAACATGATGGTCGTTCAGTTAAAGGCCAGCCAGGCAAACAACCTGGACTTTCACCTCGCTTACTATCTGGGCAAATTGGACGGCCAGGCCGAGCGTTCGGTCGCGTTCGATGTGATCAGCAACGACACCGGTTTCTCGCCGTTGATTGCCCATATCAAGGCCAGTGGGCGGGCGTGCAAGCAAGTCAAGGTGGCAGGTGCCACGGGTGATGCGGAGAAATTGATCAAGAACCTCTCCGCGAAGCCCAAAGAGAAACGGCCTAAAAAGGTCACTGCGCTCCGCAATCACATTGCCTCTCACCTGCGCATTCAGGGCAATGAAATGGCTATCCAGAAGGCGGTTAATCTACTGGTGCAGGAGAAGTTTTTGAAAGTGTCGGATACTGGCGTGGAATATCTTGCCTGAAGGTCTAGCCACTGTCGGTGTCGCTAACGGAGTATGAAGTCTTGGACCCAGTAAGTTACGTTTTTGCTGCTTACCTCAACACTGTGCAGTCGACGGTCTCTAATCATTTCAGTGAAACCAGAAATCTCGAGGTGACGCCTGTTGTCGTCGAATACGAGGGAGTTCCCATCTCCTACCAGCATCAGATGTGGCGGGTTCGTCCCGAGAGTGTTTGTGCTAACTATAAGCAAAGGATTAGTCAATTTTCTGAATGCACTACCAAGGCATCGAGGTTGTTCAACGCGCTATGTTCGGAATTGAAGCAGACTAGTTCCAGTAACTGGCAGCAAGCGAAGTTCCAGACAATGTATTGCAACGCGGCGATATCTTTCAAACCCACGGTGGCGAATATCGGCGCGGCACCAGCGCTCTCTGGTTTGGATGAGGCCCGTCAGGCCTGCAATGCGGCGACAGTTTCAGCCATGGGGAATAGTGATCCCAGGCTGGCGCGAGAGCGGAATACGGCTTGTGATCACTACCGTGGCTTGAAGGAGCAGTAAGTATTTGGCGCTCAGTTGTCGAGGGCGCTCAACCTTTCCATGCGTGGCCGGAAGGCATTAACGAACGCATTCAGCGTTTCGGAAAAAAATGCTTTTACGCCTGGGTCAGATACCGGCGGCCAATCGCCCTCAATTCGCCGATGGGTGATGATCCGGCATTTTTTGTCATCCCATTCAACCGTCAACGGAAGTTCGCTATTGATAGCCTCTGCATCCTCTTTCAATTCCTGGTAGAGCGACAGCCCTTCTTCCGAGCTGGCCAGGCGCAAGAAGCAACCGATTTCAGACTTCGCCTTATAGAAATAGAGCGTTATCCAGGCTGTCGTTGAGGATGGCGGCATCGGGAAAAAGATGTTGCCTCTTGCTACCGGGTTGGCCATTGGCTGGTCGGGATCGTCGAGCCTGAGATCATCAATAAATGCTTTCCAAAACTGATGGTATTGAGTCATTAAAGACGATGGTTGGCTGGTGCTTCGATTATCTACCTGTGATGGTGTGTCGCCAAAGTCAGTAATGTATACCGTTCGCTGGATCTCTTTGGTTTGGAATAGCGTCCGAGGTTGTATGAAGGTCAGGTCTTGCTCTTCCGTTTGATAAACCGCGGTTTCGATCACTGCCAGCGTAAACTTCATATTCGCAGTGTTGTCGAGATACTGGATCATTGCCTGGGTGTCGCTTCTGATCCCATCGCCCGCTATCACCAGCATGAAGTCGCCCTGTGCCAGTGAGTTACTGATGCCATCAACGAATTCGGCTTCGTCGGTGTTTGGATAATGGTTTTGGACTAACGCATACGGGACGTTTCCTTTTTCTCCAGTCCTGCGTGAGACTTCCCGCTGCAGATCAGAGTAGCTCCAGTTCTGAAGCTCCTTTGCATAGTCCAGAATCTGGCCGATGACTTTTCTTCTGGCTTCCGGGTTTCTCCAGAGTTTGGTTTCAACAATGACCAATTTTCCCTGTGACGTTACGTAGACGATATCGATGGGGCCTGCGGCGGTATTCATTTCCATGCACAGGGGTACGACTTCTCGATACCCGGGATTGATCTCGCCAAAGGGGAGGCTTTGTGGATTCCTGAAAAGCTGTTCCTGCAGCCACTGTTCTGAAAAGCCTTCATTGAATGCCAGTCGGAGAAGGGGCCTGGTTTCGGCATTGCCGTCTATGAGAAAGGGAGTAGCCCGCAAGGTTCCTATCCTGTTTGGCTGGGTTTGCTTGCTATCCTAGTCCACAGGAGAAAGACTTAACAGGTTAGCGGTTGTTGCAACAAAGTCGGCGCGATGGTGATGCCGCAGTTGCGAAAGCATGGCTTGAAGCCGGAAGATGCCCGGATTGTGATGGGGCAGGTGAGGGCACCTTATCCTTTTGTTCCCTAGGCTGAATTTGTTCATTTGTTGATCGGAGAACGCTATGGCTGGTGGTTGGTCACGGGATGGCGCAGTTCAGGATCAGATAGACGCGAGTGTTGACGACGAAGTGCAGCGGGCACGGAGCCAGCTTGGTGGTGGTGAGAGTGCGCGCTATTGTGATGAGTGTGACCGGGCGATTCCTGAAGCTCGCCGCAAGGCTATTCCGGGTGTACGGCTTTGTATTGCCTGCCAGTCCGCGCTTGAGAAGCAACAATCTACATCACGCGGCTTTAATCGGCGGGGCAGCAAGGATAGTCAGCTAAGGTGAGCACAATGACGGTCTCTATGGTTTCCCATTGAGTTTCGGCGCCCTGTTTATGGCAGATTCATTACTATCGTCCGTTTTTGCATCAACTTTCCTGAGCCCCCGTGGCGCAAGGGTGTCGCCTGGTTAACCCTAGGTTTCCAACATAGTTATCCACAGCTTTTGTGAGTAAAGTCTGGAACGGTTTGAACTAGCGGCGGTTTGACGGATACACGGTTAGGAAAACCGGGACTGAATTACGTTAACCCTTAGAGAACCAAAAATCAGATAGTTTGGTGGTTAGAGGTGCGCCTCAGGATCCATCCTTTGATGCAAAATCCGAAGAATGATAACGGACCGATTGTGGCTATCCTTTTTCATCCTAAGATAAAAGTGATGGGGCGAGGGTTTGCCTTTCCTTGCGAGCGGATAGGTAGCGATCCCGGCCCGAATTTCGGACCTGTGTTTCAGGAGTGGCGCGAGGTTTCCGGCTTCTTCAAGCTCCCTGATCGCCCTCTCGATTTGCTCGGTGTATCGTTTCAGCTGCAGTGTCCCGAATTCTTCAAGGGTGGTCTCAAGAATATCGTCGAGATCGGCTAGAGCAGTGTCTGTGAGCGTAACCTTCCATGGTTTCATCGTAATCAGGTATCCCGTTTTTTCCTGATGGCTTGCTCTGCACGTTCAGAAAGGTACGTAGCGAAATCGTCACCCGTGAATGTCCTGGTTTTGCCTGCCTCTAGGTCTTCCTGGCCCGTATTTATGGCGGCTCTGAGGTCATTCATCTTCGTGACGTATCGGGACTCGGCTTCTTCGACCATTCTCAGGCCGGCTCGAAGTACCTCACTCGCATTTTGATAACGGCCCGAGGCAACCAGGTGATCGACTACCTGGGATTGATGGTCCGTGAGCACTATGTTTCTCGTCGCCATGAGAGTCATCCTGTCAGCGTTGCATTGGCATAATATGCCAATGCATGGGTTTGCTGTCTAGGGGTGGGATAACTGTGATACCTATGGGAAAGCCGGGACAGATCTATTAATGCGGTTATTTCGCTAAGCTGGCGCGCTTTTCGCGTTGGCTGCGGGGTAGGCTTCAGAGGCAACAGGAGGATGACATTGCCGATATGGTTTACCGTCGTGCAAACCTGGAACACGCGGCGGCCTCGGCGCCGAACATGATGCAGAACGGGCTGCTGATCGGGCTCCTGGCATTGCTCCTTCTGGCACCGACCTTGCCGGATGTGACCGTCTGGAACATCCATCCGATTACCCCGATATTGCTGGGCTTCTACTTCTATGGCACCCGGCTCATACAGAGTGCCGGCGACAACCCCATGTGGTACCCCTCCGTTACCAGCGATACCCGGCAGGACGAGCCGGAGAGCGAGAGCAACTTGCCATCATTGAGCCGTCTTTGGACCGAATTTCTGGTGCTCTAAGGGCTTGGTGTGGTGCTGATGTTTGCTGGCTGAATAGCGGCGTCATCCGTAAGCAATAAGCTATCTGAGACTCACGAACGAAAAGCATGCGAGCCAGACAAAGATCGATACGCGCCTGGAATTTCAGGGCGATGGTATAGCCTCTCGCGGTTATGCCTGAGACCCGAAGGGTTAACGGGAGCCTCGCAGTGCTTTATCGTGTAGTCAGAGGAATGCGATGCAAACAGGGGAGATAGCGATGACGGCACCAGGCGATCAGCTTCGCGTGTTCTACGATGGCGCCTGCCCGAGCTGTGTCAAGGATCGCAGGTTCTATGAACGACTCGCGGGCAGGACCGGCGAATCGGTGGAGTGGGTGGATATCACCGGCCGTGATGAGGAGTTGGAGGAACGTGGTATAGACCCGAAAGCCGCGCTTCAGGAGCTCCATGTGGAAGATGGCCAGGGCCACATCCACCGGGAACTGGATGCCTATATTCTGTTGATGTCGCGGGTCTGGCTGCTGAAACCGCTTGCCTGGCTGATTGGCTTGCCGGTAATTCGGCCAGCGCTGGCAAAGCTGTATCACAAATGGGTGAGCGAACGGCTGGAGAGAACCGGGCGCATGCCGTTGTAACCGCCGGGCCCTTACTGCAACTGGTATTTGACCGGCTGCAGCGGTTCGGGTGCCGGGTCGCCCAGGACTTCGGCAACACTGATTTCATGAATGCGGCAGATGGCATCCAGCGGCAGGTCGTTGGTGTGTCGGCCAAAGGGAAACTCAAGCTGTTCAGACAGGCGATCCAGCCCGAAAAACGTGTAGGCCACGATGGCGGTGAACACCGGCGTAAACCAGCCTGCGACGCCTACCAGCCCGAACGGGAGCAGGTAGCAGAACACATACGCGGTGCGGTGAGCCAGCAGGGTGTAGGCAAAGGGCAACGGGGTGAGGGCAATGCGTTCCGAGGCCGCCTGAATGCCCGCGAGGCCATGAAGGTGCTGGTCTACGGCCGCGGTTGCTACAGAATCCAGATCGCCCGCCTTGTGGGCTTCGGCGAGTACGTCTCCGGCCCGGTGCAGCATGAAGGCGGCGGGGTTGCGTGTGCTCAGGGCCTGGTCAATGAGTTCGGGCGCCAGTGACCCGGGCAGATCAGACCGTACATCCTCTCCCCGCAACTGGCCGCGCAGCAGGTGAGCGTGAGCGAGGCATCGGGTCAGAAGTTCCCGGCGTCGCTCCGGGCTCAGGTAAATGGTGCCAGTCCGCGCCAGGCTGCGAAATTCGTACACCATATGCCCCCAGTGTTTTCTGGCTTCCCACCAGCGGTCGTAGGTGGCGGTGTTGCGCACGCTTAAAAAGATGGACAGGGCGATGCCCATGATCGTGAACGGCAGAAGTGTGTAGTCGACCATGCCGTCGAGGTAGTGGTGGCGCGAAACCCAGGTAACGGCGGCTGCAAACATTCCCGTAAGCAGAATGTGCGGCAGAATGTGGGGGACAACAGACCCTTTCCAGGCCAGCAACAGCCGGAGTGGGCCGGGGCGCTCGCGAACAATCACGGTTAACACTCCTGGGATGGATGATGGCCTTGCCTGAGGGTTGGCCGCTGTGATTCCTATGCCTTTTTACGGAGAACCCACTCGTTACACAAGAGGGTAAGCTTTTTTAAACGAGGGGGCAGCACTCTGGCCGTTGCCTGGCATTACCCTGTGGTTTCAGGGGCAACCAGATCAGGCGGCGGATTTGTGGCAGCAGTCACTTTCGCAGGGTGATAGCAGGTAAGTGCTTGAAACTTCGAGAAACTGTTCGATAATCTGTGTCATCAAGATTCCCTCTGATGGTTTATTTGAATTGCAACCTAATAGGTTGGGGCGCATTCCCATAAAAAAACTTCGGAAAACCGAAACGCATTGAGACCGCCTGGCGCCGGGGCTGTTGGTTGCCTTTTGCCGGGGGTGGAGAGAATCAGGCAAATATCAGACAGGATTGCGCACCGTTATGTGATGGATATGCCGGCGCAGTCCGTCGAAGTCTGATTCTCCTCCGCATGCGCTGAACGCCCCCGTTCAGCGCATCACCATCCCTCCCGAAAAACGGTCAAATTCTTCCGCTGTAAATTCCGATTGTTTTATCGACAGTCCCATGGCGGTTGAGCCTCTGACACCGACTTACTTTGATAGTAGCGGAAAGCGGTTGATGCGTGTTCGTGAGATGCGATTTTTCGTGCCGCTTGATTTCTCTTCTCCTGCCCTGATTATTTCTACCATCAGCCAATCAGAGGCCTGTTCATCATGACTGACATTCGACACCTGGTATGTCCCCATTGCCACAAAGTGAATCGCGTACCGGCCGACAAGTTGTCCTCCGGCGGCAATTGTGGCGCCTGCAAACAACCGCTTTGGCCGGATCAGGTTCTGGAGCTAACGGAGCAGACCTTTGCTACCCATACCGGGCGTAGCGATCTGCCCGTGTTAGTGGATTTCTGGGCCAGCTGGTGTGGCCCGTGCAAAATGATGGCGCCCCAGTTCGAGCAGGCCGCGAAGGCCTGGCGCGGGAAAGTGCGCTTTGCCAAGCTGAATACGGAACAAGCCCCCGGGCCGGCCGGTCAGTTTGCGATTCGCAGCATACCGACCCTGATTCTGTTCCAGAACGGCGGGGAGGTGGCGCGCCAGAGTGGCGCCATGAATCAGGCCCAGATCAGTCAGTGGCTGCAATCGCAGGGTATTCGCTAGGAAAAACCGGGACAAAGGTGTCGTAGTATGAAGTTTCTGATCATCGGTGTTTTCGCTGCCATCGTGGCTGTCCTGATCTGGCGTAGTAAACAGAACACCGCCCCTGAAGAGCAGGCCTGTGCCATCGACATTGGCAAGCTGCTGAAAACCAATCCGGATGCCCAACCGCAGGCCATTGCCGATGTGTTCCAAAAGTACGGCATTGATCAATCTCGGTGTAAGGCTGTGGGCGCGATGGTGATGCCGCAGTTGCGAAAGCAGGGTTTGAAACCGGAAGATGCCAGGATTGCGATGGGGCAGGTGAGGGCGGCTTACCCTCTTGTGTCCTAGGCTGAATCAATTGAATTGATGATCGGAGAACGCTATGGCAGGTGGATGGTAACGAGATTGCCCGTTTTAGCATCAATTTTCCCGAGCCCTTTTGCTGCGGGGCTTCCGGGCGCTTAATCCGAGGTTTCCAACACAGTTATCCACAGGTTTTGTGAGTAAAGTTCGTGATAAAGCGGGTCAGGAATCAGGCCGACGGTCGTACCGGTCTTCCGGGGTTTGGTTCGGCCCGCCGGTTCAGCTCCACTTCAGTTTGGGCGCTTGGTAGGACTGGATGGCCGAGAGCAGTTGCGCTTCGTTATCCGTGTGGATAATCATCTCGGCATGGTGCGGTTTCAGGAAGCCGGAATCGGTCATGTTCGAGATCATCTCGAACAATTTATCGTAGAAACCATTGACGTTGTAAAAGGCGCAGGGTTTTGCGTGATAGCCGAGTTGAGCCCAGGTCCAGGCTTCGAAGATTTCTTCCAGGGTGCCGACGCCGCCGGGCAGGGCCACAAAGGCATCGGTCATTCGGGCCATGGCGGCTTTTCGTTCGTGCATATCAGCAACAATTTTCAGCTCGGTGAGGCCCTGATGGGCCAGCTCCCGATCTTTCAGGTACTCGGGAATCACGCCGTACACTTGAGCGCCCTTTTCCAGAAAGGCGTCTGCGACCACGCCCATCAGGCCGACGTTGCCACCGCCGTACACCAGATCCACTCCGTTCGTTGCCAGGTAGTGCCCCAGAGCACGGGTTGCCTGGGCGAATTCCGGGTTTTCACCGATGCTTGAACCACAAAATACGGCAATTTTCATGGGTCTTACGAGGCTCCATTGATTCGGTTCAGAGGGTTGAGTGAGTTCTTCACTCTGTTGTGGTTGGTCCGGGCGTCTTTGGGTGCCGGAGCACAATAGAATGCCGCCTCCGGTCTGCCCAGTCTAGCGGTTGACCCTACATCCGAACCCGGAAGCCAGTTGTTAAGGCTTCGTAACCTGTTGAAGTATAAATAAAATGTAAGAGGTGGTGTCTCGTGTGATTCTGTTATTCTCGAATGGTTCAAAACTGACAGGTGCCTGGTGGGGCGCTGAGAACAGGCTCTCCCACCGGCGATACAGGACAAGTCAGACCACCTGAACCATGGGATTTACATCATGAATATGAAGTCACTGCTCGTTTTTCTGTCTCTGAGTGCCACCTCGTTGGGTGCCGTTGCGGGTGATACCGCCGACGCCGCGCTGGGTGGAGGTATTGGCGGCGCACTGGGGGCCGCCATCGGCAACGAGGTGGGTGGCAGAGACGGAGCGATTCTTGGCGGGGCTGTCGGTGCGGCAGCGGGAACGGCCGTGACCACCCGGGACCAACGGGACCACGATCGCGATTATGATTATGATCGCCGCCGGTATGACGATGATCGCGGGTATTACCGGAAGTCTCGCGGCCATTTCTGCCCACCAGGCCAGGCGAAAAAGGGTAACTGCTGAGACGCTTGTGTGTTTCCGGGCGTAGAGGGCGCGTTGTGGATATCACCGCTGGAGGAATTGATGTGTAACCTGCAGGACGTGATGTCCGGAGCCTGGTGACTGCTGAATAGTCAATCCATCCAGTTCCAGGGGGGCGCGTCCAGAAGCCCCTGGCCAAGAATGCGGGTTTCACCCAGCTCTTTGTTCAGTGCGATGGAATGGCAATCGTCGTCTGCTTCCAGAGCGGCTACCAGTCGAGGGGCATGGGAAACAACCCACACCTGGGTTTCCCGCGAGGCGCGAATGATCAGTCGGCCGAGGGCCGGAAGCAAGTCGGGATGCAGGCTTGTTTCGGGTTCGTTCAGCACCAGTAGTGATGGTGGGCGGGGTGTGAGCAGCGCGGCAACCAACAGCAGGTAGCGAAGGGTGCCATCAGAAAGCTCGGCCTGATTCAGGGGGCGGAGCAGGCCGGCCTGCTCAAATTCCAGGACGAAACGGTTGCCTGCGTCTGTGCTGAACCCGAGCCTCGCTCCGGAAAAGGCATCTTCAATAGCACTGTGCAGGCCCTCCCGGTCGCCGATTTCGTGAATGGTACGCAGGGCTGCAACCAGGTTATGGCCATTGTGGTCCAGCACCGGGGTACGGGTCCCGATTTGCGGGGTCCGGATGCTGGAGTGTTGATCGGTGCGGAACTGATCGTAAAAGCGCCACTGCCTGATGGCCTGCCGGACGGCATGGACTTCAGGCACAGCCACAGGATCACTGATCTCGCTCAGAATGCTCTCATAGGTGTTTAGCCGGGTGTCGTAGACCTCCCATTTCCGCCCTGAACGTGCTTTGACAACCGGCCCGATGCGATCAATCAGACAACTGCTTGGGCGGCAGACATCACCCACCCAGATACATTCGCGTTTTATTTCAGGGTCGAGCTGGATCGAGAAACGGCGGGCGCTTTTAAAGGAACTGGATTTTGCGTTGGGAAGCATAGCCCGCCGGGGAATGTCGCTGGACGACGATGCCAGGCTGAAACGAGCGCTGGGGTTGTCGTCGAAAAGTATTGTTAATCACTGGAATAAGGCTGGGGTGGGTGACATACCCGGGTACGCCACCAATTTTGAGCGGGTTGCGGCGGGCGCCAAGTATGCAAAGGGTGTTGGCTATCTCTCGATTGGGCTCGATGTTGCTGCTTCGGGAATGAAAATTCATGCGGCGTGCACAGCAGGGCAAGCGTCTGAATGCAGGCGCGTTAAGTACGTCGAAGGTGGTCGACTATCTGGTTCTGCCATTGGTGGCAGCGCGGGTGCATTTGCTGGACCATTAGTTTGTGGGGCCATAGGGCTTGCGACAGCAGGCCCAGGTGGTATCGCATGCGGAATCATAATGGCGGGTGTTGGTGGTTTCGCCGGCGGGGCAGTAGTTGGAGGCATCGGTGAAGATGTTGGTGAAGTAATTTACGAGGTAACGATAGATGAATGACACCCTCCAGATAACAGCTGCATTCATCGGGGTTGGAGCGCTCGGTTTGGGATTGGTTTCACTATGCATCATGCTCACCTTGGCCTTCTCTCGAGTGTCGAAAATCGAAGAAAGAATTTCGCGCCCCGGAACGTCTGCACTGGAACACCGGAAAATCTGGGGTAATGACCCTCTAGGCCGATTAATGAGAAGCGGCTATGTATTTACGTTTCTTGTTCTTCGATCAGTACCCTCAAGCCGGCTTAATCGCTCAGCGGCGAAAATTGGTGATGTATCCACACAATTGCCTTTGCGAATGACCCTGTGGGCGGTAGTGCCTCCGTTGCTTTTGTATGGTTGCGTTGCAGTGTTGTTAATTGTCGGCTTGCTCTTGTGAGGAGCATCTGTCGGCATTGTTGACTTCCTCAACGATGAGTGGTGTCCGGTTTAGCGGGGGCAACTACACGTGCGTAGCGTTCGGAGTTACGACCGCTGGAGTAGGTGGCGTGGCATGTGCGGTTATCGCGGGTGCGGTGTTTTTCAAGACAGTTGGCACTGATTTCTCCGTTTAAGTTTGTGAGCAAGTCGCTGCTGAGACAAATCCTTCATATCCATATAGCATCCCCGCATAGCCCATTTTTGAACCAATTTCCGCGAACGCCTGCTGCATAAGGCTTAGGGGTGGTTAACCCTAGGTTTCCAACAAAGTTATCCACAGCTTTTGTGTGTAAAGTAAGTGGCAATGCCGGTTTACGCATAAGCCGGTACTGACCAGAATCCCGGTCCTTAACGTGATAGATTGCCTGCCCACGATCCGGCAAGGTTGTAAGGAAGCCGCTATGAAAGCTGTACTTAATGCTTATCTGAATACTTCGCTGGTGCTGCGCATTGGTGTTGCGCTTGTTCTGGGCCTGGTTGTCGGGCTGGTGGGCGGTCCCGGGGTGGCTGAATGGTTGAATCCGTTGGGGGATCTTCTTCTGCGGTTGCTGAAGTTCCTGATTGTGCCGATTGTTTTATTCACGCTCATGGTGGGGATCAATCAGGCCAACCTTGGCAGTATGGGGCGTGTGGGTCGAAAGCTGCTTGGCTTCTATGTGCTGACGTCGGCGCTGGCCATTACCGTGGGGTTGGTGGTGGCTTCGGTCTTTGCTCCGGGTAGCGGGCTGGAGCTCTCATCCTCGGCCAGTGTCGATGTGCCGGAGAACCCGGGGTTTGTTCAGGTATTGCTGAATATTGTTCCCACCAACATTGTGGGGGCCTTTGCCGAGCCGAATCTGCTGGGGATTATTTTCACTGCGGTGGTGTTTGGTGTTGCCCTGCTGAAGCTGCGGGAATCAGAGGCCCATAGTGAAGTGGCAGAGCGCGTTTACGGTGTGGTGTCCGGCCTGAATGAAGTCACTATGAAGGTAATGGCCGGGGTGCTCCAGTATGTGCCGATTGGTGTGTTTGCGATTGTTGCCAGTACCGCCGGTGCCCAGGGCATGGCCACCATTTTGGCGCTTGGGGACATGGTGATGGTGCTGTACATCGCCCTGGCGGTGATGCTGGTGGTGTATGCATTGCTTATGCGCCTGAATGGGGTGAATCTGAGGGACTTTGTTCGGGAGGCCCGGGCGGCGGTTGCAACGGCCTTTGCCACTCAGAGCAGCGCCGGCACACTGCCTCTGACCCTTAACGCAGCGCGGCGTTTGGGTGTGCCCCAGAGTATCTACGGGGTCAGCTTGCCGCTGGGCGCCACCATCAACATGGATGGCGCCGGTATTCGGATTGCGATTTCGGCGGCGTTCGCCGCCAATGTCATCGGGGTGCCCCTGGATGTCATCACTATGCTGGAGATTGTTCTGATCGGCACCTTGGCGTCCATCGGCACAGCAGGCGTGCCGGGTGCGGGGATTGTGATGATTGCCACGGTGTTTGCCCAGGTGGGGCTGCCCATTGAAACCGTGGCGCTGCTGGTGTCCATCGATGCTCTGGTGGGGATGGGCGCAACTGCCATGAATGTTACCGGGGATCTGGTCTGCACCTCTGTAATCTCCCGTTCCGAGGAAAAATACGAGTTGGCGCCACAAACCCCGATAGCGCCAGAGCGACAGTCGTCCTAGGAAACTTTCGTTTTGCTCAAATGGGCTTTTGTGATGTGCGGGCCAGTGATCATGGATGATCTTTTGACATCAAAGTCATGGCAGAGTTATCCAGGTAACTCACGCCAGGCTCCCCCGTGACTTCGCGCAAAAGCGCGGCAGCGATGGTGTCGGCTCTGACCGGGCGATAGCGCTTCGGGATAACGGGTGCCAGCAGGCGGCTGGCCATCAACCCCAGTTTTTCGGCGGGCCGGCTTTCTTCTCGTTCAGCGTCGATCAGCGACGGCCTTGCCAGTACCACGCGCTCAAAGCCCATCCGGGCCACGGCTGATTCCACCTCGCCCTTGGTTTGTAGATAAAAACTCCGGCTTTTCTCGTTTGCTCCGAGCGACGAATTCAGAACAAACATGCTGGCTGCCGACGGCGCCAAGGATCATCAGCTTCATCGGGAACTCCTTTTAGTGGGCATTACCGGGTCAACCGGGGAAATGGTATCCTCTTCCCCGAATTTATAGTTCGCAAATCAAGCCAAAGTGCCGGCACCCGGTAGGTTACCTTTAATCCGGAATCTGAGTGTTACCCATGAGAATCATTATTCGTTATTTTTTCCGCGCCCTGCGTCTTGTCCTGACGCCGTTCATGCTGCTCAGCGAAAAGCTCAGCACACCCAAGGGTGTAACTCGCAGTGCTGAACAGCAAGCCAGCGTTGACGAGGCCAGCAAAGACCTTGCCCTGTACCAGTTCAAAGCTTGCCCATTCTGCATCAAGGTGCGTAAGGAAATCGCCCGGCTGGGGCTGAACATTGAAACCCGCGATGCCCAGCACGACCCGCAGCATCGTGCCGCGCTGGAGGCTGGCGGTGGTCAGGTCAAAGTGCCTTGCCTGAAGATTCGTCAGGAGGATGGCAGTGAGCAGTGGCTTTACGAATCCGATGACATCAAGGCCTGGCTGCAGGAGCGATTCGAGCCGGGTGTTGAAAGCCGGGCCTGAGTTCAGGTCATTTAATGAGTGCCTTTAATCATTGCAGAGAACGCTATGCCAATCGAAAAGAATCAAGTGGTCCTGTTTCACTACATCGTGAGAGATGAGCAGGGCAATGAAGTTGAAAATTCCCGTGGCGGAGAGCCGAACGCCTACCTGCATGGCCACGGCGGTATTATCCGGGGGCTGGAAGAGGCTCTGGAAGGCCGCGAGGCAGGCGATACCTTCAGTGTAACGGTGTCACCGGACAAGGCCTATGGCGCTCGCAGGCCAGACGCCATTCAGCGCGTACCGGTCAAGCATCTGATAGGTGCAAAGCGCTGGAAACCGGGCATGGTTGCCCAGGTGCAAACAGAGCATGGCCGTCGCCATGTGGTGGTTGCCAAGGTCGGGCTCAAGTTCGCCGATGTCGACACCAATCATCCGATGGCTGGTAAGACGCTGACCTTTGATATCGAGATTATCGAGGTGCGAGCGGCCGAGGCCGAAGAAATCGCCCACGGCCATGTTCATGGCCCGGGCGGTCATCATCATTAACTAAGGCCGTTGGCCATGGAAACGCCGGGTCGGGTTTTACTCGGCTGCGGCGGCTTCGTTCAATAGTTCCGGCTTTTTCAGTGCCCGGCTGAACAGTTCTTTTTCTTCCGCAATGGCCAGTGCGCATTGTTCGGCCAGTTCCTCTGACAGCCCGCTGACCTTGCGTTGCAGGAAGGCGGCGACCTCTTCGGAAAGTTCGAGAATTTTGTCCCGGGCATCGGCTTCAGCTTTGGACGAAAACAGCATTTTGTCCGGGTTTTTCAGTGCCATGTCCAGTCCGTCCCTCTCGGAATAATAAAGTGCTTTTACGCCCATGGTATGCCATCGCCTCCGGGGTAATGATGGTTGGTAAGACCGTTGATAAGTGGCCAGCTTAACATAAGTTCTGTATATTTATACAGTATTCTGCATCGATGCCCGTGCGCGGGTAACAGCCAGCGGTTTTGTTACTATGTTTGCCTTGCCCATCTCCAAACGATCTGATGCTCGACCATGACCTTGCCTTTCAAACTCCGCCCCTACCAACAGGAAGCCGTCGACGCCACGCTTGACCACTTCCGCAGATCGGATGAGTCTGCGGTCATCGTGCTGCCCACCGGTGCCGGTAAAAGCCTGGTTATCGCCGAACTGGCGCGCCTTGCCCGACGCAAGATTCTGGTTCTGACCCACGTAAAGGAGCTGGTGGAGCAGAACCATGCCAAGTATGAGAGTTATGGCTTAACGGGCGGCATTTTCTCGACCGGGCTGAAGCGCAAGGAAAACCGGCATCAGGTGACTTTTGCCAGTGTGCAGTCGGTCGCGGCGAACCTGGAGCAGTTCCGGGATGAATATTCGCTGGTCATTATCGATGAATGCCATCGGGTCAGCGGTGAGGAAACCAGCCAGTATCAACGCATCATCGAGCTGCTGCGGCAGCAAAACGATTCGCTGAAAGTCCTCGGGCTTACCGCCACGCCCTATCGCCTGGCCATGGGCTGGATTTATCGCTATCACTACCGGGGCTTTGTGCGCGGCTCCGGTGAAGATCAGGCCAAGCCCTTCCAGCATTGCATTTACGAGCTGCCGTTAAACTACATGATTAATCGGGGCTATCTGACAAAGCCCGAGCTGGTTAACGCGGCGGTGGCGCAATACGATTTCTCCGCGCTCACGCAGGACCGTTTTGGTGAGTACGCCGAGAAGGACGTCAACCAGCTGCTGAGCAAGCACAAGCGGGTGACCCGCGCCATCATTGAGCAGGTGGTGGAAATGGCCGCTGAGCGCAAGGGCGTGATGATCTTTGCGGCGACGGTGGAGCATGCGAGGGAGATTACCGGCTATCTGCCGGAGCATGAAACCGCCCTGGTGACCGGTGGCACCGACCTGAAAGATCGTGATTTTCTGATCCAGCGCTTCAAGCAGCGGCAGTTGAAGTACCTGGTGAACGTGTCTGTGCTCACCACTGGCTTTGATGCGCCCCATGTGGATTTGATCGCCATTCTTCGGCCAACCCAGTCGGTCAGCCTGTACCAGCAGATGGTGGGTCGCGGTCTTCGCCTGGACGAAGGCAAGCAGGATTGCCTGGTAATTGATTACGCCGGTAATCATGTAAACCTGCATCATCCGGAAGTGGGGGAGCCAAAACCCAATCCCGACAGTGAGCCAGTGCAGGTGTTCTGCCCCGGCTGTGGCTTTGCCAACATCTTCTGGGGCAAAACCGACAGCGAGGGCAGTGTGATCGAGCATTACGGCCGCCGTTGTCAGGGGCTGCTGGAGCCTGCGGAGGGGGATGGAGCGCGCGCCCAGCAGTGCGATTACCGTTTCCGCTTCAAGGAGTGCCCCCATTGCGGCGGTGAGAATGATATTGCCGCCCGTAACTGTGGGCACTGCCAGCAGGCCATTATCGACCCGGATGATCAGCTACGGGATGCCCTGAAACTCAAGGATGCCATGGTGATTCGTTGCGCCGGGATTTCATTAAGTGCTGAAGGTTCCAGGCTGCGGCTGACTTACCATGGCGAAGATGGGGAAGAGTTGAAGGAGTCGTTCGACTTCACAAAGCCGGCCCAGCGTACCGTGTTCAACAAACTTTTTGGCAGAAGGGTTGCCAATGGCCAGGCTCCGAAAACGTTCGGCAGTATGGATGAAGTGCTTGAGAGTCAGGCCTTGATACCATCGCCTGATTTCGTGATTGCCCGCAAGCACAAGCACTACTGGCAGGTACAGGAGCGGGTGTTTGATTATCAGGGGCAGTATCGGAAAGCGAATGCGGCGTGAGGCGGTTATACTGGCCTGCGTTTAAATCTCTCAGAGATCCAATGAGATCCAAGTCGACCTTTTCAGGCTGTGCCCATGATGAAATCAATCGCCCTGGCGGTGCTGTTAGTTGTCCTTCTGGGGTTTGTCGGTGTTCAGTATTACATCACTTCCGTACCTGGCCTTGAGGCTCCGGTCACCGTTGGTGAAGTTAGGGAAGTGGAGTCCGAAAAGTCGCTGGTCGTTATTCTTGTGGACAGCGAGGGGCAGCGGTTCACCGTAGGCCTTCGGGGCGATACTGCCAAGCCGGAAGAAGCCGCACTTTTCTATATCCGGAATCCGGATGTTGTTCCCTATGTGTTCTGGCCGAGTTTCCGAAGTAATGATGAAAAGCGGGTTCTGGAACTTCTGGAAGATGTAATTGAATCTGGCGCGCCAGAGGACCCCGCTGTGCGCAGCATTTACGGGGTCTTGAAGGAACGCAACTGACACTCAAGATAGTCGCCTGAACACCAGCAATTGGTTGTTTGCAGGCATGGCATGGTTCTCCGCCAGAGTGAGACCCACCGATTCCGCAAGGGCCCTCAGATCTTCCAGGTCCCGGATGCCCATGTGGGGCGAACGGGCTTTCAGGTATTGATCAAACTGACGGTTGCTTTCACTGGTATACCGGCCCTGATTGTTGAAAGGCCCATACAGGCAAAAGGCGCCGCCCTTGGGAAGCCGCTCGCCAATACCGCGAAACATCTGTTCGACTTCAGTCCACGCCATGATGTGGGCGGTGTTTGCGGAAAACGCCCAGGTGAAGGTTGCGACGGGCCAGGGAGCCGCACCTACGTCCAGTTCAATCACCGGCAGGATGTTGGGCAGCGCGGCTTGCTCAAGGCGGGCGCGACAACTGTCCACAGCGTCCGGATGATCGGTCGGTTGCCACTGCAGGTGAGGCATCGTCGTCGCGAAATGCACCGCGTGCTGTCCGGTGCCTGTGCCAACCTCCAGTACTTTCCCCGGCGCATTAAAGATCTTGCGGAGCTTCTCGAGGATGGGTGTTTTGTTGTTCTCACAAGCCTGGGAGTAGGGCAGGTTAGTGGCCATCGAATCCAGTTTTTCTGCGCAGGGGGTCGGAAAACTTTATAACACGTTGGTGTATAAGTCACTATCTCAGCAATTATTTCCTGTTTCAGTTACACTGCGTTAGTGAACCCGGCGAATATGCCAAGACTTAACATGGATAATATAATGAGCAAGAAAGCCGTAAAATCGACTTTGACTTCCGCCGAGATTGAGGCGCAGACAGCGGCCTTTTTGAAGTCTGGTGGGCGTGTTGAACATGTGGGAAAAGGTAAGAGTGGGCAGCTGACCACTGCTGGCCCGAAGCAGATTAACCTGAAGAGCAATTGATGATCCGGCAATAACCCGAGCAAGCCGTAATGTTACTGTTTTCCGGGTAGGATCAATAAAAAAGGCAGCCGAGGCTGCCTTTTTTCATTACGTATATTATCTGTTAATTACAGACCAATAACGTTCTCTGCCTGCGGGCCTTTCTGGCCGTCGGTCACTTTGAATTCAACTTCCTGGCCTTCGGCCAGAGTCTTGAATCCGTCACCCTGAATAGAGCTGTAGTGAACGAATACGTCTGCACCGCCTTCACGAGTAATAAAGCCAAAACCTTTTGCTTCGTTGAAGAACTTAACGTTGCCTTTAATAGTAGACATAATAATTATCCTGATTTTAATCAATAAGTTGCTGCCGATAGATCGATGTGACCCTTGGTCAGCGGTATGCGGGAAATAAAAAACTGGCAGGATCAAAAACAGGACAAGAGGTTTTGCAACACAAAAGGTCTGATTCGTGAAATGCTTTGCTAAATCTTTCCAACAAGGGAGACGGTACGCTAATTAATGGGCATTAGATAGGAAAGTTTTCGAAAACGGGAAAATACTTATATCCGGGGGTGTTCAGAGCACCCCCGGCAGAACTCAGCTTACGGCGCTGGTGCCCATAAGCTTTGCAGCTGTCCCAGCAACGACGAGCCCACCCCCTGGTTACCCAGGAATCCCATCACAATCGGCACAAACTGCTGGATCATGCCTGCGTCCATGCCAAGGGCCGAGAATGCGGTCTGAACACCGTCCATAGAAGACACGTTGGACAGCAGGCTTTCACCCAGCCCGCCACCGCCGCCCAGCAGGCTGGACAGGCCGGAAGCTTCGCTGGTCAGACTGCTCATGGCGTCTGTACCCAGCTGATTCTGTGCAAGCTGCAACAGGGCTCCGGTGCCGCCAACGGCCTGGGTCTTGGTAACACCAAGGTCATTCTGGAGCTGGCCCACCAACTGCTGGGCTTCGCCAGTGACTTCCGTTGTGGACGAAAGTGCTTGTGTGCCGGTGGCGAGAGCATCGTTCAGGCTGAAGGCGCTAGCGGCTGGGGCCAGCAGGTAGATGCTTGAAACAAGAAGAAACTGTTTGAGAATTGCGCTCATTAGGGTGTCCTGATGGTGGGTGGGAAATAGCATGATCCTAACGAATATGGGGGCGATTACAACTTAATAAAAGTTCGGGAAACCGAGACAGCCCCGTTTTTGTCCGCATCCTGATTTCTGCTTCTGCCTATATCACGAATGCAGCAAGCATGCTAAAACGTCGTCGGCCAGCCGTCGCCAGCACTTCTGGGGGCACCGGGCACTCTTCCATTTCTCAGGATGAAGGTTGAAACCAATACCACCAATCAAAACAGCCGGGAAGTGTTCGATACGCGGTATGTCGCCGGTTCTTTGATATTATGTGCGCCTTCCACAACTGACAGAACAGGAGCTCACCATGGCGGAATCGTCTCTAAAAGAACAGCTTGGCAACGCCGTAAAAGATGCCATGCGCAACAAGGAGAAGGACCGGCTTGTTACACTGCGCATGGCCCAGGCGGCGGTGAAGCAGATCGAGATTGATGAGCGCCGTGAGCTTGGCGACGACGACGTTCTGAAAGTGCTGGATAAAATGCTCAAGCAGCGCCGTGATGCCGCCAGCCAGTATGAGGAAGCGGGTCGTGGTGAGCTGGCGGACAAAGAACGGGCAGAAATGGCCATTATTGAAGAGTTCATGCCCGCCGCGCTCAGCGAAGAAGAGCTTGAAGGTTTGATTCGTGCAGCCATCGGCTCCACCGGTGCCAAAGGCATGCAGGACATGGGCAATGTAATGAACGAGTTGCGCCCCCAGGTAACCGGTCGGGTGGATATGGGACAGTTAAGCAAGATGGTGCGGGCTGCGCTGGCCGGTTAAGACTTGGTTATTGCCGCATTTGTGTTTAGCATTGCTGCTTCATGGGTACTGCAACGGTACCCGTGAGGTCAGAAAATTATGGACACTCTCCGTCACGGATTGAAGGAGCAAAGGAATGAGTAAGAATGTGGTTTTGTTGGGCGATCTGGGCACAGACCATGAAGGGTTCCCGCCCACCCCGGTGATTGCCGGTTCCCCCGATGTTCTGGTTGATGGCAAGCCTGTCGCCCGTGTGGGCGATCCCCTGACACCGCACTCCAAACCCAAGCATCCGCCTCATCCCCGCGCCGTAGCGGCGGGTTCTGCTACTGTGCTGATTAATGGCATCCCTGCGGCCGTCACCGGCAGCGCCGTGTCTTGCGGTGGTGTAACCATCGGCAGCGGTAGTGTGGTGATCGGGAGTTAACTCCCGGGTAAGCAGGGCTGCCTCGGCAGAATTCATGATAGGCTTCGGTTTTAGCACCGCCGTTTCAGGCGGTGGCGTTATTTTATGGAGCCTTCATGAGCGATAACCCCCTGGCGCAGATTCTCGAGATGGACGGCGAGGAGCGATACGATTACTTCCTGGATGCCGTTGTTGAAGAGCGGGAAATCTGGATTCTGGTCAATGCTGATAGTCAGTTTCTGAAAATTGTGTCCGACGAAGAGGGCGTGGCTTACCTGCCGGTCTGGCCCGGTGCAGAATTTGCTGCTGACTACGCCAAAGACTCCGGCGATCTCTCTCCCAAAGCGGTTTCTTTGCCGGATTTCTTCCGGAAGTGGGTAACCGGCCTGAGTCGCGATGGCCTGGACGTGGGCGTCTTCCCCGGTGGGCAGGGCGAGCTGTGGATTACCTCCCCGGATGAGCTCAAGCGGGACCTGCAAGAACTCATGGCGTTCTGATTACCTCCCTGAATCTCCGGAGATCACTATGGATGATGCCTGGCTCACAGCCTTGCCGAAAGCAGAGCTACACCTGCACCTTGAGGGTGCCCTTGAACCGGAACTGATGTTTGCACTTGCCCGGCGCAACAATATTGAACTGCCGTGGGCCGATGTAGAGGCACTGCGGCAGGCTTATTCTTTCAACAACCTTCAGGAATTCCTGGACCTGTATTATCAGGGTGCGAACGTTCTGCGCACGGAGCAGGATTTCTATGACCTTACCTGGGCCTATCTGCAGAAATGCCATGCCCAGGGCGTGGTGCACGTTGAGCCTTTCTTTGATCCCCAAACCCATACCGAACGTGGTATTCCATTCGAAGCCGCCATCACAGGCATCAGCACCGCACTGCGTGACGGCCGTGCACAGCTGGGAATAACCGGCGGGCTGATTCTGAGCTTTCTTCGCCATCTGTCGGAAGAGGAAGCCTTTCAGACCTTGCAGCAGGCCATGCCGTTTCGGGATCAGTTCTTTGCCGTAGGGCTGGACAGCTCCGAGAAGGGTCATCCGCCCATCAAGTTCGAGCGGGTGTTTGCCAAGGCCCGGGCCGAGGGCTTTCTGGCGGTTGCCCATGCCGGCGAGGAAGGGCCGCCGGAGTATATCTGGCAGGCTCTGGACCTGCTCAAGGTCAACCGGATTGACCACGGTGTTCGTGCGGCCGAAGATCCCGCCTTGCTCGACAGGCTGGCGGACGAGCAGGTTCCGTTAACGGTTTGCCCGCTGTCTAATATCAAGTTGTGCGTGTTTCCGGATATGGCGCAGCACAATATTCTTGAACTGCTGGAACGCGGTTTGAATGTGACCGTGAACTCGGATGACCCGGCGTATTTCGGTGGCTATGTGCTGGAGAACTTCACCGCGCTGCGGGACAGCCTCGGTATGACAGAAGACCAGGCCCGGCGGCTCGCCCTCAACAGCATGAATGCCCGGCTGGTTTAACAGCGACAGGTTAAGGAAACTAAAATGATTGTATGTGGCGTTGAACTGACCGGCAGCGATGCGGTGGTGTGTTTGCTGAATCTCGACCGCGGGCAATTCAGCCTGCCGGAGTGTAAGGTTCGCAAGCTGTCGCTGCGCAAAAACCATACCCGCGAAGACCTGAAACAGTTTCAGGCTGAATTCGCGGCCCTGATGGCTGAACACGAGGTTGGGTGTGTGGCGATCAAGGAGCGGATGCCCAAGGGCAAGTTCGCCGGCGGGGCCATCAGCTTCAAGCTGGAGGCGACGATTCAACTGATGGCCGGAAACGAGCCGGAAGTCCGGTTGCTGCCGTCTTCCCTGATTAAATCCACACTGGCATCGACCCCGTTACCCGTTCCGTTTGCTGAAACCGGCTTGAAGGCCTTTCAGGAAACCGCCTTTGTCGCCGCCTATGTCGGGCATATGACCAAGTAGCCGGCAATCATTCGGAAAGTAGTCTCTGGAGGTGGCGTGGCAAAACTACCCACCCAAGCCCGGCAAAGGGCAACGCTAAAGCGGCTCGAGACATTCAGCCGCTTTATGGATAGCAGCATTATGGGTAGCGACTTTCCATTTTGTGAGTATGGCGGCTACACTTCCGGCTTTCCGTGGGCATAAGGACTCCACCGATGGTATCGTTCCGTGCTGCTTTGTATTTCCTGGTTCTATGGATGGTGAGCATTGTCGTGCATGCAATGCCAACGTTGGACATTGCCCAGGCCGAGGTACGTTTGACGGATTTCACCGTAGAGTACTTTACGGATGACTCCCGGTCGCTGGACTTTTCGTCGGTGCGCCAACAACCCTTCCAGCCAACAACCAGTACAACCACATTAGGAACAAAGGCGACGGTAACCTGGTACCGGGTTGCGGTATTCAACGCCGCAGAGCAGGAGCGTGAGCTCTTCCTGCACCTCCCCAAGGCGTATCATGTGCGTGCTATTGATATCTATGAAGAGCGCTCGCATACACTGATTGACCGCGCCTCGATAGACCTCAACAATGCCTCCGATGCTCCCCTGATGTATCAGGGTACCGTTGTTTACCCTTTTCGAGTGCCGTCAGGAGAAACCACGGTGCTCTATGTTCGTAGTCATGTCTATTCACACCAGTGGTTTTCTCTGGAGATATTCGATGACGAGCATTCCCGTCGGGCTCTGGTAGGCGGTCATCTGGATATTGCCCTGTTGGTCGGAATGATGATTGCTCTGGTGTTTTATAACGGCCTTTTGTACTTCGCTACCAGCAAGAAAGAGAACATTCTCTATTCGCTGTACCTTATCTCGGGGTTGGTGTGGATCGCCTTATCGTACGGCTTGATTGCCAAATCCTTCTCCGCATACGGCGATTCAGTCTTCATATTGAATCTGTCGCTGATCACCATGCCGGTTTTTCTGCTGCTATTTATGATGGCCATATTCGAGACCCGGCAGCACTACCCTACGGAGCACCGTTTCCTGCAGGTTATGTTGGCGTTGCTGGCTGTTACCTTTGCCTATGGGATTTTTGATATTTCGGCAGCGTTGAAGCCCGCCAGCAGTCTGGCAGCATTGATGATGGTGGTAACTTTCTCGGTCAGTATTTCACTGTTTCGCAAAGGCCATCCGTTGGTGAAATTCTTTCTCGTTGGCCACACGTTCTTCGTGGTTTTCAACGGCTTTGCGGTGCTTTACTACAAGGGGTTGATTGAACCGGGTTATATCAGCAGTCATGGCGTTGGTATAGGCATTGTGCTGGAGGCGCTCACGCTGGCGTTTATTATTTCGTACCGGATAAAGATTTTGGAGGATGTTCGATCCAGGCAAGATGAACTGAAGAAGCAGGCAGCTACTGACCCGTTGACGCGACTCTATAATCGCCGCTACTTCATGGCCGAAGCGGGGTATCTGCTAGAGAAAGCAAAGTCGACTGGGGAGCCGTTGTCGGTGATTGCTGTCGATGTCGACTTCTTCAAAGCCGTTAACGATACTCATGGTCACAGTATAGGGGATCAGGTGCTGACGAAGATTTCGGCTATTTTTAAGAAGCACAGTCGGTCCCGTGATCTGGTGGCGCGTTTTGGTGGTGAGGAATTTGTGCTTCTTCTACCTGATGCCGACCTCGCGGAAGCTCGACGTTGCGCTGAGAGGATACGTGAAGCAGTTGCGGGCGAGACCGTCGTCGTTGAAGGTGGTGAGGTGATTCAGGTCACCGTAAGTTTGGGAATTGCGGAAGTAAATGCGCTGGTGGAATCGGTCGAATGCGCCGTAGATCGAGCAGATAAAGCACTTTACAAGGCTAAGGAGCAAGGTAGAAATCGGGTCTGTTGCTATCAGTCCGATGCCCTGACAATAACAACATAAAAAATAGGAAAGTGACTATGGACCGGTACGATTTCATTATTGAAGGCGGCCGCTATTTCGACGGCACTGGAGCGCCTTCTGCCATTCGTAACCTGGCAATCAAAGGGGGCCATATCGCCAAGGTTACTGCTGCCCCTATTCCTCATGCCGAAGCCGAGCGCGTAATTGATGCCACCGGCAAGTGGGTAACCCCCGGTTTTCTGGACACCCATACCCATTACGATGCCGAATTGCTGGTCAGCCCGAGCCTGTCGGAATCTGTTCGCCATGGCGTGACCACCGTGCTGGTGGGCAGCTGCTCATTGAGCATGATCTGCAGTGATTACGAGGACGCATCGGACATCTTCACCCGCGTAGAAACCGTTCCCCGGGAGCGGGTACTACCCATTCTGAAGGCCCATAAAACCTGGTCTACCCCTAAACAATGGGTGGAGCACATCAAGCAGGTGCCTCTGGGCACGAATGTGGTCAGCTTTCTGGGCCATAGTGATTTGCGGGTGGGGGTGATGGGGCTGAGCCGGGCGACGGACTTGGCGGTTCAGCCCAGCGAGGAAGAAATGCAAACCATGGAGCGGTTGCTGAAAGAAGCGCTGGATGAAGGCTTTCTCGGGCTTTCGACCATGTGCCTGAAATGGGACAAGGTGGACGGCGACCGGGAATGGTCGAAAAGCCTGCCCAGTACCTACGCCATTCACTGTGTATGCAGACGGTATTGATGTGGTGTTCTTTGAAGAGTTCAGCGACGCCGGTGCGCACATCCGCAATATGGCGTTCTACAACCTGCCTCTGCGCATGCTGAAGCTGGTGCAGGAATCCATCGAGGAAGGTTCCCCGATCATGACCATGGAGCAGGCGGTACATCGCCTGACCGGCGACCAGGCCGACTGGTTTGGTATCGACGCAGGCAAAATCCGGGAAGGGGACAGGGCCGATGTGGTGGTGTTCGACCCGTCAGGGTTTGACCAGAACCTGGAACAGGTGCACTGGGTGCGTATTCCAGACCAAGGTTGCCACTGATTCCAGACGAAGCCTGCCACCCATTCCACGCGAAAGCTGCCACTGATTCCACGGCAAAGCTGCCACCTTGGCAGGCTGCCTGATTTCCCCATCAAAACGTCCGGCGCGGGA
>NZ_JADARC010000040.1:0-280 GCF_016464245.1 Marinobacter sp. bablab_jr003
TCCCGCGCCGGACGTTTTGATGGGGAAATCAGGCAGCCTGCCAAGGTGGCAGCTTTGCCGTGGAATCAGTGGCAGCTTTCGCGTGGAATGGGTGGCAGGCTTCGTCTGGAATCAGTGGCAACCTTGGTCTGGAATACGCACACAAGATAACAAGTCTCCGCGATAATCAAGATAAACATGATTTCTAATTGCATAATAGACTTTGAGCTCTGACTGAGATTCAGAAAAGAACCCGTTGGAGTTTGGCTGTGAGTCTATATCAATGATTCGACTTTGATAA
>NZ_JADARC010000041.1:0-1679 GCF_016464245.1 Marinobacter sp. bablab_jr003
CCCCCTCTGTCAGCCTAGTTGTCCAGTTGGCGATTTAGCCTGAATTTCACTAGTCGGGGCGGCATGGGAGCATTCATGCCACGTTATTCCGAAGAACGTAAAGCGGCCGTTTTAAATAAGTTGTTACCTCCGCAAAACCGAAGTGTTGTGTCGGTGGCAGCAGAGGAAGGCATATCCGATGTGACTCTGTATAGTTGGTTGAAACAGTGTCGACAACAAGGAATGCCCGTGCCAGGTAATCGTACCGGGGAAGATTGGTCCCCCGAAGCCAAACTGGCCGTTGTAGTAGAAACGGCCTCTATGTCTGAAGCCGAACTCAGTGCCTATTGCCGCGAGAAAGGCTTGTATCCGGAGCAAGTACAGCGCTGGAAGGAAGCCTGCCTTCAGGGTGCCGGCATGCAGGGTGAGCGTCAGAAAGCGGCTCAGAAGCAACAGCGAGACGCCCGTAAAACAATCAAGAAGCTGAAGTCCGAAGTTCGCCGTAAAGACAGGGCGCTGGCTGAGACCACGTCACTTCTGGTGCTGTCAAAAAAGCTCGAAGCCTTGTACGGCGAGGATCCGGACAGCAGCGAGGACGACTGACGCCGCTGGACGAACGTGCAAGGCTCCTGGAGCTATTTGATGAAGCCGTTGCCGGTGGTGCTGCCCGATACAAGGTGGCAGAGATAATCGATATCAGCGAGCGCACATTGAAGCGCTGGCGATGCTCTGATGGCCAGGTTGCTGAAGATCAGCGCCCTGAGGCAGAGCCAGTCGAACAGCCCCACAAACTCACACAGGCCGAGGAGCTGGCCATTCTGAGCGCATGTAATCAACCTGAATACCGGAGTTCGCCACCGTCGCAGATCGTGCCGTCACTGGCTGACAAGGGCCTTTATCTGGCCTCGGAATCGTCGTTCTACCGAGTGTTGAAAAAGCACCAGCAACAGAATCACAGAGGGCGCATGAAGCCGCCACGCAAGGTGCCAGAGCCGACTAGCTTCACCGCGACAGGCCCGAACCAGGTGTGGAGTTGGGACATCAGCTATTGCCCGTCAGCGGTGCGTGGCCAGCATTGGTATCTGTACCTGATCATGGACATCTACAGTCGCAAGATCGTTGCCTGGGAAGTCCATGAGGCGGAGTCTGGCGAGCTGGCCCGGAAACTGGTTGAACGCGCCCTGTTACGAGAGGGCTGCTGGCATAATCCGCCGGTTCTGCACTCTGACAACGGAGCGCCGATGACCTCTTATCTGCTCAAGGCCCGACTGGCTGAGCTGGGCATGTTGATGTCTCACAGCCGGCCTAGAGTCAGCAACGATAATCCTTACTCGGAATCATTGTTCCGGACAGTCAAATACTGCCCGGAGTGGCCGTCAAAGGGCTTTGAATCGCTCACGGCGGTGCGTGACTGGATGCTGGCGTTCGAGTACGCCTACAACGAACAGCACCTGCACAGCGGCATCCGGTTCGTGACACCGGCTGACCGACATCGTGGTGTTGATCACGAGCGCTTGGCGCACCGGAAACTGGTTTATGAAAGAGCAAAACGCCAGAATCCACGGCGCTGGTCTGGCAATACCCGGAACTGGGAAGTAACCGGACCGGTATCGCTCAACCCTGGCAAATTGCAGGAAATAGAGCGCAATAAATTGGCCGCTTAAACGCGGTCATTTGGACAACTGGGTTGAAAATCGCCG
>NZ_JADARC010000006.1:0-3788 GCF_016464245.1 Marinobacter sp. bablab_jr003
GTTGTGAAAGAGCATGCAGGTTAGACTCGGACATGGCGTATCATTCCTCTGTTGGTTGTGATCTTGGCGGTGATCAACCAACAGGATACGCCACCCCTTCAGCCTGCTTCCATACACCAGAAATCACCATAACTCTCTATATCTTCAAGAAACCTGAGTTCCTTCCCACAGTTGGAGCACTTTGCCATAAGAACATCCTGTTTTTTTTGAGTTTCGACGAGACTAAGCTACAGAGATTTTTGAAAAATCTGAAGGTTGCTAAAACTAACCAGAACTTGAGCCTTTAGGTTGTTCACTTGGTCGATTCATACGCCTGCCTAACGCTGAGCACAGCGGCGATCTTGGAATGGCGACGAAGGAGCCTTGGAAAGGGCGTCCGGCGGCCATCGGCCGCGTACTGCTGCGACTTGTTAATTTAGTTTCGGGCTGCGCTATAGCTCAGACTGACAACCCGCCAAGTAGCACCATCCCACTCCCAGGTCTCGGAGAACGTGACTACCGGCCCTTGGGATTGACCTGAAGTGGTGTACCCCTGACCAGTGACTGTGGTGCTACTACCAGAATCCCGAATAGTTAACTCAGTATCGTTTTATTGCCCCCCTTGGGGAAACCAACTTCCATTACGCTTGGCTGACGAGATCGCGTCGATCTGGGATTTCTTAGATTGGACACCACGCTCGGTAGTGACCGTAAAATTGTCTGCCTGGACCCGAGCAAGGTACTCAACGTCACCTGCGAAAAAAGCGGAGTACCAGTTTTCTCGTACTTGTTTCAGATCTTCATGATGCATGGACTGTTCCCTGTCTTTAGAAATTAACGCCTGAGCTCAGTTGCGCCGGAGCGCGAAGCGCGGAGGGAACCCAAAACGCGCCAGCGTTTTGGGCGTCAACTGCAGCGATTTGTTATGCCGCATCTGCGACCTGCGCACATTGTTCGACTGCTTCGCCTGAGGTGCCATCTTCCAAGTGACGAAACAGCGTACCCGATGCGCCTTCTCCGCTGCCTTTTGTCCACCACTCCAGTCCGTGGCCAACATAGCGTGCTCCACTTCCCGAGACCGCGATTTTCATTTGGAGGCGGCGATCGTCGTAATCCACGACAGCTGTACTATCCGTGGGATATGACACCTTGATTGTTTGACCGCTTTCACACTGGTACTTGAAAGACAAGCTCGCATCGCTGGATTGTTTTGTGGAGGCGGCACCATCGGTCGATGGTTGCCCGCAACCGGCCAGGAAGACAATAAGAATAATGGACAAAAAACGCATGTTTCTAATCTCCTTGATTTGCGGCATAACGCTTGCAGCATGCGCGCCTACGGAATGGAGCCGAAGGCGCAATGTAGTAGGCGTCGCCGTGCCTGCACTTGTTAGATTTCAACTCTTTAATTTTCTACGAAGTATATTCGCCAAGGTAGACTTAGCTCTTTCCACAAACTGCTCTTCTGACTCATTGTCACCGGGCTTTCCAATAGAATCGCTTAATTCATTTAACACTTCTTCACTGGTCGCAATTTTTGCAACTTCAGAACTGAAGTCTTCTTTTTTTGAGGTCGAAAAACCACTAATTGATAGGTTTGTTAACTGGTTTCTTACCGAAAGCGCCAAACCACTTTGGGATGGAAGTTTATTGCTGCTTTCACCTTCTGTTAATAGAAAACCTTTGAGATCACTCATTTTTTTCTCCATCTTCTTTATTCGCTGATCGGTAATAAGCCTTAAAAAGCTCAGTAAACCCTTCTACAATTGCATCAATAATGCGTGCCTTGGTTGACTCAGGCAGCGAAGACCATAGATTTAAAATCCATGCCAGTATTCTTAAAAACCAATTCGACATTATTTAGAACCCCATTTCTTGATAAATCTAACGCCCTGAATAAGCCGCCGTTTTGGAGCGGCAGCGGAAAATCGGTCGGCTTTATTCACTTGTTATATTTCGCCCAAATCGAAGGGCAGTTCAAATTTTGCATGCTCTTCTATATCAGCGACGAATTCAGCCCAGTCATTTCTAACCACTCGCTTTGCAGTATAGTGAGCTGCCATTAGTGAGAATGCGCCTGCTACGGCGGCCAGATCAGATACAAATTGCCGCAACCTCTCCGAGTCATCTCGCCCATAAGACAAATATATTGCGTCGCGGTAGTTGGCCTTTCCTCGGTAGCGGAACGCTTGGACCAAGTAATTCACATGAGCTGGATTGAGCTTCGCATCACGCAGCGCCTTTGCTGCGTTGGAACGGAAACTAGTAAAACCGCCTTGCCGGTATTCGCGACTACTCTTGACCATTTCCTCAAGGCGCCATTGCTCATACTCGGCAGTTCCTTTCAAGTAGGAGTAGAGCGCACCGCGGGCCATATCTTCATCAGTTGGCTCCGTATTCAGATCGTGAGCATTACCTGCACGCAGCGTGCTCATGACTTGACGCACGTTGTTTGGCGTAATGCCGGAGATGCTCAGATCGAATGGGGGCACAGCTAATCCTGCACTTACAATTTCGGCCTGCCATACTTTTCCGGCTAAGGCGTGGGTTTGAGGATCGGTGCCAGAAGATGCCGCCAGCATGGCTTTTGCTGCGTAGTAGGTTGCGTAGTACCACGCAACAATTGCTGACCTGACAATGGGGTACGGATCTTCAATCGCTTCCATCGAATCAATGGCACTGACGTTATGCATCGACATCGTGAGGCATTCGTATGCCAACGCATCTGCTTGCTCATTGGCTTGGCGCCGCTGAGTACGCTGATAGTGCTGCCGCAGTTGCTGATGGGAGAACTGACCATCTATGAGGATGGCCAACCCCCTCATCCAATTCACTGTGCCCTGAAAAGCAAACCTAGGCTTTGGTTGATCAGCGTGCGTGAAAAGTTTGTTCAGAAGCCACATGATTAGCACCAAGAAATATAACGCCGCCAACATGCGCGGCTACGAAATGGAGGCGAAGCCGCAATGTAGTAGGCGTCGCCGTGCTTGGCCTTGTTACACCTCGTTTACGAAGAGATCCACTTAGAGAATCTTTGTTTAAACTTCGGTATATTGAAGCTTTTCCTAGAAACTGCATTTTCGTTATCAATTACTTCCTTGACCACTTTTATCAACTGATCTGAATAAGCATTATCTTTTACTTGCTTGTACTTAGCTTCGTAAGCCATAGCTAAGTAGTTTCTGGTAATGAACCATGTTTTATCTTTCTTGTTGTGAAGGTACTTCTTAGAATCTTCTAGAAAACGTATAGCCCGACCATGATCTTTACGGTTGTGCTGGAGAAATATTCCAAAAAGCATTAGTAGAGAAGCATGTGCAACCGTGCCAATTAGGTACATGTAGTCATACTCAATGGACTCTATTGCCTCTTCATAAGAGCTTTCTATTAAATCTAAATAGCTCTCATCATGTCTGTAGAATTTCCAGATTCCCTCCTTAAGAAGCCTTGCCTTCTGCAAAGCAACATACGGATGATTAGTTATAAACGAGTGATCATTAAATTCTTTAATATAGTTTTCGTAAGATTTTTTATCGTTTTTATGCACGCATTTAATCGCATCACCGTAAAGAGAAAATAATTCAGCAATTACGATCTTATCGATATAGTTTCTGGGCTGCCATTCTGTAACATTTTTATGCAGCGCCGAATTCTTTCCAAAAGTAGATTCTAGGGAGGGTCTGATTAACGCCTGATTTATCGCTGAATCGCTTTTCAACTCGAAAAAAAGCCATTCAAGCGCGATTTTGGCGTTATCACCCTCTGTTTTGTTCGATTTTTGCCTATTTCCCGCCGTTTTGGCGGAAAAC
>NZ_JADARC010000042.1:0-799 GCF_016464245.1 Marinobacter sp. bablab_jr003
GATAGATCTTTGGTTCGGCGGTGGGTGACGAGATACCGGCACCATGGTCTGAAGGGGCTGGAGCCCGCAACCAAGCACCATTACAGCCCGTCGTTCAAGCTCCATGTCGTCAAGTGCGTGACCCGAGATGGCCTGACGGACCGGCAGGCAGAGGCGAGATTTAACCTCAGGAGCACGGGGCTTATTGGCAAATGGCTGGTGCAGTATCATAGTGGCCAGCTAACCAAGCCACTTTCCGAGACCAAGCGAGCTGCCCCGATGGCCAAAAAGTCTGTAGACCTCCCACCTGCTGATGCGCCAGAGCGCAGTCTCTCGCAGGATGAGTTGATCGAAGAGCTGTTGTACCTGCGGGCGGAGAACGCTTATCTAAAAAAGCTGGATGCCTTGATCCAGGAAGAGAAAGCCGCAGCGCGCAGCAAAAAGCGCAAGCGGTCCAAGGGTTAAGGCAGAAGCATTCCCTGGCACGACTGCTGCGTGCAGCCGGGCTGTCCCGCAGCACGTTCTATTATCAGCTCAAGGTGCTGCGAGCGGGTGACAAATACGAGCCCCTAAAAGCTCGTATACAGGCGATCTACCGCGAACACCATGGTCGCTATGGGTACCGACGCATTACCGCCGCCTTGCGCCGTCTCGGCGAGCAGGTGAATCACAAAATCGTTCAGCGGCTGATGCAACAGCTGGGGCTGAAATCCAGAGTTCGGGTGAAGCGATACCGCTCCTACCGAGGCCCCGTGGGCAAGAAAGCACCGAATCTACTGGCCCGGGACTTCCGGGCCACCAAGCCCAACACGAAGTGGGC
>NZ_JADARC010000043.1:0-814 GCF_016464245.1 Marinobacter sp. bablab_jr003
ACCACTTCAACGACAACACCGGATAACGCTTGAAATCGCTATCACTTTGAACAGTTTCTCTCGGAGATAATGAGAGAAATCTATTCGTGTTCTATCTCGTCCAATTTGTTAAAGAGCAAATCTGACCCAGTGATCAGAAAGAAGACCTTCAGTCGCCACTCTCAACAGAGTCACACAACTGAAACGCTTGTTTCTGTACACTGCTAACCCATTAAGGCTAGTCAGTAAAAATTTGGTGGAGCCGAGGAGGATCGAACTCCTGACCTCCTGCGTGCAAGGCAGGCGCTCTCCCAGCTGAGCTACGGCCCCGTCTGCTTGTCCAGCCTTTGTCACTCGTCGTTGCAGTCTTCGCTCGCATCAGTCATGACCCATCGAGGGTCACTCCTTCACTCGCTCACACCGCGCCTAGATTGACAAAACCTGTCCGGCGCATCCGCGATTGCCTCAATGTTCGAGGCTTACTACACCAAGTCACCGATACGATTCGGCGAACTCGGAAAATTGGGTTAGCCTAGGCATCGACGGGTGTAGCGTGCGAGTAGCACGTGAGCCCGGCGATAACGACGGATAACGCAATTTTGGTGGGTCTGGGTGGACTTGAACCACCGACCTCACCCTTATCAGGGGTGCGCTCTAACCACCTGAGCTACAGACCCGAGTTTGCTCTCTTTATTAGCCAACCAAGTAATTCGTGTGGACTCTGACCGAAGCATTCGGCTTCGTTTAAGGAGGTGATCCAGCCGCAGGTTCCCCTACGGCTACCTTGTTACGACTTCACCCCAGTCATGAACCACACCGTGGTAATCGTCCTCCC
>NZ_JADARC010000044.1:0-283 GCF_016464245.1 Marinobacter sp. bablab_jr003
CACAGGCCCGAGGCATTCCGGATTGGAAGCGAATCCACGATGAACTCCGGGGCAAGAACGTCACCCTGTTCCTGCTCTGGCAGGAGTACCGGGAAGCCAATCCGGATGGCTACCAGTACAGCTGGTTCTGCGAGCACTACCAGGCCTGGCAGGGCAAGCTGGATCTGGTGATGCGTCAGGACCACCGAGCCGGTGAAAAGCTGTTCGTGGACTATGCTGGGCACACGGTGCCCGTCATTGACCGCACCACCGGTGAGATCCATGAGGCGCAAGTCTTTGTGGC
>NZ_JADARC010000045.1:0-20943 GCF_016464245.1 Marinobacter sp. bablab_jr003
ACACAAGATAACAAGTCTCCGCGATAATCAAGATAAACATGATTTCTAATTGCATAATAGACTTTGAGCTCTGACTGAGATTCAGAAAAGAACCCGTTGGAGTTTGGCTGTGAGTCTATATCAATGATTCGACTTTGATAAACGGTAAATATCTCTTTTCCAGAATCATACATCCGATCACTGTACTCAAAGTCATCCCCATAAAGGTAAAAGCTTTCATTAGGGAGCCCTACATCATCAATTATACTTTTATGAAAGAAAAGCCCACCCCATGACGCCCTGACTCTCCGCACTATTGGGTAATTTATCACCGAGTCCGGCTTGACTATATTCCTTTTGAATTTATTTATAATCTTGGAGAATAACGAAACTTTCTGACCAACTAGGAACCCTTTAGTAACCGAATCAAGCAGTTCACGTTTGTGTACCACTTTATTAGCTACTTTATCCATAAGCATTCGGTAAGATACCAGAACATTCACTTGGCAACTTCCCAGATAACAATAGGCCTGCACTAGCGAACTCAATGCGTCCTTCTCTGGAATATTGTCGTCATCAAGTATCCAGAAGTGGCTCGAGCTTGCACTTTCAGAAGCCCAGCTTAACGCTTTCTTGAAACCACCGGCGGAGCCGAGGTTTGAGCGTTCGCTATGAAGAAACACCCCTTCTTCGCCGCCAACGATCGCCTCAAGCTCTTTTCGGTTACCTTGAGGTGAACCATTGTCGAAAATGAAGATCTGACACGCCCCAGCAGCAAGTCCGGCCTCGACAAGCTGCCTAACATAGCTGGCGCGATTACCGTACGTTACCGTGACGATGGACACTCTCATTTCCATTGAATCTAAGCTCCTGCCCTAGTCAATCAGCGCTTTGACTATCATCTTTTAACAAAATATGGTTGTAAAGCTGGCCATATTTTTCTTGTCCGCTTTTTAGCGAAAATATTTCTTCTGCCGCTCTCCGGCATCGCTCTGATAACTTTGGATCCGTCCTTAGACTAGTCAACTTTTTGAAAGCCACTTTCATAGACTCGTACGAGCCGTCATTAACCAAGACACCCACACCGTATTGTTCAATTATACGTGCGACGTCACCTACGCCAGAATTAGCAACTACCGGCAAGCCACAACCCAGGATCTCACCCATTCTTGTAGGAGAACTGCCTAACTTACTCACTCCCTGAGTAAAGAACATTGCAGAAGCAGTGTGCTTCTGTATCGCTCCATGAACTTTGTAAGAGGGCAACCCAAATACATCTAGGCGTGCTTGGAAGCCCTCCCCCCCGCCGAGCTGACTTCTTACATCATTCGCATCATCCCGAGTAATTACCTCAAATCGTGCAGATGGATCATTTTCCGCAACCACCTGAAAGAACTTCGCGAGCCAATTTAGATGGAACCACCCACTTAGAACCGTGCCGCAGCAGCTATATATTGGCTGGTTCTCATGAACACCTACAATCGGCACAAACCTTTCCAAGTCGGCACATGTCGGTATTACTACTATGTTCTGGCCGCGCAACTCTTCTGGGTATTTTTCGTGTAAATAATCGACCGCGGCATGCGTTAACGATACCACTGAAGACGCATTTTTAAGGCAGGCCCTTTCCACCCACTCTATCGCTTTATGGATGAAAGAACCTCGCCTTAACCTGCCCGCCGTAATTAGCTCCTCAGGCCACAGAGCTCTCATATCAAAAACAAAAGGAGTTCCGGTAAGCTTATTAACAATCAAAGCAACGGCGGCTGGAATATACGAACGAGCATGAATGAGATCGGCATTTCCCTTTCTGACCTCTCGAAGGCAGAGAAAAAGGAAAATCAACATACTCCAGACGGGTGCTACTATCCTTGGCCGATAGTGAAATGTTTGAGGTAGCCACCGAATCTGGTGGCTTTCACAGTCTTTCTTAGTTTTTTCGACATTTACACCAATACGCAGATCCTCCTTCTTCTCAAAGCTTATCAGTGAGAATCTATACTGACCTGACAGCCCTTTAAGATAGGAGAGCACTTGGCTTTGCCCCAATGGCTCCAACATCCCCGTCCTAGTAATATACAGAATATTTTTTTTTTGCACGCTCTTCTCAATGTTGTCTAAATAATTAGAATTCGTATCCTAACGCACGAATATCCCGCTGATATATATCGCCAACGATATCAACCATTTCTGCCGTAAAGGCTTCTCGGTAATCCTGACCAGTGCCGGGCCGCAACTGAGGGAGCGATAGATCCCTTAGCCCCAATCGATCGCAAACATTCTGAAAATCTGCATCCAGCGATTCGAAACGGCCAATAAAATCCATCACCCCCCCCCGTCCAGGGATCGAGATCCAGTCCATCTGATCCCGGAAATGCGCATATCTCTTTACCTCACGGAGGTAACGGGGGTCACGCAAACGCAATATAAATTGCTCGAACGTAGGTACATCCGACAGGTAATGCGTAGCCCAAGTCCAGTCTACGAATTTATCGCCCTTGCCGACGACACGGTGAAGATAATGATAAGCAGAATGAATTCGAGACCAGGGATTACGAACAAACGTGAATTTGAATGACTCAGCGAACCTCTGTTCATCATGTGCTGCATAACGCAGGATAGGGACGTGACGGCTTTTTTGGCCAAATAGACTGTCGACAATCGAAGTGCCCGCCGACTTGGGTACGTGCGTGAAGATTACTCCCTGTTCACGCTCACCGGGGAGCCATGGGTCAGAGCGGAGCCCGGGTACCACTTTAACAGCCGCTTTTTCAATACTTAACGGCAATCGAAACTCGACCGACTTCGCGCGAAGCCGGAGCTGCTGCTTGACTGATAATGTCATACTGGCACCTTATGCTCGATCTCTGGTTTCGAATGAGGTTTTATGCACTGAGTATATCTAGATACTTTTGGGCGATTTTTTCGGGAGTAAATTCAGCCGCACGGGCCTTTAAAGCTTCGGCGTTGTGAGTGGCTTCCAGAGAACCGATAATTGCATTCGCCAACGCAGCCACATCAGCAACCGGTACGAGCCGACCATAGCGGCCATATTCCAAAATTTCAGCCGGTCCGGAACGGCAATCGGTTGACACTACCGGAGTACCTGCCGCCATTGCTTCAACAATAACGTTTCCGAACCCCTCCCAGGCGGATGAGAGAATGAATAGACCTGCTGCACGGTAGAAAGGACCAGGGGAATTCACAAACCCGCCAAAGTGCACGTGCTCCGCAATTCCCATCTCTCGACACTGCATTTCCAGCTGGTTCTGGAGTGGCCCTACACCCAAAATCAGGAGCGACACATCTTTACCGGAATCGACAACCTTTTTAATTCCCCGGAGCAAAGTCGGATAATCTTTTGCTGGTTTGATTGACCCTACCGCCAATAGTCTTTGGGATTTCGGAGCATTCACCCAAGGGTGGCTCGCCCAGCTATCCGGAATAGTCATCTCATCGCTAATCGCAACCGGGTTGTGAATAACCAATCCACTTTTCGCGGGCAACCCAAGCCCATGGAGATCCTTAACAACACCCTTGGAAACCCCAATAACACCGTCGGCATGTGCGTGAACCCAACGCATACTTGCTCGAAGCGCCATGCCTGACAAGCCTGCGTTTTGGGGCGAACAAGACAGAGCTGAATGCTCTGAAACCACCACCTTCCCTGTATATAGCGCGGCCCTTGCGGCAACCACAGAGAGCGTAGTCAACGGCCACATCGAAGCCAGCAGGGCATCCGGCTGCTCCGACTTCAAGTACCGCACCAGCGGCAAAAAACCCTTTCGCACTCGACTGGCCCGAAGGTCGAAAACCCGCGCCTCAGCAGGTAGCTGGTCAAGCAGCATCCCCTGCTTTCGCAACAACACCAGATCAACATCATGACCCTTGGCAAGAAACTCCCGAGCCAAAAGCAGGCAAACCCGCTCAGCGCCGCCGCCACGGAGGTCGGGAATAAAAAAGGCGATTCGCATCAAACTATCCTTGTCGAGATTCGCGCTCCGAAGGAAAGCCGGGCAATATCCTTCACGGCGCTTCTCCAGCCCATAGCAACAAACTTCGGCCCCAGATATCCCCCCTTTGACCCAATCTGAAAATACTGTGCAACTCTTGCCACCACGCCATCTGCTTCATACAGATCGGCTCGCAGCGTCTGAATTTCAGAGAGACGTCCGAAAGCTTCCGCAGAATGCTTGAAGGATTTGCGCCAAGATTCCTCAATAGTTTCCGTCGCTAGCCGCTCCAAATAACACTCTGACAATGCTGCAACGTCAGCCAAGAAACGGTAATGTTCACCACCAACCTTTCGAGATTCACTCACACGCTCCCGAACGGTTTTACCTGCATAACTACCGGTGAGCGCGCCCTCGTGCCGACGGTATAGAGCTACTGGTTCCGCCAAAACCGCTATCCCCCCTAAGGCATTTGCAATCATGCAGGTCCATTTATCGTGAGATTGCCATTGGTGCCCGGGGAAATAATTAGGAGGGCGTTCCGAAGCATCCAACCCGGAGATCAAATCTGCTCTAACAGTTTGTAAAAAACCCAACCAAACCCAAAACCCGTACTGTGAATTAGGACCATAGGTTCCCGGCCTAATCTTATTTGGAAAAAGCCTTCCGCGCCGATTTAGCTGGCCATCGCAAAGTTCAGCATTTTGAAGAACCATTGTCAGGCCTGAGTCCTGTTCAATTGCATCAACCACTGCCTGGAGTTTATTAGGCAGCCAGACATCATCTTGGTCACAGAATGCAATCCAGTCTCCTTCACACAATTTCGCGGCTTTAAGGAAGTTGTCCGAGTAGCCCAGATTCTGCTCGTTCCGGTAGATGCGCACCGGGAAGGGCGCTTCTTTCGCGAATTCTTCAAGATTCGATAACGTTTGGTCAGTCGAGCCGTCATCACAAACTACCAGCTCATCTGGTTGTCGTGATTGATTTAATAAGCTTTGTAGTTGCTCTTGTATGTACTGGGCACCGTTGTAGGTGGCCATAGCTATAGAAATTTTCACTCTGCCTCACTCCGATCGCGCTGGCTGACCTTCTGAAAAAGCCGGATATCATCGGCGTAATAATCGTTAATAAACGCCCGAACATAATCAGCGGCAAAGAGGTCTTTCATTCGTTGATCCCGGGGAACGTATACCCGTTTTCGAATTCTTTGTTTTGCACTCTCCGGTAAAACAGCACTCACGATGTTCGTGAGCGGGCGCCCGGTTTCGATTACTCGGCGCAGAAAATCATTGCGGAAAACCACGCTGCGGTTGGTTTGAATCCCTCCGTAAGCAGAAGAGCCTTCCTGCAAATCCTGCGAAACTCTGCGCCCCAGATCTGCCAATAAAGTATCTACCTCATCCACTGTATAAATTTTGTCGATTACACGAGAACCATCCAGCTCAATGTAATCAACTTGTTTCTGGAAGTGGATGTATTCGGGTGGTAACAGGTGTTTGTCCCGTGGCTGGGATAATAGGTAGTCGATACTTTCGTCAATAAAGCTACGAATCTCATCCTCTGAACGCTTTTGGAGAGGTTGATCGCTGTACATTTTAAGCCGCTGAGACACAGAAGAAGCGAAACGAGCAAACGGGTCTCGTACCACGGCAAAGGCCCAGTAATCCTTAACGGCGCTGAACTCATTAGGGAAGTGATCTTTCAAGATAAATAGAGGGATATGCACGTAATCCAGCCGACCGAAAGTTGGGTGGCTGCCAACTCGTGCTGTAAACGAGCCCTGACAGCTGTCAAACTGTTCAAGTGGTTTGCGAACGGAGGTTCCCGCACATTTGGGGATGTGGATAAACACGAATTTATATTCGTCGCTGATAATCATACAGCCTCACTAAAATGCTGAAGGCGTAAATCCAAGCCGTTTGACAAAGCGAGTGGCCAATACGACGTTCCAAGTGACTAAGCCAATTGTTATAGCAACTGCTGCCCCCACGACACCAAATGGCGGAATAAGGATAATGGCAGCTATTGCATTCACAGCAAGAGCAACCACTTGTCCAGCAAGGGTGTCACGTTCGAAGCCGCTCATTGTCAAGAAGAGGCCAACGGAGCCGAAGGCTACATTTACGAGTTGGCCAATGGCGAGAATTATCAATGGAAGGGGAACCGTATTTTGATAAGTCTCGCCATAAATAAATCCCACAATTGGCGCGCCCAGAAAGATCAAAGGCAAAGCAATTGGAAGAGCGACGGCTAATGCCCCCCGCGCCGACTGCTTGGAAAGGCTTTTCAGGCGGGATTCATCATTATTTTGGCGAGCACGGGTCACATGCGGGCCAATAACCTGGTTAACTATTGCTTGTGAAACAACCACCAGCATAGCGCCGTTTTGCGCTATGCGCAGCGAAGCCACCTCGGCGTCCGTTCCCAGCCAGCCCAATGCAAGGATACCAATTTGGCCGTTAAGAATGGCCACCGCCGCTAACAGTGTAAATGGCAACAACGACCGCCCCCACTCACTTTGCCGATAAGCTGGAGTAGCCAAACCTACCGGGCGTGGCTTCAGTCGCGACAGAAACCAGGCCCCAATAAAGAAAGCCAAAGCAGTGGACATAATCTGGCTAACCAAGGCGGTGGCCGGGTTGAGGACACCGACTAGTAATAGACTGGCAGCTATGATCAAATGCAGCCCCGGCCGGGCTATTAACTCAGGTACCTGAGCATAGAAAACATTCCTCAGCCCGCGAAGAGTAGCGCTTCGCAACGCGTTAAGGCCTAATAGTGGCAGCATAAGAGTAGCCAGCAGCAACAGCGTCCATCGGTCGCCCATAACCCATCTGGCGTTCTGCACTGACAACATGGCGATCAACACACCCAGAACCAGTGAGCCCAACACTACCCACTGATGGGCACGGCGCAGCAGGCCCCGGAATAGTCCCCATTCTTCACTGTGGTGGAACTTCGCAATCTCACGCGTAACAAGCTGACCAAGTCCAGGCCCGACCGGTAGAGCCATCATTGATATGACAGCCAACACAAAGACGTATTGTCCATAGCCCTCTGGCCCAAGACCACGCGCCAGAAGAATCGATGTTCCTAGCGTCAAAGGCAGCGATAACAACTTCAGACCACCAACGCCCAAAGCACCACGAACGAGCTGTGCTTTCAGGCCCTCTCCACGGCCAGAGTTCAATAGCCTACGCAATGGAGCGGTCACTCGAAGTGCTCCGCTTCTTCAAAGGCTACACCCAAGCGATCTTTTTCAGATACCAATGGTTCATTCGGACTTGGCCACGCTATCGCAAGCTTCTGATCCGCCCAATGGATGGAGCGCTCGAATTGGGGTGCGTAGAAATCTGTGCACTTGTACTGAAAATCCGCCGAGTCACTGGTCACCAGAAAGCCATGAGCAAACCCCGGTGGCACCCACAATATGCGGTTGTTCTCTTCCGAGAGGTATTCCCCTACCCACTGGCCGAAGGTGGGTGAGTTGGTGCGTAGGTCTACCGCTACGTCGAACACTTCGCCACGGGTTACCCGAACCAGTTTGCCCTGGGGCTGTTTGATCTGGTAGTGCAAGCCTCGCAAGGTGTTTTTAACGGAGCGGCTGTGATTGTCCTGCACGAAGGTGGCGTCGATGCCAGCTTCACGAAAGGCTTTTTCGTTCCAGGTTTCCATGAAGAAGCCGCGTTCGTCGCCGAACACTTTGGGTTCGATGAGTTTTACGGCGGGAATCTTGGTTTCGGTGATTTTCATAGAGTTCGCTTACTTGGCTGTTTTGACCAGTTTTTTCAGATAGGCGCCGTAGCTGTTCTTTTTGAGGTTTTCCGCCTCGGCCAGCAGTTGTTCTTCGCCGATGAAGCCCATGCGGTAGGCCACTTCTTCCAGACAAGCGATTTTCAGGCCCTGGCGCTTTTCCAGGGTTTCGATAAATCCGCTGGCTTCGTGCAGGGAGTCAAAGGTGCCGGTGTCCAGCCAGGCGAAGCCCCGGCCCAGCAATTCGACGTTCAGATCGCCCCGTTCCAGGTAGGCCTGGTTGACGCTGGTGATTTCCAGTTCACCCCGGTGGCTGGGTTCTACCTGTTTGGCGATGTTGACTACGTCATTGTCGTAGAAGTAGAGGCCGGTTACCGCGTAATCGGATTTCGGGTTGGCCGGTTTTTCTTCGATGGAGATGGCGCGGTGGTTGTCGTCAAACTCCACGACACCGAAGCGTTCCGGGTCGGTTACTTGGTAGCCGAACACGGTGGCGCCCTTCTCTCGCTTGGCAGCGGCTTGCAGCATGTTGCTGAGGCCTTGGCCGTAGTAGATGTTGTCGCCCAGTACCAGGCACACGCTGTCTTCGCCGATGAAGTCTTCGCCGATGATGAAGGCCTGGGCGAGGCCGTCCGGGCTGGGTTGTTCGGCGTAGGTGAGGTTGATGCCCCATTGGGTCCCGTCGCCCAGCAGGCGCTGGAAGCCTTGTTGGTCTTCGGGGGTGGTGATTACGAGGATGTCCCGGATGCCCGCCAGCATGAGTACAGAGAGCGGGTAGTAGATCATGGGTTTGTCGTACACCGGTAGGAGCTGTTTGGAGATGCCTCGGGTGATTGGGTAGAGGCGGGTGCCGGAGCCGCCGGCGAGGATTATTCCTTTCACTTAGAACTCCTTGAATTTGGTGCAGAGGGGTCTGTCCTCGTAGGGACAGACCCCGTCGGGGCTTTGGTGCCCTGGTCTATTCAGTTTTCGAGATATTCGTTTAGCGTCAGCGCCAGTTGGCTTTGCCAGTCTGGGAGCTGGATGTTTAGGGCTTGTTGCAATTTGGTTACGTCCATCCTTGAGTTCAGCGGGCGTGTTGCCGGTGTTGGGTAGTCGCTGGTGGGGATGGGGTTGGCTTTTGTGTTTTTACCGGCCAGGCGGAAGATTTCTTTGGCGAAGCCTTGCCAGCTGGTTTCGCCGGTTGGCGCCAGGTGGTAGAGGCCGGCTTCCAGTTTGCTGTGGATGGCCAGTGCGGTTACCTGGGCAATGAGCCTTGCCGGGGTGGGTGCGCCGATCTGGTCTGCCACTATGTTGAGTTCGGTTTTGGTTTCGGCCAGGCGCAGCATGGTTTTCATGAAGTTGTTGCCGCGGGCGCTGTAGACCCAGCTGGTGCGGAAGATTAGGTGGTCTGCTCCGCTTTGCTGGATGGCTTCATCGCCCTGCAGTTTGGTTTGGCCGTATACGCTCAGTGGGCCTGTGGGGCTGGTTTCCTGCCACGGGGCTGTGCCGGTGCCGGGGTAGACGTAGTCGCTGCTGTAGTGGACCAGGCGGGCTTTGTTGGCCTTTGCGTATTCTGCAAGCTGTTTGGGTAAGCCGGCGTTGAGGCGTTGGGCTTCGGCTTGCTGGGTTTCGGCGGCGTCTACGGCTGTCCAGGCGGCGGCGTTTACGATCAGGTTTGGCTGAGTTTGGGCCAGGTAGTCGGCTACGGCTTGTTCGCTGGTTAGGTCGAGCTCTTCTCTGCCCGGGGCGGTTATGGGGCCCAGGGGGGAGAGGGTGCGGTGGAGTTCGAAGCCTGCTTGGCCGGTTTTGCCTAGTAATAGTATTTGCATGGTTTGGGTGTTGCCGGGTTTGGGTGCCATGGGGGTCTGTCCACGTGGGGACAGACCCCTTTGAGGCTTTGCTGACAACTTCCTCTTACACTTCTTGCTGGAAGGCTTCCAGTTCAGACTGGGCTATGTGGCCGTGGTTGACCATTACGGTGTTAATCAAAAGCGATGACACTTCAAAATGTTCTGCAGCGGCTTCCATGGTCTCTTCGTCAGGGGATGTGGTATCCATCCATTCGATGAGATCGTTATAGGGGCACAGGAATTCTTGCGCAAACGCTCGCTGGAATTTCTGCCTTGCCGTGGCGGCATCGGTGCACGGGAGCCAGTTGCCCGTTTCCCCAGCGTAGATGCCGTCGGCAATTAACCGCGCCGTCATGAAGCGGCGGGAGTCCTTGCGGGTTTTGCCAAGCGCTACTCGGGCTCTTCCGGTATCGCTCACTTCTCCAAGGCCTATGGGCAACCGTCTGTCAGCCTGGTTGCTTTCCAGGAACTGTTCAGAGGTTTGCAGCAAGGCCGACAAGTTTCGGTTATTCAGAGGGCCCCTATCAATCCCGAGATGTTTGCGTGCTGTATTGGCTACATCGCGCGCTTTTTCCCACGGGTGGCCTGGGTGACCATCACTCAGCAGCGATGTGAAGCGACGAAGGCTTCTCATCGGCAAATTGATGAGTTCTCCGGATTCGACCAGGTACTGCTCAGTATCATGAATTGCTTTTCTGGCGTTTTTGTGACCAAGACAGGCCAACTCTTGAACAGCACCCTCGCCGTGCTCTGAGGCGAGCTCTTTCAGGAGAATCATTAGTGGTTCAGGTGCTTCTTCCGGATCGTAGCCCAGCTTCGCTTCCAGCTGCCGATTCAGCGTGAGCGAAGGACTAGCTCGTTCTTCCAGAACGGTTTGCCACAATTGGTGGAGGTGTGTCCGCCCGTTGCTGTCGCTCAGTTGGGCCAGTGTCTGGTTGATCAAATCATCAACCCCGGCTTCGTATTCGTCTGCCGGTACCCACGCGTCTAGCCTCTCAAGGAAGCGCAGTGGTTCTGCACTGCCATGACAGGGCTTCAGGTTAACCTGAATATTCTCACCATCACTGGAAAACACGAGATTTGGCCACGCATAGCCTTCTCCCGCTGCGGCAAGTGTATGGCTCATTTTCCAGTCATGAAGAGAGATTTCATCACCAGAACCCGGGCTCGGTTCCCATCTTAGGCGCCACCAGTTGGCCGCAAACCACACCGCTAGCGGGTAGGCTGACACAGTTATTGCATCTTTTACCTGATGCTCTCCCAGAAGATCTTCATGACGAAAGAGTTCGTGGCCTTTAATCCGAAGCGCCAAATGGCAGCGTGTGAGCAAGTCAACTGGTACTGACGATTCGTAACGCCCTGCAACCCACTCCAGATCAAATCGCATGGCCTGTCCCTCCACCGTCAACCGATTGGCTCCACCGTTTGATGATTTCATGCCTCAATGGGTCGGCCTCAGGCATCGGATAGCCGTGATAAGTGCCCTGCACCTCGTTTTCCAGTTGCGCCTCAACTGGATTGCCTTCACTGGTAACGGCCCAGATATTTTGGGGCCAATGGCCTTTCATTTGGACGCTCACGATACCTTTTTCAGCACCTTCTGATAAAAGAGATTCTGCAATACGTCTATCAAAGATACCACAGTCGTCACACAGTGTTTTGTGGGGTCTGGGGTGTGATGGCGGCGTTAGACCAAAATTGCCTGGATTTCTTTTGTGTTCTGGGTTGCCACCGTATTTGACTTTTTTTGCCAGTTGCTCGAGTTCCTCAACCGGTAGCGTATTCTGTAATTTTCGCTTTGGGTTATAGCGTCCGTTGCGTTGCTTCATTCCTTTGCTTCTCCAATGCTCCCGCCTGATTTCAGGCACCCGCTCCCAACCGCTCACGCTGATAGCTGCCGTCTTGCACTCGCTGGCACCAGTCGAGGTTGTCGAGGTACCACTGGACGGTTTTGCGGATGCCGGTTTCGAAGGTTTCTTCCGGGGCCCAGCCGAGTTCTTTCTGGATTTTGCTGGCGTCTATGGCGTAGCGCATGTCGTGGCCGGGGCGATCTTTGACGTTAGTGATCAGGTCCCGGTAGCTGCGTTCCTGCGGGCGGAGTTCCTGAAGGATGTCGCAGAGGGTGTGCACCACTTCGATGTTCTGTTTTTCGTTATGGCCGCCGATGTTGTAGGTTTCACCGGGCTGGCCTTCGGTGACGACTTTGTAGAGGGCTCGGGCGTGGTCTTCTACAAACAGCCAGTCGCGGATCTGGTCGCCTTTGCCGTAGACCGGGAGCGGCTTGCCTTCCAGGGCGTTGAGGATCATCAACGGGATGAGCTTTTCCGGGAAGTGGTAGGGGCCGTAGTTGTTACTGCAATTAGTGACCAGTACCGGCAGGCCGTAAGTGCGTTGCCAGGCTCGTACCAAGTGGTCTGAGCTGGCTTTGCTGGCGCTGTAAGGGCTGCTGGGGGCGTAGGCGGTTTGTTCGGTGAACAGGTGCTCTTGCGCATTGGGTGTTTCGCTTGGGTGCGGGAGGTCGCCGTAGACTTCGTCTGTGCTGATGTGGTGAAAGCGGAAGCTGGCTTTCTTTTCGGCCTCCAGCGCCTGCCAATACTGGCGGGTGGCTTCCAGCAGGGTGTAGGTGCCTACGATGTTGGTTTCGATAAAGTCTGCCGGGCCATCTATGGAGCGGTCTACGTGGCTTTCGGCGGCCAGGTGCATGATGGCGCCTGGCTGGTGTTGGGCCAGTACGCGGTCTACTTCGGCGCGGTTGCAGATGTCTACTTGTTCGAAGGCGTAGCGCTCGTTATCGCTGACCTCCGCCAGGCTTTCGAGGTTGCCGGCGTAGGTGAGTTTGTCGAGGTTGACCACTTCATCTTGGGTGTGGGTGATGATGTGGCGGATGACGGCGGAGCCTATGAAGCCGGCGCCGCCGGTGACTAGTAGTTTCATTTTGGTGCTGTACTCGGGTGTTGAGTTCGTCGCTGGCATTGGGTGGGGTCTGACCTCGTAGGGTCAGACCCCTTTGTAGATTGTTGGTTGTGGGGGTGCTGGTCTTTGTCCGTGAGCGTCAGTGAGCGTCCGTGGCCAAAAGCCTTTTTTGGTTTTCGTGTTCTTTCGTGGTTTTCGTGGCAAAAAAGCATTTGCTCCAAATTTAAACCTAGGCGGAATCGTCGCTAACCTCGTTAAAAATGGAGACATCGATGTTGCCATTCTTCAGCGTTTCTCGCCCGCTGATGGCCACCCGGCTTTCACTGACAAATGCGGCCATCACTTCATCAAAGATCTCAGCCGAAAACGAACATACATGGTCTTTGTGATCGGAGGTCTGGCGAAGAGTGAACGTAAAGTTATCGCGGTCCATTTCCGATACAAGACCTTCCAGGGTGGTGATTTTTTCTTCTTTTGTTCTCACGGCCTGAAGCACTCTTTTTACGCGTTTGGATGTTTCTCGGCCAAGCCGATAGGTTTCATCGCCTTTCCCTAAAATGGTTCCGCCCACCTCAAACTCTGTAACAATGCCTGACAACGGTGGTACCAGCTTTTCAAGCGCTTCCAGAAGCTCAATTTCAAGAGTCTCAAGCTCGGGATCGTTATCGTCGCTGCCTTCTGAACGGCGAATAGCATGTGCCAGGGCACTGCCAATTTGATGCATTTCCGCATCTGCGTCGTCTTGCAGCAGGCACTCCTGCGATTCTTCAGGAAGACTGAATGCCACTTCGAAGCTGTTGTAGGCAAAGTGTTGCACGGGCAGATCGTACAAACGCTTTCTGGAATTACTAACACGGCCTTGTTTGGCGGGCTCTTTGTACACGTGGGCAGCGGCTTTTCTTAAAGCGGTGCTGGCCCCCTCAACTACTTGCCGGATTACGCTGGCAGGCACCGTGCCAGCTGATAGCCCCTCGCCGATGGCGCGTAAACGAAATGCCGGTTGCAGGTGAGGCCAAAGCATTCGCCCTTTCTCTGGCAACACGGATTCAGGCAAGCCACTCAGGGTTGTTCGCCAGGCGTTTTGTGGCTCCAGCGCATGATTAGTCTCCAACACCCATACTACAGGCTGGTCTACCGCTTTTCGGACGCTGACAATGCCTTTTTCAAGCTGACTGACAATCTCATCATTGGTGGGTGCCACTAAATAGCGGGCACGCTGGTCATCTTCGTCTACCAGCATAACCAAAGCTGTACACAATCCGGTTTCAGCGGTGAACAGTCGTGGGCCGTCAACGTCTATTAAAACATCGAGAATTTCAACGTTTTGAAAATTACTGGGGTCACAAGTAAGACCTTTGATTTGCCAGTCCATTGTTAACCCTCGCTGCTGACTGTGAAGGCGGCGGCGCGTTCAACTTCTTCAAATGGCCACCAGGTCACATGTGATGGCCTTAGCTTCGCCGGTGTAGGCTTGATCTTACCGTGTTCGGCCGTCAACTCACCACGAAAAATCAACTTGCCCAGCTTTGGAAAAATACCCGTCAGGTGTTGTGCCTCTGAAATGTCACGAAAAACCGACAAACCGTGCCGCATGCAAGGGTCGCCTTTTGATGACTTACCGAGCTCGGCATGGGACTGGAAGTCCTCTGGGGCTGGCGGATTCTCTCGGCAAATTCGGTACACAACGCCTTCGGCCGGCTGTGCATCATCAGGCGGGCAACACTCGGGCCACTGTTTTGGAAAGCCTGCCATGGCCTTTATTCTCCTCGGATAATAGCTTTGTTAAACAAGATGATGGCGGTATGAGGTTGTGCCGTCAACAATTGTGCGGGTGATTGTCGCTGGCCTTGGGTGGGGTCTGACCTCGTAGGGTCAGACCCCTTTGTAGATTGCTGGTTGTGGGGGGTGCTGGCTTTTGTCCGTGAGCGTCAGTGAGTGTCCGTGGCCAAAAGCTTTTCTTTCCGTGTTTTTCCGTGGTTTCCGTGGCAAAAAATCTGGCTTTGAGTTCGTCGCTGGCTTTGGGTAGGGGGCTGACCGCGTAGGGTCAGCCCCCTTTGTAGCCTGCCTACTCGGATTTGTAGGAGTAGTTGTAGTAGCCGTAATAGCCATAACTGGTCGCCGCTTTCTTTTCCATGGCATTCAGGATGGTGCCCTTGAGGGTGACGCCACCGGTGGCCAGGCGGCTTTCGGCTATCTGGATTTCTTTCGGGGTGTTTTGCCCGAAGCGCACTACCATCAGGGTGGTGCCGCATTGTTTGCCGATGATGGCGGCGTCTGTTACCGCGAGGATCGGCGGGGTGTCTATGATTACCAGGTCAAAGTTTTCGCTCAGGTAATCCAGGAATTCGGTGAACCTGGCCTGCATGAGCAGTTCTGAGGGGTTGGGCGGGGCGCTGCCGCGGCTTACCCAGCTCAGCCCTTCTACTTCGGAGGTTTTGACGGCTTGTGCGAATTCCAGTTTGCCGGAGAGCACTTCTGAAAGGCCGTTGTGGGAATCCTGTTTGAAGGCTTCGTGTACGTGGCCTTTGCGCATGTCGCCGTCGACGACCACAACTTTCTGGCCGGCCTGGGCGCAGATGGCCGCCAGGTTAGCCGACATAAAGCTTTTACCAATGCCGGGGCTTGGGCCGGTGATAACCAAGCGGTTGTTGCTGCCTTCCATCATGGCGAAGTGCAGCGAGGTGCGCAGGCCGCGGATGGCTTCTATGGAGAGGTCTGCCGGGTTGCGTACCGCCAGAAGGCCGCCTTTGGATTTACCTTTGCGCTTGCCGGCTTTCTTGCCTCTGGCGCTGCGGCGGTTTTCTTCCTCTGAAAGCGGAACCGTGGCATAAACCGGCAGGTCCAGCTCTTCCAGCTGTTCCGGCGATACAATGCCGCGGTTGAAGGCGGCGCGCAGCAGTACGATGATCATGGCCAGCAGCAGGCCGCTCATGCCGGCTACGGCAACGATCAGGTTACGTTTGGGGGCTACCTGGCCTTGCACTACGGCGTCGTCCAGTATGCGTACATTACCCACGGTGCCGGCCCGGGCCAGCCGCAGTTCCTGCATGCGGTTGAGCAGTTGCACGTAGATTTCCTGGGTGACTTTTACATCACGGCTCAGGCGCAGGATTTGTTGTTGGGTTTCTGGCAGGTTGCCGGTGCGTTCTTCCAGGCGGGCTTTTTCGCGCAGCAGTTGTTCTTTCTTTTCCAACAGGGAGCGGTATACCGGGTGGTTGGGGGTAAAGCGCCGGGCCAGTTCGGTTTCTTGCAGTTGGAGTTCGTTCAGGCTGGCTTCAATGCTCACCAGGCTGTTCAGGGCGTTCTGGGTTTCAAAGCTAAGGTCTATGCTGTCGCTTTGCAGGCGGTATTCGTTCAGGCGGTTTTCGGCTTCGTTGAGCTGATCGCGTACTTTCGGGGCCTGCTCTTCCAGGAATTCGAGGCTTTTGTCGGCTTCGGCGGCCTGGCGGGCGATGTTTTGGGTTAGGAACACGTTGGTGGTGGCGTTCAGGCTCTGTACCAGTTCATTTCCGTCTGGCCCGCTGATGTTGAGCTGCAGAATACCGGTGTCTTTACCCCGGGGCTGGATTTCCAGGCGGCCTTGCAGGCCACGGATGGCGGCCAGGTGGCTTCGCTTGATCACGGTGTAGGTGGCGCCGGCCGGTGCGGTGAGCTCGTTTACGGTAAGCTCCAGCCAGGGGTTTTCAATGGTGAGCTTCTGGTTAACGCGGCCTTTGCCCAGTTCGTTGCCTTGGGCATCCAGCATTGTGTAACTGCCCTGCCCTTCGGAGCGCAGGGTGAGTTGCAGGGTGTTGCTGTCGTGGCTGGCGACCAGTTCGCGAATGTTGAGGGTTTCACCAGCCCATACGGTGGCGCTGCCTTCCGCAAAGCCCGGGCGCTGGGTGCCGCGGCGCAACAGCCATTCACCAATCACCGGCCAGGTGTTGGGGATAACCTGTACATCCAGGTCGGTCTGGTTAACCACCTGCCCCAGTATCATGCGGGAGCGCAGAATTTCCACTTCGGTGCTGGTGCTGGGTTCCTGGTTGCCCAGCACTTGCGCCATGTCGGCCCCTGGAATGGTGCCGGACTTCTGTTCCACCTGCACCAGGGCGTCTGCCTTATAGATGGGCGTAGAGAGGGTAGCGTATACCAGGCCAATGATGGCAAAGATAACGGCCAGCACCAGAATGAAGATTTTGTGATCCCACAGGCTGCCCAGCAGAAAGCCGATGTCGATTTCGTCGTTGTCTTGCCGGTTGGTTGCTGCGGTATTGGTTGCTTGGGTCATTCGTGGCTCTTGGTGTTATTTCAATCGGGGAAGCCAGGCGGTTACGGCTTCATCGAGTAGTTGGTGTACGTGGGCGAAGGCTTCGCGGCTTTTTTTGTAGGGGTCCGGGATGTCTGGGCGGCCCGGTAGCCAGTGGCCGATGAGCATGGTTTTGCCGGAGGCGGTTGGGTCCAGCTCTGCTACCCGGGCTTTCTGGCCTTCGCTCATAACCAGTATGAGGTCTGCATTTCTGAACATGGCGGTGGTGGCCTGGCGGGCTTTGTGCTGGTTTACGTCCAGGCCGGCTTGTTGTGCCAGTTCGGCGGCGCTTGGGTCTGTTGGGTGGTCTACCAATGCGCCAAGGCCGGCGGATTCGACCGCTTTACCCGGCAGGCCGGCTTTGAGCATGGCTTCGGCCACCGGGCTGCGGCAGATGTTGCCGGTGCAGAGTACGAGTAGGCGGTTGAACATACGGGGTTAGTCGCCCAGGTTTACAGCGCGGTCACCCAGGAACAGGGCGGTGAACGACGGCACCAGCAACGACACGACGCGGTTCCAGCGCGCCAGCGGGGCGGCGGTTACATACACCATGTCGCGGTTGTTCAGGGTGAAGCCGTCTGCCAGTACCAGGGCGGTAGCGTCTTTGAGGTTGAGCTGGTACATGTCGATGAGGTGGTCGCTGTCTGGGTCAGCATTCTCGGTACGCCGCACCACGAATACGCCGGTGGCATCAGACTGGCGCTCATTCAGCCCTCCGGCATTGGAAATGGCTTCGGCCAGGGTGAGGCCGTTGCGGCCCATGGGCAGGGTTTTGGTGCTGCCCACTTCGCCCAGCATGAAGACTTTCTGGTCATCGCCCAGAGGGACGTTGATGACGTCGCCCTGCTGCAGAAGTACGTTATGCAGTTTGTTGCCGGTTTCGTAGATGGCTTTAAGTGACAGGCGGTAGTCTTTGCCGTCACGGGTAAGGGTTACGTTGCGCCAGTCTGCGCCTTCTTCCAGCCCGCCAGCCAGGCTGACCACATCCACCAACCGGGTGGGTACGTTAGTGAGCGGGTACACACCGGGTTCATCAACCGCGCCGCTTACGTAGACTCGCTGGCTGCGAAAATCCGCTACGGAGACATCCACCTGCGGGGTTTCAATAAAGCGTGACAGGCGGCTGGCGACTTCTTCACGCACTTCCTGGGTGGTCAGGCCCGCCACTTGCACGTAGCCAATGTAGGGGTAATAGATGGTGCCGTTTTCGTTAACAACGTTACCGGATTCCTGCGAGCTGCGGTTGGAGCCGGCAGGTATGGTGAGTTCCGGGTGGTCCCATACGGTAACCTGCAATACGTCGCCGATGCCGATTTTATATTGGTAGTCGCTGTCTTCACGAACCAGGTCCGGCGCGGGTGGCGGTACGTCGGCCACGATGGCGTTGCGCAGGGTGTCCGGGCCTATGCGTTTTACTTGTACCAGGTGGCTGAAGTCTTCTTCCGGTGGGCTTTGGTAATCCGGGTTCCAGCCGCTGGTGTTGATGTGGGAGCCGGGGGCAAAGGCGCAGCCGGAGAGGGCCAGCAAGGCGGCCAGGGTGAGGAGTGTACGCGATACCATAGTAGAAATGCCGGGATGTTTTTTGGTTTTCAGGCCGGTGATGATAGCCGGATTAAGGGTTTGTTGCATTAGTCAGGTTTCAGACGTTGGTCAGAAACGGTAGCGCCAGCTGGCACTGGCGGACCATTGGTCCAGCTCTGTGCCTGCCAGCTGGATTTTCTTTTCGGTGCCCCGCAGGTTGAGGTCCAGCCGGCCGTTGAACAGGGCGGTGCCGTAGCCCAGGTTGACGATGCCGGTTTTCTGGTTGGTGGCGGGGATGTAGTAGCGCACGTCTGGGTCTGGCATTTGCGCGCGTACCTGGCCATCGCTGTTAAATTCGGCGTAGCTGAAGGTTAGCGAGAGGTTGTTGCCGTTGTCGAAGAACTGGTGCGCGCCCAGGGTGAGGGTTTCGGCATCGCCTTCGAAGCTGTTGGCCAGGTTGCGGCCGTGGTGCCGGTAACCGGTGCGGTACTGGAAGTGTTCGTAGGTGACGTTGGGCATGGCATCGCCCAGAAAGTCATCGGCGGTGGTGTTGCTGTATTCCAGGAACCATTGCTGGTCTGTGTTGAACAGGCCGGTGGTCCAGTCTGTGCCCAGCAGCCAGGATTTGCGGGCCGGGAAGGCGCCGGCTTCGTCTTCGCCCATCATTTGGGTGTACAGGCCCATGGATTGGTGGCCCAGGGCGAAACCGTAGCGGATGCCTATGCTGCCGAGCTGGTTGCCAGGGTCGTTCTGCGCGCCATCCTGGCTGTTGTCGCGGCCGATGAGGGCGTCCCACAGGGCGGAGCTGTTTTCTGGCCGCCCTTCTCCTCCAAACTGGATGGCGCGTGACAGGCCGATATCCAGGCCTTGTACCGGGCGAAAGGTGAAGCGCATGCCGATGAGTTTGGCGTTGTCTATGGTGCGCTTGTCCTGATACTGGCCGGCGAACACGGTGAGGTTCCAGGGGCCGATCCAGCTGAGCCATTTGGAGCCTGGTGATAGATCCCGCTTGCGGTTGAGCCATACGGCGGGCATGGGCCGGGCGTTGTTGGACAGAATCAGGCTGGACTGCCAGCCCGGGCCCCACCAGCGGTCGATAGCGCCAGCGCCCAATACCCAGTTACCGAGAGTGCCGGCCAGGTAGCTGCCGTCGTAGCGGTATTGTTCGTCGTCTGTGGGGTTGGCCACCACGGTGGGTGACAGGCCGATGGCAAAGTGTTCGCCCTGCCATTGCCAGTCCAGCGTGGCCTGGCCTTCTTCCTGCCGCGCGTTGCCGAAGCCTTGTACCAGGGGCTGCTCGGTACTGCCCGCCAGGGTGAATTTAGCCCTTGTGCCAGAGCGGAACTGCGCCCGTTCTTCGGCATTCAGGTAGGCCATGGCGCCGGCTGTGGCGGTTGGGTCTGAGGTAACGCTGGGGTTGATGTCTTGCGTTACCGTGCTCCACATTACCGGCCAGGTGGATACCGTACGATCAAAATGGCCACGGTCTGCCAGCTTCTGCAAGGCAAAACGCGCGCGGCTGTCGCCAGGTTCAATCCAGGGGGCGGCGTGGGTAGTTGCGGTGTAAAAAAGCGCCGTCAGGCACGCTACCGCCCCACCGACCAGGGTCCAGTGTTTTGAGGGCATACGAAGGCTTGTTCAACGTTTGGACAAAGAGGCAGCGGCTGTGCCGGAGGGAAGATTTCCCAACTGACTCCTTGTCAGGGTTAAGAGGATTCACTCGAAAACCAGCGCGATTCTACGGGTTCCGGTGTTACAAACAAGTGACACCCTAGGCCAATAATGCAAAATCAAGGACTTACACCGCAAAAACAATGTAAAAAATTGCAAACTGGGGGTCAGACCCCCGATACATTTCACCCCGCCAAATGTACCAGGGACCTGACCCGGAGTTTCAAAAGGGAGGGGTCAGGCCACGTAGGGCCCGACCCCTGAGTAGCCCGCAAGCTAGGTGCTACTTACCCGAAGGCTACAAAGGGGTCTGACCCCACGGGTCAGACTCCCTACCCAAGCCAGCGCCATTCTTAAACCACCACCTAAGCCCGAATCGCCGAAACCGGCACACTAACCCGCTGCTGCTTCTGCATAAACGAAATCAAAACAATCGCCCGCTCTTCCCCATCGTAAGCCTGAAAAATCGCCCCGATGCCCTTGAACGGCCCATCATCCAGCTCCACCGCCTGCCCAGGCTTGATACCACCCTGCTCCGCCACCTTATCCATGCTGGCCTTGATGTGGTCAATCACCTCATCCGCAATCGCCGCCGGCTTATTGGCAAAACTCACCACCCGGATCACCCCCCGGGTAGACCGCAGCTTCGCCCACATCGGGTTCGTCTGCTCCAGGTTCACAAACACATACCCCGGAAACAACGGCTCCAACCGCTTCGCCCGCTTGCCGCCCTTCACCCTCTCCACCTCAATCTTCGGGTAGAAACAGGCAACATCCTGGTTCTGCAAATGCTGAACCGCCCGATCGCCCTGCGCAGGCTTATGTTGTAACGCGTACCAGGTCATCCAACTCCCCAATCCGGGGTCAGACCCCCGATACATTTGCCGAGGCAAAATGTACTGAAGTGACCCCTAAAACTTGGACAGTTTAATCAGGCTGCAGCGGCAGCCTGCTCTCTGTACTCCACCGGAGTCAGGCCATTTAATGTCAGCCGGATCCGGTGGTGGTTATAGTAGTCAATGTACTGCTCAAT
>NZ_JADARC010000046.1:0-107008 GCF_016464245.1 Marinobacter sp. bablab_jr003
AGGCAAAGTTGACGGGCACTGAGACTTCGGAGTAAGAAGAGAAACCCCGCGTCGCTACGCTCCGATGGGTGGCAGCCTTGCTCCGGTCCGGGTGGCAGGCTTCACGTGGAATGGGTGGCAACCTTCAGCGGTTTACGCACCGTGGCTAAAAGCCTACTTAAGCATAGGCTTCAAATAACGCCCGGTATGTGACGCCGGATTGTCCGCCACCTCCTCCGGAGTTCCCTCGGCAATAATCTGCCCGCCACCAGAACCACCCTCGGGTCCGAGGTCCACAATCCAGTCCGCCGTTTTAATCACATCCAGGTTGTGCTCGATCACTACAATGGTGTTGCCATGGTCCCGCAGCCGCTCCAGTACGGTCAGCAACTGCTGGATGTCGTAGAAATGCAGGCCGGTAGTCGGTTCATCCAGTATGTACAGGGTTTTACCGGTATCGCGCTTGGACAGTTCCTTGGCCAGTTTTACCCGCTGGGCTTCGCCGCCGGAGAGGGTGACGGCGCTTTGACCGAGGCGGATGTAGGACAAGCCCACGTCGATCAGGGTTTGCAGTTTTCGGGCAATGAAGGGCACGGCGTCGAAGAATTCACGGCCTTCTTCAACGGTCATTTCCAGCACTTCGTTGATGTTTTTGCCTTTGTAGCGGACTTCCAGGGTTTCGCGGTTGTAGCGTTTGCCTTTGCAGATGTCGCAGGGCACGTACACGTCGGGCAGGAAGTGCATTTCTACTTTGATTACGCCATCGCCCTGGCAGGCTTCGCAGCGGCCGCCTTTGACGTTGAATGAGAATCGGCCGGGTTTGTAGCCTCTGGAGCGGGCCTCCTGGGTGCCGGCGAAGAGTTCACGGATGGGGGTGAACAGGCCGGTGTAGGTAGCCGGGTTGGATCTGGGGGTTCGGCCGATGGGGCTCTGGTCTATGTCGATGACCTTGTCCAGGTGGTCCAGGCCCTTGAGGTTTTTGTAGGGGGCGTGGCTCAGGCTGGTGGCTTTGTTCAGCTTGGCTGCCGCCACCGGATAAAGGGTGGCGTTGATCAGGGTGGATTTGCCGGAGCCGGATACACCGGTGATGCAGGTCATCACGCCCAGTGGCAGGTTCAGGGTGACGTTCTGCAGGTTGTTTCCGGAGGCGCCGGATAGCACCAGTTTTTTGCCGTTGCCTTTATTTCGGGCTTTGGGAACGGCAATTTCCATTTCGCCACTGAGATACTGGCCGGTCATGGAGGCCGGGTTGGCGATGATCTCCGCCGGGGTGCCGCGGGCGACGATTTCGCCGCCGTGTACGCCGGCGCCCGGGCCGATGTCGATGACGTAGTCGGCGGCGCGGATGGCGTCTTCATCGTGCTCCACCACGATCACGGTGTTGCCCAGGTCCCGGAGGTGAGTGAGGGTTGCCAGCAGGCGGTCGTTGTCACGCTGGTGCAGGCCGATGGATGGCTCATCGAGTATGTACATGACGCCCACCAGGCCCGCGCCTATCTGGCTGGCCAGGCGGATGCGTTGGGCTTCACCGCCGGACAGGGTGTCGGCGCTGCGTTCCAGTGTGAGGTATTCCAGCCCGACGTTAACCAGGAATTGCAGGCGTTCGCGTACTTCCTTGAGGATTTTCTCGGCAATTTCACCTTTGCGGCCGGGCAGGGCCAGTTCGCTCACGTAACGATGGGCGTCGCCGACAGGCAGTCGGGTGATTTCCGGCAGGGTACGCTCTTCGATAAACACATGGCGGGCGCTGCGGCGCAAGCGTGAGCCGCCACAATCCTTACAGGGCTGGGTGCTGAGGTTACGGGCCAGTTCTTCCCGCATGCTCTGGGAGTCGGTTTCCCGGTAGCGGCGTTCCAGGTTGGGCAGTATGCCCTCGAACGGGTGCGCCTTTTCCATAATATGGCCGCGGGAATTTACATATCGGAAGGTGATGTCTTCATCGCCGGAACCATACAGCAGGGCCTGCTGGAAGTTTTCGGGCAGCTCTTCCCAGGGTGTTTCGAGGTCAATGCCATAGTGCTCCGCCACGCTGGTGAGCATCTGGAAGTAGTACACGGCGCGGCGGTCCCAGCCTTTGATGGCGCCGGAGGCCAGGGTGGCTTCCGGGCTCTGGATAACCTTTTCGGCGTCGAAAAACTGGCGCACGCCCAGGCCGTCACAGGTGGGGCAGGCGCCGGCCGGGTTGTTGAAAGAAAACAGCTTGGGTTCCAGTTCGCTCAGGGCGTAGCCGCATTGGGTACAGGCGTAGCGGGCTGAAAAGGTGTGTTCCTCGCCCTCGCCGGTCATAGGCGCGACCAGGGCAATGCCGTCTGCCAGCTCCAGGGCGGTTTCAAAGCTCTCGGCCAACCGCTGCTCCAGGCCTTCCTTCACCTTGAACCGGTCGACCACCACATCAATCTGGTGTTTGCGCTTTTTATCCAGCGCCGGCACGTCGTCGATGTCGTAAACGGTGCCATCTACCCGCAAGCGAATGAAGCCCTGGCTGCGCATGGTATCAATAACCTGCAGGTGTTCGCCTTTGCGATCCCGGATGACCGGCGCCAGGATCATCAGTTTGCTGCCTTCCGGCATGGCCATCACCTGGTCCACCATCTGGCTCACGGTCTGCGCTTCCAGCGGCTGGCCGTGGTCCGGGCAGCGGGGTTCGCCGGCGCGGGCGAACAGCAGGCGCAGGTAGTCGTATATCTCGGTAATGGTACCCACAGTAGAACGCGGGTTGTGGGAGGTGGATTTCTGCTCGATGGAAATGGCCGGGGAAAGGCCTTCGATGTGGTCCACATCGGGTTTTTCCATCATCGACAGGAACTGGCGGGCATAGGTGGACAACGATTCCACGTACCGGCGCTGGCCTTCGGCATAGAGTGTATCGAACGCCAGGGAAGATTTACCGGAACCGGAAAGGCCTGTGATGACAATCAGCTTGTCCCGCGGCATATCCAGGTCGATGTTCTTCAGGTTGTGGGTGCGTGCACCCTTGATCTGGATATGGTCCATAACACCTCGCTTGGGTAAAAACGTCGATTATATCGTTTTCGGGTGGCGCCGGCTAAACCGTGTACAGATTCCTCTGGCTGCTCTAGGCCGCCCGCAGCCGCTTTCTGCCACCCCGTTGTGAGTAGTCCCGTCTGCATAGCGCTTCTGGTACAATGCGCCGCTCGCAGTGACAGGCTGCGCCTATACATTCAACCAGTCCGGCACGGGTTAGCATGAACGCGCTTGAAAAACGCTCAGTAATAGCTCTGGCATCGGTATACGCCATGCGTATGCTGGGCCTGTTCATGGTAATGCCGGTCTTCGTTTTGCTGGGCAGCGACCTCGAAGGCGCTACGCCCGCGCTGATCGGTTTCGCAATTGGTGCCTACGGCCTGAGCCAGGCACTGCTGCAGATTCCGTTCGGTTTGCTGTCAGACCGGGTTGGCCGCAAGCGGATGATCTACATCGGCCTGGTTCTGTTCGCAGCCGGTAGTGTGCTGGCTGGCGCTGCCGATTCCATATACGTAGTTATTGCCGGGCGGATTCTTCAGGGCGCCGGCGCGATTGCCAGCGTGCTGATGGCGTTGCTCAGTGATCTCACCCGGGAGGAGCAGCGCACCAAGGCCATGGCCACCGTGGGCATTTCCATTGGCCTGTCGTTTTCGGTCTCCCTGGTTATGGGCCCGCTGCTGGGTGCGGCCTGGGGGCTGTCGGGGATTTTCTATACCACCGCGGTACTGGCGGTTCTGGCGTTGGTGGTGGTTGCCCGGGTTGTGCCCACGCCGCACCAGCACAAGGTCAGTGCCGACACCCATCCGGCCCGGGAAATGGTCAGCCGTGTCCTGGCTGATGGCCGGCTGCTGCGGCTCGATTTCGGCATATTCATCCTGCACTTTGTGCTGACCGCGCTGTTCCTGGTGTTCCCCACCATGTTGCAGGACCAGTTGGGTCTGAAGGCCAGTTCCCACTGGTGGTTCTATCTCAGCGTTATGATTACTTCGTTCTTCGCCATGGTGCCTTTCATTATCATTGGCGAGAAGAAACGCAAAATGAAACCGGTGCTGTGCGGTGCCATCGCCTTGCTGGCATTGGCGGCTGCGTCGATGACCGGTGTTGGCCAGAGCCTGTGGCTGGCGTGGGCTGTGCTATTCTTCTTCTTTATGGCGTTCAACCTGCTGGAAGCCAGCTTGCCGTCGCTGATCAGCAAAGAAGCCCCGGCCGCGGCCAAGGGCACGGCCATGGGCGTGTATTCCACTTCCCAGTTCTTCGGCGCGTTTCTGGGCGGCGCACTGGGTGGCGGGCTGTTGCAGACCGCTGGCCTGGACGGTGTGCTCTGGCTGATGGCCGCAGCGCTGGTGGTTTGGCTGCTGGTGGCGTTAACCATGCCTGCACCGGGTTACTCCACCAGTTTTGTGGTACAGCTGAAAAACGCCGTGAGTATCAGTTTTGACGAGATCGACCAGAACCTGCGAAAACTGCCGGGCGTGGAAGACGTGGTGATCGTGGAAGAGGCCGCCATGGCGTACCTGAAGGTAGACCGTCAGCATTTTCGGGAAGAGCAGCTTGCGCACTTTGAATTTGTGCGGCAGGGTAGCACTACTTAAAACACAGGATGCCTGCATGGAACGCAGGCGTTCAGCAAAAGAGACCAGGAGCATACAATGGCACGAGGCGTAAACAAGGTAATTCTTATCGGTAATCTGGGCCAGGATCCGGATACCCGTTACACCCCGAACGGCAACGCGGTGGTAAACCTCAACCTGGCGACCGATGAAAGCTACAAGGATCGTCAATCCGGCCAGCTGGTACCGAAAACCGAGTGGCACCGGGTGGTGTTGTTCGGCAAGGTGGCTGAAGTGGCGGGGCAGTACCTGCGCAAAGGTTCCAAGGTGTATATCGAAGGGCGCCTGCAAACCCGCAAATGGCAGGGGCAGGACGGCCAGGACCGTTACACCACCGAGATCGTGGTGGATATCAACGGCCAGATGCAGATGCTCGACAGCCGTGGTGGCGAAGGCGGCATGAACCAGGGCGCGCCCCAGGGCCGGCCCCAGCAAGCGGCCAGCTACAACACCCCGCCCCCGCAACAGCAGCAGGGTGGCCAGGGTAACCAGGGTGGCGGATACAGCAACCAGCCGCCCCAGCAGCAGGGCGGCGGCATGCCGGAGCCGATTGACGACTTTGATGACGATATCCCCTTCTGAGTGAGCCATTTTTCTAGGTAAATCAAGTATTTGTGACATTTTCGCTACACGTATAGGCTGTTGGTAGGCCTATTGCAAACCTGACTTATCCTCGCCCAGTAATGGGCTTGAACCTCGAAAGAGGGAGGGGAGTGCAGCATGTCAGGAAAAGGCGGGTGGCGGTGAAAGAGTCTAACTTGCGCCCGTCATTACAGGCCCCATACGGTTAAGCCTGATTGGTTGAACCATAGTCCTTTGTGGGTTTCAGGATATCAGTGACCTATGACTCTTGAGAGGTCACTTCACGTGTAGTCGGTCGGGGAAGTTGTTAGAACGCCCGGCTAACCAACCACGTGATACGCGCTCGGTGAGAGTGTTAAGGGGACGTAAGTGGAACCTAAGTGGGACGCACGTTGACTACCTGGCAGCCTGTCGGACTTGCACCTGACAGGCGCCGGATCATCGGGTGCGAACCGATCAAACACGGATAAGTGGTGTTGATCACGCGCCACCGCCACCTTCGGCGTCTACCGCGGCAACGACCGCATCATCTACTGGCGCGAAGTCCCCGCCAACTGAATCCAATCTCATGGGGGAAGAGGCTTACTCCTCCTCCCCCTCCGGATGATCCATCCCCAATTCGTTAATCTTCCGCGTCAGCGTATTCCGCCCCCAGCCCAGCAGTACCGAGGCATCCCGGCGGCGGCCGCCGGTGTGTTTCAGGGCGGCTTCGATCATGATTTTCTCGAACTCCGGCACGGCGGTGTCCAGGATGGCTTTCTTGCCCCGTTTCAGTTCCAGTTCGGCCCAGTTTTTCAGGCCTTCCTGCCAGGTCTGGCCGGTGCCGGTGTTGTCGGTGTCGGCCTGGTGCAGCAGTTCCGGGGGCAGGTCGTCTACGTGGATTTCCCGGCCGCTGGCCATTACGGTCAGCCAGCGGCAGGTGTTTTCCAGCTGGCGCACGTTGCCGGGCCAGGGCAGGGTGGTCAGGTATTCTTCGGCATCTGGCCGCAGGATTTTGGCTTCTACTGCCAGTTCCTTGGCTGCCCGTTTCAGGAAGTGCTGCATCAGTTTGGGGATGTCTTCCCGGCGTTCAGCCAGTTTGGGCAGGTGTACGCGGATTACGTTCAGGCGATGGAACAAGTCTTCGCGGAAGCTGCCGGCCTGCACCAGTTTTTCCAGGTCCTGGTGTGTGGCGGCGATGATGCGCACATCCACTTTGATGGGGGTGGTGCCGCCTACCCGGTAGAATTCGCCATCGGCCAGTACCCGCAGCAGGCGGGTCTGGGTGTCGGCGGGCATATCGCCGATTTCGTCCAGAAACAGGGTGCCGCCGTTGGCTTGCTCAAAACGGCCCTGGCGGGTGGCGCCGGCGCCGGTGAAGGCGCCTTTTTCGTGGCCGAACAGTTCCGATTCAATCAGGTCTTTGGGAATGGCGGCCATGTTCAGGGCGATGAACGGGTTGTGGGCCCGGGGGCTGTGGTTGTGCAGGGCCTGGGCCACCAGTTCTTTACCGGTGCCACTCTCGCCGTTGATCAGCACGGTAATGTTGGAGTTGGAGAGCCGGCCGATGGCCCGGAACACCTCCTGCATGGCGGGTGCTTCGCCGATGATTTCCAGGTTTTTCTGAACCGACTCCATCTGTGGTTCCGCCGCGGCCTTTTTCTCGTGGCTGTGGGCGATGGCCCGCTTAACCAGGGCCACGGCTTCGTCTACATCAAAGGGTTTGGGCAGGTATTCGAAGGCACCGGTCTGGTAGCTGGTCACCGCGCTGTCCAGGTCGGAGTGGGCGGTCATGATGATAACGGGCAGGTCCGGGTGCTTTTTCACGATCCGGGACAGCAGGGTAATGCCGTCTACGCCGGGCATGCGGATGTCGCTGATGATGGCATCTGGCTGTTCGTGCTCCAGGCGCATCATGATGCTTTCACCGCTGTCGAATACGCGGGGGTGCAGGCCAGCCTGGGTAAGGGCACGGTCCAGTACCCAGCGGATGCTTTTGTCGTCGTCTATGATCCAGACGTTTCCCGATCGGCTCATTGGTTGTCCTCCAGAGGCAGGAAGATGATGAAGTCGGTTCTTCCCGGTTCACTCTCGCATTCCACCAGCCCGCGATGCTGGCCGATGATGCTTTGGGTAATGGAAAGCCCCAGGCCCGTGCCGGACGCCCGGCCACTGATCATGGGGTAGAAAATGTTCTGCAGCAGTTCCGGCGGTATACCCGGGCCGTTGTCGATGATGTCAACCCGGCACACCAGGCGGTGGCGGCGGTGGCCGATGGTGAACTGGCGCAGGGCCCGGGTGCGGAAGGTGATGGTAGGCATGTCGCCGCTGTGGCTGTCTACCTGGTTTTCGAAGGCGGCTTCCATGGCGTTCCGCGCGATGTTCAGGAAGGCCTGGATCAGCTGTTCCTTGTCGCCGGTGAATTCCGGAATGCTGGGGTCGTAATCCCGCTTCAGGCGCACCCGGCCCTTGCTTTCGGCTTCAATCAGGGTGCGTACCCGTTCCAGTACTTCGTGGATGTTGGTACTGGCCATCTGCAGGGCCTTGTTGGGGCCCAGCATGCGGTCCACCAGGCTGCGCAGGCGGTCGGCTTCGTTAATGATCACCTGGGTGTATTCGCGCTGGTCTTCGCTGTTCAGTTCCCGGTCCAGCAGTTGCGCCGCACCTCGAATGCCCCCCAGCGGGTTCTTGATTTCGTGGGCCATGCCGCGCACCAGGATGCGGGTGGTTTCCTGCTGGGAGATGATGTCTTCTTCCCGGCTGATGCGCAGCATCCGGTCTTTCGGCTGGATTTCGATCACCAGCTCGGTCGGGTCTACGCTGACCGGGGTTACCGAGTAGTCTACGGTGAAACGTGAGCCTGTCAGCAGGGCGAACTCGGCCTCGCGGCGGGTGTAGGACTGTCCGTTGTTGAGGGCTGCGTACAGGGTCTTCAGGGCGTCGCTGGAGTCGATTAGCAGATCGCCCAGCGGTTGGCCACGGGTGCGGGTCAGGCTGGTTTCAAACAGGTTCTCGGCCGCCGGGTTCAGGTAACGGATAGTGAGGTCTTCGCCCAGCACCAGAAGGGAGGTGGTCAGGCTGTCCAGAATGCTTTTGTATCCACTGTCCGGGGTGGCGGGCGGCTGCGACGTCATGCTCGGCTTCCGTTTTCGTTTCATGCGTGTACCCCGGTTTTGCAAAATCCGAACCAGTTTTGCTGGCTGGCAGAAAAAAATGGGCAACGGCCGGGCGCGGGCCGGCCTGTAGGGCATGGCGGTGCTGTGGCTTGGTGCAGATGGTGCGGGAAAGGCTACAGGCAGCCGGCGATTTGCCCCTTCGCTGCCCAGAGTATGGCGTTAATGTGGTGCGTATGCACTAAATTGGTGCAACTAATTCCGGATGCTACCGCTGATGTGTTATCGGCGCAGGACAGACGGGCGATGAACGGTAAAGCTGATGCTGGGGCCGGTTTTCACCTGAACGCCCTGGTCGTCCACGATATGCACTCCCGCCTGGTGAGTGCCGCGATCAATGTTGTTCACGGTTACCGAGCCGGAGGAGCTCTGGCCTACGGGCTGGCCGTCGAGGGTGATTTCGTATTTGTGGCCACGCTGGAGGCCGGGGGTGCTGCGCACTTCAAAGGTGACGTCGCCACTGCCGCTGTGGAAGGCCTGGTCGTTTTGCGGGTGCACAAAGGTGAGGCTGTCGTAGTTGGCGCCTTCCTTCTGGACTTCTTGCCGCAGCTGGTCGGTTTCCCGCACCACTTCCGGTTTGGGCAGGGTGATGGTGGTAACCGGTTTTACTTTAACGGTTTCGCTGCCCTGCATCGGCTCGTCTGAGAAGGTGACGTTGCCCTGGGCATCCACATGCCGGTACACCTCCGCGTGGGCGCCGGCGGCGGCCAGTAAACAGAATCCGGTTACAAGGGCGAGAGGTGTTTTCATAATAAAGGCCTGCGTTGATCAACTGCCTCGATTATCGGCGCCGCTGGCGGGGTTTTCAACGGCTGATACAAAAAAGCCCCGCACCGGGCGGGGCTAGCTGTTACCGGGCTGCACCAAATTGGTGCGGCGGCTTAGCAGGAGTAATACAGTTCGAATTCAACCGGGTGAGTGGTCATGTTGATACGCTCAACTTCGCCACGCTTCAGGTCGATGTAGCCGGCAATCATGTCTTCGGTGAACACGCCGCCGCGGGTCAGGAACTCGTGGTCTTCCGCCAGGCAATCGAGCGCCTCCTGCAGGGTAGTGGCTACCTGCGGGATGTTCATGGCTTCTTCCTTCGGCAGGTCGTACAAGTCCTTGTCCATGGCATCGCCAGGGTGGATCTTGTTCTGGATGCCGTCCAGGCCGGCCATCATCAGGGCGGCGAAGGCCAGGTACGGGTTGGCTGCCGGGTCAGGGAAGCGCACTTCGATACGGCGTGCCTTCGGGCTGCTTACGTACGGAATCCGGATGGAAGCGGAACGGTTACGGGCAGAGTAGGCCAGCATGACCGGGGCTTCAAAGCCGGGTACCAGGCGCTTGTAGCTGTTGGTGGCCGGGTTGGTGAAGGCGTTGATGGCCTTGGAGTGCTTGATGATGCCGCCGATGTAGTACAGGGCCATTTCGCTCAGGCCGGCATAGCTGTCACCTGCAAACAGGTTTTTGCCGTCTTTGTTCAGGGACATGTGTACGTGCATGCCGGAACCGTTGTCACCCACGACCGGCTTGGGCATGAAGGTGGCGGTTTTGCCGTAGGCGTGGGCTACGTTGTGCACGCAGTACTTCAGAATCTGAACTTCGTCTGCCTTGCGGGTCAGGGTGTTCGGGCCAACGCCGATTTCACACTGGCCGGCTGTGCCCACTTCGTGGTGGTGCACTTCGATGGTCAGGCCCATGCTTTCCATAGCCGCACACATAGCGCCACGCAGGTCGTGCAGGCTGTCTACCGGCGGAACCGGGAAGTAGCCGCCTTTTACGCCCGGGCGGTGGCCGATGTTGTTGCGGTCGAAGTCTTCGCCGGATACCCAGGCGGCTTCTTCGGAGTGCAGGGAGTACATGGAGCCCTGCATGTCGGTCTTCCACTTCACGGAGTCAAAGATGAAGAACTCGGGCTCCGGGCCAAACAGGGCGCCGTCGGCAATGCCGGTGGACTTCAGGTATTCCTCTGCGCGTTGGGCAACGGAGCGGGGGTCGCGCTCGTAACCCTGCATGGTTGTCGGCTCTACAATGTTGCAGGTGATGTTAATGGTGGTTTCTTCGGTGAACGGATCCAGTACGGCGGTGTCGTCAACCGGCATCAGGATCATGTCGGACTCGTTGATGCCTTTCCAACCAGAAATAGAAGAGCCGTCGAACATCTTGCCGTCAGCGAAGAAGTCTTCGTCTACTTCAGTGGCAGGCAGTGTAACGTGCTGTTCTTTACCGCGGCTGTCGGTGAAGCGCAGGTCAACCCATTTGACTTCGTGTTCTTTGATCAAATCAATTGTCTTGGACATTGTGCATGCTCCGTAGTGATTTCGTGTTCGTTGTGCCGGATCGTTCAGTGTGCTGAGGCCCGATCTCTTGCAGGTGAAGGCAGCTTACCAGAAGCCTTTGGCCCTTACCTTTCAATTACGGCTACTCCTCACTAAGCAAGTGCCTTGCCAGTTTTGTGTAACTGCGCCACAACAGCGCAGTGGCAAGGCTTTGGTGCGTTGTGTGTGCAAAAGTGTACGGCGGCCTGCCCGGAAATGCACCAGAATAGTGCGCCATTTTGGTGCGAAAACCGGTGGATTGCCTGATATCAGTGCGCCGGAAGGGTTGGTTACATATTAGGCACTATTCTTCATATTATCGACATGGACTTTTCGATATACTGCGCGCCGCTAATTTCTGCAGGATACCCGTTGTGATTGATAAGCTTAGAAACGTCGCCATCATTGCCCACGTCGACCACGGTAAAACCACCCTGGTTGACCAGTTGCTGCGCCAGTCTGGCACCCTGGACCGTAAAGAGCTCGAAAACGAGCGCGTTATGGACTCCAACGACCAGGAAAAAGAGCGTGGCATTACCATTCTGGCAAAAAACACCGCGCTGAAATGGAAGGACTACGATATCAACATCGTAGACACCCCGGGCCACGCTGACTTCGGTGGCGAAGTTGAGCGGGTAATGAGCATGGTAGACAGTGTGCTGCTGGTGGTTGATTCCATCGACGGCCCCATGCCGCAAACCCGCTTTGTTACCCAGAAAGCTTTCGCAGCGGGTCTGCGCCCGATTGTGGTCGTGAACAAGATCGACCGCCCGGGTGCGCGCCCGGACTGGGTTGTAGACCAGGTATTTGACCTGTTCGATAACCTGGGTGCCACCGACGAGCAGCTGGACTTCCCGATTGTTTACGCCAGCGCCCTGAACGGCATTGCCGGTATGGACCATGAAGACCTCCAGGACAACATGGACGCCGTGTTCCAGGCGATTGTTGACCATGTGCCTGCGCCTTCTGTTGACATGGACGGCCCGTTCCAGATGCAGATCTCCCAGCTGGACTACAACAGCTTCCTGGGTGTAATCGGTATCGGCCGGATCATGCGCGGTAAAGTGAAGACCAACACTCCGGTGGTGGCTCTCGGTGCCGACGGCAAGAAGCGCAACGGCCGTATTCTGAAGATCATGGGCCACTCCGGCCTGCAGCGTGTGGAAGTTGAAGAAGCCCAGGCTGGCGACATTGTGTGCGTGAGTGGTCTGGACCAGCTGTTCATTTCCGACACCCTGTGTGATCCCTCTAACGTAGAAGCCCTGCCGGCGCTGACCGTTGACGAGCCCACCGTATCCATGACCTTCCAGGTAAACGATTCGCCGTTTGCCGGTAAAGAAGGCAAGTACGTGACCAGTCGTAACATCAAAGAGCGCCTGGAAAAAGAACTGCTGCACAACGTGGCACTTCGTGTTGAAGAAGGCGATTCAGCGGACAAGTTCAAGGTGTCTGGCCGTGGTGAACTGCACCTTTCGGTTCTGATCGAGAACATGCGCCGCGAAAACTTCGAGCTGGCCGTAGGCCGCCCGGAAGTGGTGGTCAAGGAAGTAAACGGCCAGAAGGAAGAGCCGTACGAAAACGTGATCATCGACATCGAAGAGCAGCACCAGGGCGCGATCATGGAACAGATGGGTCTGCGTAAGGGTGACATGACCAACATGATCCCGGACGGCAAGGGCCGAATCCGCCTGGAATACACCATTCCGGCCCGCGGCCTGATCGGTTTCCGGAACACCTTCCTGACCATGACCTCCGGTACCGGCATCCTGACCTCCACCTTCAGCCACTACGGCCCGGTGAAGATGGGTGACGTAACCAGCCGCCAGAACGGTGTTATCGTTTCCATGGCTACTGGCACTGCGCTGACCTACTCCCTGGAAACCCTGCAGAGCCGTGGCAAGCTGTTCCTTGACCCGGGCCAGGAGATCTACGAAGGCCAGCTGTGTGGTATCCACAGCCGCGACAACGACCTGGTGGTTAACCCCACTAAGGGCAAAAAGCTGGACAACATGCGTGCCTCCGGTAAAGACGAAGTGATCGGCTTGGTGCCGCCCATCAAGTTCACCCTGGAGCAGGCGCTGGAGTTCATCGACGACGACGAGCTGGTAGAAGTCACGCCCAAGTCGATCCGTCTGCGCAAGAAGCTTCTGACCGAGAACGAGCGTAAGCGCGCGGGTAAGAAGTAAAAGACTTTTTGCCACGAAATCCACGAAAAAACACGAAAGAAAGAAACTGATTGGCCACGGACACTCACTGACCCTCACGGACAAAAATGCTTTAGGCAGTTGTCCGTGTGATTCCGTGAGTGTCCGTGGCAAAAAAAATAATCATTTTCTTTTAAGTTTTTTCGTGTTCTTTAGTGGATTTCGTGGCAAAGCAATCCCTCCTTTATTGTCTCCATCCAACTCAGCTAGACTGCCGTTATCCCTGAAACGGAGTTCGTCATGCTGAACCTCTACCCGGACATCGAACCCTACGCCCGTCATCGCCTTGCGGTGGACGAACCCCATGAGCTGTACCTGGAAGAATCCGGCAATCCGGATGGCATTCCTGTGCTTGTGGTTCACGGTGGGCCGGGTGGTGGGTGTGAGGATTACCATCGGCGGTTTTTCGATGCCGAGCGGTTCCGGATTATCCTGATGGACCAGCGCGGCGCTGGCCGTTCCACGCCTTTGGCGGAGCTGGAAGGCAACAGCACCGACAAGCTGGTTCAGGATATGGAAACCATTCGCCAGTTTCTGGGCATTGACCGCTGGTTGCTGTTTGGTGGCAGCTGGGGCTCCACGCTCAGCCTGGTGTATGCCGAAACCTATCCGGAGCGGGTTCTCGGGCTGGTGTTGCGGGGCATTTTCCTGTGCCGGCCGCGAGATATTCAGTGGTTTTATCAGGAAGGCGCGAGCCGGGTGTTTCCGGATTACTGGCAGGATTTCCTGGCTCCGATTCCCGAAGCTGAGCGCGGTGATATGGTGACGGCCTACTATCGCCGGCTCACCAGCGCCAATGAACTGGAGCAGATACAGGCAGCCAAGGCCTGGTCGATCTGGGAAGGCCGTTGCGCAACTCTGCATCCGAACCCCAAGGTGGTGGAGCATTTCGGCCACCCCCATGTGGCCATCGCCCTGGCACGTATTGAGTGCCACTACTTCATGAACAACGCCTTTCTGGAACCGGATCAGATTGTGCGGGACGCGGGCCGGCTGGCGGATATCCCCGGGGTAATTGTGCACGGCCGTTACGACATGGTGTGCCCGCTGGATAATGCCCTGGCCCTGCACCAGGCCTGGCCGGAAGCCGAGCTGCATATTATCCGGGATGCCGGCCATTCCGCATCCGAGCCGGCTATTGTGGATGCGCTGTTGCGGGGTGTAGAAGAGGTAGTGGCGAAAAGCCTGCCCAGCGCCGGTTGAGCATAGACTTATTATTGGCCTTCAAGGGCTTGCGGCCCCGCTGAGGGCCCTATACACTCTTGCGCGTTGCTGATTTTTAACCCTGTGCTCATCTTGCCAAGGGATGGAATGAAAGGACTGATCCAGCGCGTTTCCGAAGCCAGTGTAACGGTGAATGGGGAAAAGATTTCCGCCATTGGGCCGGGGCTTCTGCTATTGCTGGGTGTGGAAAAGGACGACACACAGAATGAGGCCAGGGACTTGTGCCGAAAGATCCTCTCTTACCGGGTATTTCCCGACGAGCAGGGCCGGATGAACGTTAATGTTCAGGACTCCGGCGGATCCCTGCTGATTGTTCCCCAGTTCACACTTGCCGCCGATACCGGCTCCGGTACCCGCCCGGGGTTCTCGCTGGTGGCTGCGCCGGATATGGCCAATTCCCTGTATCAGAATTTTGTGGCCCGGGCCCGTGCTGAGCTTGGGGAGAGTCGTGTTGGGGAAGGGCGGTTCGGTGCAGACATGAAAGTGGCCCTGGTAAATGACGGCCCTGTCACGTTCATGCTGGAAACCGGCAAAAAGGGTTAGTGCACAGAAATGTGACAGAGTTGTATCTGGCGCCTCACAAAAGGGCGGTAGATAAGGTAATGTTTGAGCCGGTTTGTGGTTTTGCTAATCTAGTAGTTATAAAGCCGGTGACTCTGTCACCGGCTTTTCTGTTTTGGCAGGAAAAGAAATCATCAGGAGCACTCCAGTGGCCACGGAACTTGAAGTAAAGCTGACCCTATCGGAATCCGCACAGTCCCGGGCCTTCGAGTGGCTCAAAGGTCAACCGGGTGCAAGCGAAGGTCCGGTTAAAACACTGGTCAATCGTTACTATGACACCCCGAATGCTGCGTTGAATCAGGCCCGTGCCGCGTTGCGAGTCCGTCAGGCCGGTGGTCGCTACATCCAGACCTTGAAAACCCAGGGCGAGTTCGTAAACGGAGCCCATCGCCGCCAGGAGTGGGAGTGGGATCTGCCGGGGCCGGATCTGGATCTTGAGCTTCTGGAACAGACTCCGTTGAGATCTGAGGTCGACCTTGGCGAACTGGAACTGGTTTTCGAGACCAACTTCCAGAGGCGCATTATCATGCTGGAGCAAGCAGAGTCCGTCATTGAGGTCGCTCTGGACTCAGGCGAAGTGGTAGGCGGAAAGCAGGCAAGGCCCCTGTATGAAGTGGAATTTGAGCTGAAAGCGGGCGAGCCGGCAGCGCTGCTTGAAAATGCCCGCGCGCTCGCACAAGCCGTTCCGGTATTTCTTAACCTTGTGAGCAAAGCCGAGCAGGGCTACTACCTTGCCGGAATCTACCGCCCGTCCCTGGCATTGCCAGCTTCAGGGTTCAGCTCGCTATCCTTTCTGCATTACCTGAGTCTGGCCTGGTTAACCGGTGATACGATGCGTCTGCCCGCCAGCACGCTTGCGGAGATTGAGCGGCAGGCGGAAGCGGTCGGGCTAGTGCCGGTGTGGAGGCCGGTAGCCAGGGCACTGGAAGACGGTATTGCCGTGGCGAGCCTGGTTGAGCAGTTTCCTGAGTTCGGCCAGTTGCAGTTAGCGCTCGCTGCCGCCGGCTGAAGGATTTTCTTCAGGCTTCTCGGTGACGGCTTTCTCGTTTTGCTCATGCATGGCGCGCCACTGCTTGAGAAACTCCCGATACCGGTCAAGCGCTTCCTCTACCACTGACACCTCCGGCGTCTCGCTGGAGCTAACCAGAACAATCAGCCCCTTGCCCTCAACTTCGGCGTTGGTTTCCGGATGGCAGATCACTTCATTTTCGTGGTCGATATAAGCCAGTGCCGTGCCAATGCCGTGGCGAACTAGAGCGCTGACGATGTCTGCCCAGGTCAGGTCGTCCAGTTCCAGGTCGTAGCGGTGGGGGTGGTCACGCTCGTAGTTGAACATGTCTTCCAGCACTTTCTCTGAACCTGGCGCCACCACGGCGCGCACCATGATTTCCGGATAGGTTCGAACCGGCCGGATGATGGTTCTCACCCCCAGGGCCTTGAAGCGATCCCGGTTGGCATCACTCACGCATTCCACGGTGGTTTTGCCGCCAAGGTTGGACTCTGCCAGCCGGTGGGCGATATCGAAGGTCAGGCTATCGGAGAAAGGGTCGGACTCGTCGGCCGCCAGGACGATGACATGCCTGGCACTACCGGCGTGGACGGATTTCAGCGCTTCCGGATCATTGCCTGCACCGTGGAAGTGCACCATGCCGCAATCCCGAAGCTCTGCCGGCAGGCCTCCGGGAAACTGTCGGGTCAGAAGCATGATCGGCACTGTGTGGTACTCTGGTATCGACCGAATCTGCGTGGCGAAGCGCATGAAGTATTGTTCGCCACCGGTGCGTGGGGTGTTGATGATTAAGATGTGGTCTTTCATGTTGTAAATCCAGCGTCCGGAGAGGATTCGTTCACGGCGGTAGAACCGGTATTCAATATAGTCGCTGACAATCAGTGTGAGCAGGGTGATGGCAGTTACAAACATCAGCACCACGGTACTGATGCGACCGATGGCGGTTACCGGCGCGTAGTCACCATAGCCTACGGTGACCAGTGTGGTCATTGTGAGCCACACAGCTTCGAAAAAACTCAAAGGCTCTACAGCCCAGAGGATCAGGATCTGCGCGGAAACCAGGGCTCCCAGTGTCAGGAATAGCCGGCTGATGCGTTGGCGGATCAGCCCTCCCATTGGGAGGTGTGGCTGCGAGTGTTCCGGGTTCAGCGGGCGACGATTGCGCATCATGGAGTGGGGCTGCCTGTTCAGTCCGTGGCAAGTTCGTTATACAGTACCGGAAATATATCAGAGAGACAGGGGTTTGCGTTATGTCTGAGCCTATGGGTTCGTTACCAGCGGAGCTGTCACAGGCGGATGTTGCCGAGGCCTGCGCCCGCAGTGTGTTTCTGGCCCAGACGCTGGAACGTTATCCGGAGCAGGTTCAGGCTGCCGTTAAGGCTCGCCCGCTGACCGAGCCGACTACAGAAGCGTGGCTGAAACAGCGCTGGGGCGATTTCCTGGCTACCGTTGATGCCGAACCGACGCTGCATGCAGCACTTCGCCAGTACCGTCGGGAAATCCAGTTCCGCATTATCTGGCGTGACCTGATGAACTGGGCAGACCTGAACGAAACCATGCTGGCCACCAGCGCCTTTGCCGACGTGGCCATTGATGGCGCTCTCAGCTGGCTTTATGAAAAGGCCTGTGAGGAATTCGGTACCCCCATGGGTCGTGACCCGGTGACCGGTGCCCACGTGCCCCAGAAAATGGTGGTGCTGGGTATGGGTAAGCTGGGCGGTCGGGAGCTCAACGTTTCCTCGGATATCGACCTGATCTTTGCCTTTCCCTCCAAGGGGGAAACCGAAGGTGGCCGCCGGGCCCTGGATAACCAGCAGTTCTTCATCCGCCTTGGCCAGCGACTGATTCAGGCGCTGGACCAGATTACGGCGGATGGTTTTGTGTTCCGGGTGGACATGCGCCTGCGGCCCTACGGCCAGAGTGGCGCGCTCGCTCTTAGCTTTGCCGCCCTGGAAACCTATTACCAGGATCAGGGGCGCGATTGGGAACGTTACGCCATGGTCAAGGCCCGCGTTGTGGCTGGCGACCGGCGTGCCGGTGAGGTGTTGATGGCGAGCCTCAAGCCCTTTGTTTACCGCAAATACATTGATTTCAGTGCGTTCGAGTCACTTCGTAGCATGAAAGACATGATCAGCCGGGAAGTTCGCCGCAAGGGGCTGGAGAACAATATCAAACTGGGCAGTGGCGGTATCCGCGAGATCGAATTCGTGGTGCAGGCTTTCCAGCTGATCCGCGGCGGCCGAGACCGGGAGCTGCAACAGCGGGAATTGCTGAATATCCTCAAGGAACTGGAAGAGCTGGAGCTGCTGCCGTCTTCTGTTGTGAAGGAGTTGCGCGAGGCCTATGTGTTTCTGCGCAACCTGGAACACGCCCTGCAGGGTATGGAAGACAAGCAGACCCAGGTTCTGCCGGACGATGAACTGTCGCAGGCCCGGGTTGCGCGCATTATGGAGTTTGATGACTGGGCCGCCTTCCAGCATGCGCTGGATGAACACCGCAACCGCGTGGCCCGGCACTTCGCCAACATCATTGCGACCGAGGACGAGGAAGGCGATTCCGAAAACGGCGTTGATGACGGCTGTTACGAGCTCTGGCTGGCAGAAATGGAAGAGCCCGCCGCTATAGAGTGGCTGGCGGAAAAGGGCTTCGAAAACCCGGAAGACAGTTACAAGCGCCTGGCGAGCCTGCGGGATAGCCGAACCGTGCAGACCCTGCAAACCCAGGGCCGCAAACGGCTGAACCAGTTCATGCCGTTATTGCTGAACGCGTTGATGGATGTTGAGAATGCGTCGGAAACCCTCGACCGGGTATTGCAGCTGGTCGAGGCCATTTTGCGCCGCACCGCCTACATGGTGCTGCTGGTGGAAAACCCCGGCGCGCTTACGCAGCTGGTGCGCCTGTGTTGCGACAGCCCCTGGATTGCCCGCCTGCTGGCAGAAACCCCGCTGCTGCTGGACGAACTGCTGAATGCCGAGAGCCTGTACAGCCCGCCTGCCAAGGAAGAGCTGCAGGACGACCTGCGCCAGCAGATGCTGCGCATTCCCTATGAAGACCTGGAAGAGCAGATGGAGGCCTTGCGTTACTTCAAGAAGGCCCATGTGCTGCGGGTGGCCGCGTCTGAGCTTAAGGGTACCTTGCCGCTGATGAAGGTGAGTGATTACCTGACCTGGATTGCCGAAGTGGTGCTGGACCATGTGGTGGATGTGGCTTTCTCCAACCTGGTCAGCCGCCATGGTTATCCGCGGCGGGCGGATGGTTCGGCGTGTGACACAGACTTCGCCATCATCGGCTACGGCAAGCTCGGCGGTATCGAACTCGGTTACACCTCGGACCTCGACTTGGTGTTTGTGCATCAGGCCGATCCGCAACTGGCCACCGATGGTGACAAGCCCATCGACAACGCGGTGTTCTACACCCGCCTGGGCCAGCGCATTGTGCACATTCTCAGCACCCAGACGCCCTCAGGCCAGCTTTATGAAGTGGATATGCGGTTGCGCCCGTCCGGTAACTCCGGCTTGCTGGTGAGTACCCTGCAGGCCTTTGAGAAATATCAGCAGAACGATGCCTGGACCTGGGAGCATCAGGCCCTGGCCCGGGCCCGTGGCGTTGCCGGCTGCCCGGATACCCTTCAAGCCTTCGAGGATATTCGCCACCAGATTCTGTGCGCGCCAAGGGATAAAACCGCCCTGCGCCAGGAGGTGGTGGAGATGCGGGAGAAAATGCGCAGCAGCCTGGGTACCCCGGAAATCCGGCGGGACGAAGTGTTTCACATCAAACATGATGCCGGCGGTATTGTGGATATCGAATTCATGATGCAGTACCTGATGCTGGCCTGGAGTGCTGAACACCCGGAGCTGACCCAGTGGAGCGACAATATTCGCCAGATGGAAGAGCTGGGCCGTGCCGGTGTATTGCCGGTGGAGGACACAGAGAAGTTGCGGGAGGTATACATTACCTTGCGTTCGACCATTCACCGCCGGGCGCTGCAAAACCTGAATAGCCAGGTGGAGGGCAGCGCATTTCAGGAAGAGCGTGACTACATCCAAAGTATGTGGAAAAAAGTCATGGTTGAGTAGCAAGCTAAATTTATTTCGGGCAGCGTTTGCTGCTAGAATGCCAGTTCCCCGAAAACCGCTTACTCAGGAGCAGAACAGAATGTCGATGGCTGATCGCGATGGCCTTATCTGGCTGGATGGTGAAATGGTTCCCTGGCGGGAAGCCAAAACCCACGTCCTCACCCACACCCTGCACTATGGCCTGGGTTGCTTTGAAGGTGTTCGTGCTTATAACACCGCGAATGGCCCGGCGATTTTCCGCCTGAAAGAACACACCGACCGCCTGTTCCGTTCAGCGCACATCCTGAACATGAAGATGCCGTTCTCCAAGGACGAGATCAATGAAGCCCAGCGTGCCGCGGTGCGGGAAAACAATCTTGATGAAGCTTACTTGCGCCCGATGGCATTCCTGGGCTCTGAAGGTATGGGGCTGCGTGCCGACAACCTGAAGGTGCACGTGATGGTTGCCGCCTGGAGCTGGCCGTCTTACATGTCGCCGGAAGCGAAGGAGTTGGGCATCAAGGTGCGTACCTCGTCCTACACTCGCCACCATGTAAATATCACCATGTGCAAGGCGAAGGCCAACGGTAACTACATCAACTCCATGCTGGCCCTGAACGAAGCTATCTCCGGCGGTGCGGAAGAAGCCCTGCTGCTGGATAACGAAGGCTACGTGGCGGAAGGTTCCGGTGAGAACATCTTTATCGTGCGTGATGGTGTGTTGCACACGCCCGAGCTGACTTCCTGCCTGGCCGGCATCACCCGCGCCACCATCATCGACTTCGCCAAAGACCTGGGCCTGGTGGTGAAAGAACGCCGCATCACCCGCGACGAAGTGTACATTGCCGAAGAAGCCTTCTTCACCGGTACCGCCGCAGAAGTACTGCCCATCCGCGAACTGGACGGCCGCCAGATTGGCGAAGGCAAGCGTGGGCCGATTACCGAAAAGTTGCAGAGTATGTATTTTGATGCGGTGAAGGGGAAGCTGGCTGCGCATCAGGAGTGGCTGACGGCAGTTCGCTAACCGGGTAATCGTGCTCGATCAGTGTAGAAGCCGCCCCAAGTTTTCCGTGGGGCGGCTTTTTTATTAAAGTTGTTGGTGAATGGCCTTGTGAGAGGTTCAGTGGTGGGCTCAGATACGGAAGTGCACATAAAACGCGATGGCATCAACGCACTGGTGGTGCCTGAGTGGGCAGAGCAGTTCGACCCTGATTGGTTTGACCCTGATTATTGGGGTGAGCGCGCGGTGCCGGTTTCTTCGGGGGGGCGTGGGAGCGCCTGGTTTATTGAGCGCAGCCCGGAACATTGGGTGCTTCGCCATTACCGTCGGGGAGGATTGGTCGGAAAGCTGATACGTGATCGGTACCTATACGCAGGCGAGGTGCGCGTGCGCGCGTTCGTTGAATTCCGACTGTTAGTCCAGCTCCGTGTTTTGGGGCTTCCTGTTCCTAAGCCCGTGGCTGTTGTGTACCAGCGCAAGGGGGTACTTTACTCCTCGGCCATTATCATCGAACGCTTGCAAGGTGTTCGCCCATTAGGGGATGTTGCTCTGTCCCTGGACGCAACCCGTTGGCGCGAAATCGGGCAAGTGATTCGTCAATTCCATGATGCGGGTTTGTATCACGCGGATTTGAACTGTTTCAACATCCTGGTCGGAGAGACTTCAACCCACCTGATAGACTTTGATAAAGGTGAGCTGCGCTCCCGAACCCCTTATCGGACTTCCTGGAAAGGTAATACGCTAGATCGGTTGAAGCGTTCCCTGAATAAGGCTTATGGCGAAGAGCTGGAGCGTGAATGGCAGTTTTTCCTTGAGGGGTACAACGCCTCCACTAACGTTTGATGAGAGAGCTCAATAGATCCGCCATAGCCTGTTTTTGGTTTACCATTGAATACTGTTGGGCAAGACTTGCCGCCGCCTGACTAGCTCGCTTTCCTGCGTCAGGGTCTGTCAGCATGTTCTGCGCGGCTTTACCCCACTCCTCCAGGTTGTAGCCACTGATTACCTCTGGCACTGAGTGATCCTGCATCAACTCAGCGACGCCGACGTTGTCACTTGCGATTGTAGGCACTCCACAGGCCAGCCCCTCCAGAACTACACGGCCATATTCTTCCAGTAAGGCGGGGAATATGTGCAAATCCAAGGCATGAAACAGTTCGTGGACGTTTGGTACCGGGTCGATAAATCGAATCCGGGACTGCAGGCCGTTTACTGATATCTGGTCGGCAAAACGAGTACTGTTGGATTTCCCCACGACAAGGAATTCAATCGGAAAGGATGTGTTTGCTGCAAGAAATCCGGCGACCTCCAGAAAGAAACGAACGTTTCGTTTGGTAAAGTCTCCGGAGGTGATCAGTCCAACAACCTTGGATGTTTCAGGGAGCTGCAGTTCTCGGCGAGCTTTACACCGGAGTGCTTCTTTGTCAGACACGTTGAACAGACTGGTGTCAACGCCCTGATAGAAAACTCGTAGTTTGTCGTTGGGCACTGAATATCGCTGCTGGAAATCATCGGCCATAAGCTTGGAGTTGGTGATGAGCGCCCGATAATCTCCTGCCGAGATGACGGAGTCATGGAATGCTGCAACATCAAGTTCAGGTGTGCCGCATGTTTCTTCATGCAATCTGACACAGTTGTGCATCACCAGGATGTCATTGCTGTGGCTGTCACCATGACTGAAAAAGAGGTCGTAGGGGTTTGCTCTCAGCCAGTGTTGTACACGCTTATCAAACCAGGTTCGGCGATAGGCGCCTTTGATGGGCCACCGCATGATGCGAACAAAATCCGCTCCACACTCATCCAGGATTTCCCGGTTATAGCGTTCTGCAATAATCGTAATGTCATAGCCCATAGCCTTGAGGTACTTGCAATGTTCAATCACGCACCTAACCGCACCGGTGTGTCTTTGGATTTGTCTGATAGCGATGATGGCTCTCAATGTGGACGCTCCCTATAGGTGTTACAGATGAACCAGGCTGCGACAGCATAATACAACCCAAAGTTCTGAAGAATTCTCCTCTGATCAAACAGAGTGATGGTAAGTCCAAAGAAGATGAACGATAGAAAAATCACAGCCAGCGTAACACGCAGAATATGGTGGTTCAGATGGCTGCCAGGGCGAGGTGTGGCCAAGTAGAACAAGGGAAGGGTCAGAATCAAAAGTAGAAGAAACAGACCTATCAGGCCGTGAGAGGCAAGCTGATACAGGTATTGATTGTGTGGCTCGGAAGAGAAATCTGACATGAGTGGTTTTAGTTGCCCTTCGGAAATCCGGGTCAGGATTTCCGTTCGGTATCCCGAGAAACCTGAGCCAATAAAAGGGGCCTCGGTGACAACGTTCATCGCGGCATCCCACATGAGTAGGCGCATTCCCATGGAGGTATACATCTGACCTTCTGAGAACTTATCAATCTCATTCAGGGTTAACTCGTATCGTTCGGATATTGGGTCAACAAATTTGACTGAGACGATGGCAACCGAAGCGACGAGAGCGAGTGTAATGACAAAGTAACGGATTTGGTTTCGGGTAACACTGAACCAGAATCCAATGGCGAGAAGTGCCAGAAACAAAGCAACCAGGCCGCCCCGGGATCCGGACTCCATAAAGGCTATCAGTGCGCCAACACTTCCCATCGCGGCTATCACATACCAGTGACGCTTGCTCTGGGTGAGTAATCCTCCAACGCAGAGTATCAAGGTAATAAGGGCGATATTGCCAAAATGGATGGCATGAACCAGTCCGTCTAACCTGCCCTCGCCGTCGTGCACAATCCAATACGCCAGAAACACCAGACCGCTCAGCGAAAAACTCAGTAACAGATCCTTTGCCCGGAACCGCGCGTGAAACAGGAGTGCGATGACAGGAATGCTGATCAAGAGCAGGGCGTGTCGCTCCACACGGGATTTTGCGAAATCGCTGGGATCAACGAGCCAGTAAATAATGATTGACCACATAAAGAAGAGAAAAGGTGCGGCAACGAATAGCAGGGCCTTTGGTTCAAAGCAAAGTCTCCTGCGAACGTTGGCGCTGATCGCAAATGAGACGATTCCGGCGAGCCCCAAAAGATACCAAAGGGCACTGCCGTATCCATCAACGATGACGCTGAGTGCAGGGAAGGTGCCAATGACGATAAGCAGTAAATACTTGAGGGCGGATGCCAGGCCATGTTGTGCTGGGGTCATTTGATGCCGCCTGACTCACTGCTGCGTCTGTTTTTGTAGAGCTTGACGATGGTCTCCAGCTTGACAGGATGCACATGGACCAAGCGTTTCAGAAACAGGTTTGCCTTCACTGAAGCCGGTGCTTTAGGGAAATCCGGGTCGCAGTAACGGCGATAAATCTCTTGCCACTCCCAGTGTTGCCACTGGGCGCATTGCCCTTTGGTACGTGAGATTCGGGCGGTTCCGAGAAACTTCTGGCAAAGCCCCAAGCCGAGGTCGGCAGGGGAGGCTATTACCAGGTTGTTGGCGAAACAAAGGTCAGACTGCTCCAGCCGGCTGGCTGATCGATCAAGTAACTCGTTGACATGTATTGAAGTGTCAAATTTCTGCAGGGCCTTTATCCAGAACATCTGAGTGCAATCGGGCGGATAACTTTTGTACAGGGCACCTTCATTATCGTGAATAGGGTCTTGGGCATCCTCAAAAAGATCGAGATCCCAAAGGGTTCTCAGGTCTTCGGTTAAGCCAAAATAGAAAAAGTCAGAGAGATGGAAGGGTACCCGGAATCCTTTAGCGTACTGTCTGGTGAATACGTTTGAGACGACAACTCTCTCTTTCAGAAAGCAATGCGTTGAGGTTCTTTTGGGGTATTCACGTTGCAGAGCTACGAAGTTGTTTCCCGTCAGATAGTTGTCACTACGTAATTTGACCGCGTATTTCGTGGTGACCTCTCTCAAGCCCTCACGTGTTGATACTATCTGCCTGTTATTGTTGAAGCGATGTGGCGCGCCGTCCCTTCCAAAAAACCTGACATTAGACCCGGGATCTTCAGATATGACGAGCCGATCGTAATCGAGCCCAGCGAGTTCCTGGCCGGGCCATGTTGAGAGAATCAGCGTGCTACCAGGAAGGTGCTGCCGAACTGACTCCAGGCATTTCTGGGTAATGCCTGGTTCTTGTTCACGGTCCTGAAAGCTCTGCACAGGGCCTTGGACAACCACGCTAATGTCAGAAAAGTCGCTCATTCGAATGCTCGTATCAGGTTTTATATGCCAATATCAAAGCCAATAGACTCTTCAAGCATTTCTTTTAGGTCGTCGCTATTACGTTTGATATTTATCGCGTCGCAGCTCTTGAAAGGGTTTGTTCGGGCGTAATCGTTGATTACGATTCTTCGGCCATGCACCAGGCCAAAAATAATATCGTCGTAAGGAATATTTAGGCGCTCAAGTTGCTTGATGGTTGCTTCCCGAAAGCTTTCCTTCCGCGATGTAGTGATAATTATCTGGACCTTTCCAGATTTGTGAAGTTTGTTCAGGACCTGAATGTTCTTTGTTATGCCATCGGTTTCACCCCAATACGGTGAGTTGTATTGAGCCGAATTCTCTACCAAGGTTCCATCAAGGTCTACGAAGAGCGTAGAGTATTGAGCCTTATATTGATTCCATTCGCGAATCGTTCCCCAGTCACAATAATCTTCACTATGCAGGGCGTTGAACGTATGGCCGTCCAGGAGCATCTGATAGATAATATTAGATATGTAAAGGTCGGGCGAGTCGCTGCTCAGCTTTTCATAAGTGTCCATAAAGGTTTGGGCTGACTCAAAAACGTAGCCTCCCACACAGAATGTTGAGCTAACGATCTTTTTCTCAACAATATTTTGCACAAAGCCATACTCATCAATGTCTATATAGCTTTTGTTTCGTGCATTAACGGTTTCTAGCTCGTGGAGGTCCAGACAGCAGACGTGGTTTCCCTCCTTAACGGGAGCAGAAAACTGGTTGTCAGAGTCTTTAATGAATATTGGACCGTTGATGCCCGCAGCCTTGAGTCCTTGATAAACCGTCTCGGGCTGGTTCCGTGTGCGTTCTTCCAGCATGATAAAACGAAGTTTGTCTCTGTGGCCAATTTCATCAAACTGAGTCTCAATCGCGACTCTTACGGAATGTTTGTCTTCATGCTCCTGTAAGCAGATCAAGTTGATACTTTCAAATTTATCCAGATCCAGTTTTTTGATTGCTTCAACAATCATCATGTGGCCCCTTGGGTGAGTAAGGAGCCATTTGGGTTTCATGTCTGGGAACCGTGATGAGCTTCCAGCAACTGGTAGAATTAGATGCATTTAGTCCTCCAGAGTCTTCAGGGATGTTTGAATGAAATTTAAAGTGGTTGTGTCGTTGGCGTATGGCAAAATTCTTAGAACGTTGACAGATTGGAGTATGTTGTACTCTTTCCCGGAGATTCCGAGAGCTGATAGCTTACGTTTTGCGAATATATCCAACTGCCGAAGCCCTTGGCAGACTCGAAGATGAGAGATCGGTTTTTTGGACTTGGTGAGAGACCAGTGAAGGTGCGTATCCTGCCGGAGCTTGACTAGGTCCATGATTGGGGAGTCGATATAGCTGTCCAGGAAATCGAATAGGCCGATGCAATTACCATTGGCAGAAAAAACGATGTTGGACAGGGTAAAATCGCCGTGACACCAACCATTCGGAATATTAATTTCTTTTTTTGTTAATCGGTCTCGCAATTTATTCCCGAAGAGCTGGTCGATCTCTTGTTTTTGAGGCTCCCCTGAAATGTTGCGAGAGATTTCATCCAGCTTTAACAAAGCCGACGTATTAACTGTTTGGTAGTCGGTTCGCAGGTTGTGATCGATGAAGCCTTCGATTGCTTTGATACTTTGCATTAACGCAGGTACGGAACAAACGCCAAGGAAGTCGATGAAGTTCAGGTAGGGTAGAAATTCCATTCGTGCGGAATAGAGGCCGGGATTATCCGCTTCATCATAGAGTTCTGGGACTATTATGGCAGGGTTCGTAAGTGCGTGTCGGAAGTCGTTTTGTTTGCGAATTTGTGCCTGGAGACGCGGAATATACGACGGGAGTGCGCATTCTTTTTCAACCATGATTCGCTGGTCATGAGTAAGCAGCCTTACGGTGCATCCCGAATTGCCAGAAATCTCAATTGAAGGCTGATGTAGCATTCCCGCTCCTTAGCTTTCTATTTGGTCTTATGTAATCACACTAGACCGATGATCTATCGTGGATAATCTGGTCAACATGCGTTAGCAGAGATAGTGAGGCCTCGTTGTTCGGCAACGTCACAAAGAGGCTGCCGGTCAACACCCTTACCTTTGTGCCGATACCGGCTCGTTCCGCTGCTGCAACGTCACTTGGTTTATCCCCGACCATAATGCACTCCGCCGGGTCCAGCTCAAACTCCTCAATCCCCCTCAATATCATCCCCGGCTTCGGCTTCCTACAGTCACAGTCTCGTTCACCTGCAGGTTCGAAATCCGGATGATGCGGACAATGATAAACCTTGGAGATGGTCACGCCCTGTTCCTTGAAGCGTTCCACCATCCAATCTGTGAGTTCCTGGAATTGGGCTTCGGAGTACATACCTCGGGCAATGCCGGATTGATTGGTGACGACAATCAACAGGTAGCCCCTTTCCTGAAAATGCCGGCAGGCTTCAAAAATCCCGTCTACAAACTCGAAATCTTCTTTGCGATAAACATAGCCGTGATCCACGTTGATCACGCCATCGCGGTCCAGAAATACGGCTTTGTTGGTCATAGGTTCTGTTCCTGAATACAGCGGTCCAACATGTCGATAACCTGTTCTGTCGTGATGTTTTCCATCAACTCTGCGCCCTTGAGCCTCTGGCCCCAGCGGCTTTGTTCCGGCGTTTCCCCTCGCATCTGCTTCAGTGCGGAGGTATAGGCATCTACCACGTATTCCTGCCACAGGTAGGGGCCGGTGCGTTTCGGGTTGCTGTGGGCATAGAGGCCAATAACCGGCGTGCCGGCGGCAACGGCCATGTGTGCGGGGCCGGTGTCTGGTGCCAGTACAAGGCTTGCTTCGCCAATCAGGGCGAACAGCTGCTTCAGGCTCGACAGGCCAACCATGTTGCGTATGGGGTGTTTGGCGTGGGCCTGAATGTTGGCAGCCAATTCCTTCTCACGCTCTCCCGGGCCGCCACAAAGATAAACCGAAAAGCCCAGGCTGGCGGCGTGGTCGGCAACGGCCGCGTAGCGCTCAGGCAGCCAGTTCCGCTCGGCGTTCGAGGCGGCGGGGGTGATGATCAGGTGTTTGCGGGTACCGGGGTCGAGCTGGGTTTTGGCCCAGTCCCGGTCTTTCGCATTCACCGGAATGTTCCAGGCGGGGGCTTCAAGAGGAATGCCCAGCGATTTCTGGAACTGTCGAAAATTATCTAACACATGCACCTTGTCGGTCGGCTCAACCCGTTCGTTGATAAACAGGCTGTGCAGCTCTTTGCTTTTGGCTTTGTCGTAGCCGATTCGTCGCTTGGCGGAAATACACAAGCTGGCGAGATTCGCTCTCAGGGCGACTTGCATGAGTAGAAGGGCGTCAAATTGTTTGCCCTGGAGCTGGCGTCGAAGGTTGCGGTACGCGGCCATGCCCTGCTTCTTGTCAAACACGACAAAGTTGACGCCGTCCATGCCCGCCATCAGTGCGGCTTCAGCCTTGCCGATCACCCAAGTGATCTCAGCTTCCGGGTAATGCTGCCGGATAGCATGAACTACTGCAGCGGCGTTGCAGGTGTCACCAATGGCCGACAGGCGCAGCAGGCAGATGGAGCGTGGCGCAGACAAATCAGCCTCGAACTTTCTTGATCAGCCCGGTGGTGGAACGGCCTTCAACCGTGGGCAGAATGGCAACCTCACCGCCGTTTTCCTGAACAAAGTCCGCGCCGACGATGGTGTCGATTGAGTAGTCGCCGCCTTTGGCGAGCACCTGCGGGTTCACCCGTTTGATGAGTTGCTCCGGGGTGTCGTTCTCCTCAGTGTTGTCACCGAAGGGGATGACCCAGTCCACACAGGCCAGGGCGGATAGCACTTCCATCCGGTCTTCCAGCGAGTTCACCGGGCGCTCCTCGCCCTTCAGGCGACGCACGGAGGCATCGGAGTTCAGCCCGACAACCAGTCTGTCACCGAGCGCCCGGGCCTGGGCCAGGTAGCGCACATGGCCGGCGTGCAGGATGTCGAAGCAACCGTTGGTAAAGACAATCCGTTCGCCCTGTTGTCGGGCGTAATCAATGTGCAGCAGGCTCTGCTCGACACTGGGGTGGTAGCCGCTGGTCTTGGCCGACCACTGGTGGCTGGCGCGGGCAGCCAGTTCCTCCGGGGAAACGGTTGCGGCGCCTAGTTTGGCGACCACAATGCCAGCCGCAAGGTTGGACAGCCAGGCGGCGTCTTTCAGATCAAACCCGGCGCTCAGCAAGGTGCCCAGAGTGGCGATCACGGTGTCACCGGCACCGGTGACGTCACTCACTTCCAGGACTTCCGCCGGGAAATGGTGATGTTCAGTCTGGGTTATCAGGCTCATGCCTTGTTCGCTACGGGTCAGCAGCATGGTATCGATACCCGCTTCGGCCAGCATGGCGCGGGCAGAACTCAGCATCGCTTCATCGGACGAGGCATCCCCACCGGCCGCCTTGAATTCGGTCAGGTTCGGGGTGATGACGGTTGCGCCACGATACAGTGAGAAGTCTTTGCTTTTCGGGTCCACCAGCACTTGCTTGCCGGCCTTTCGCGCAGCCTGGATCAGGTCACCAACACAGGCGAGGGTGCCTTTGGCGTAGTCGCTGATGATGACGGTATTGTATTGCTCAACCAGTTCGCCGTAACGCTGCTTGACGCTTTCGGCCTGGGCGACGGGAAAGGTGTCTTCCATGTCTAGCCGAACCATCTGTTGATGGCGGGAGATAATACGGGTTTTGGATATGGTGCGTGCGTCGTCCAGTTCCAGGAGCTCGGAATGGACCTTTTCCTTGACTAGAAGATCTTTCAGCAAACGACCGTCTGTGTCGTTGCCGATGATTCCGAGAATGGCGGCCTGGCCGTCAAGGTGGGCGATGTTTCTGGCAACGTTGGCGGCACCGCCGGCCCGGTCTTCTGTGTGGGCGACACGTACCACCGGCACCGGTGCTTCCGGTGAAATGCGGTTGGTGTCACCAATGAAATAGCGGTCGAGCATGACATCGCCAATCACCAGCACAGAGGCGTTCTGAAGCTGGTCCAGCCGGGCCAGATCAAGCATCAGTCAAGGCCTCCCGACAGCACCACCTCATCCATTGCTTCACACAGCCAGTGGCCGATGAACATATGGGCCTCCTGGATGCGGGCGGTTTCGTCACTGTTGATGATGATGGACAGCCTGGCGATGTCTTTTACCTTGCCGCCATCCCGGCCGGTCAGAGCAACGGTTGCGGCGCCCATGTCGTTGGCAGCTTTCAGGGCCCGGTTGATGTTCTCACTCTGGCCGGAGGTGGTCAGGCCGATCACCAGATCTTCAGGCTTTCCCAGGCCCAGAACTTGTCGCTCAAATACGGTCTCGAATTCGTAGTCGTTCGGGTGTGCTGTCAGAATGGACGTGTCTGTGGTCAGGGCGATGGAGGCCAGGGGGCCGCGCTCTTTTTTATAGCGGACCATAAACTCGGCCGCCAAATGCTGCGAATCTGCAGCACTGCCGCCGTTGCCCAAGAAAATGATCTTGCCGCCCAGTTTCAGGCTTTGGCGCGTCAGCTCCAACAGTTGCTCGACGGCTTCCTGGTGTTCTTCCATCACTGCAAAGGTTTTGCGGTGCCGTTCCAGAGTGGCGAGGTAGCTGCTTGGCTGGGACATGGGAGCCTCCGGTGTTAGCTTTCATCTGGGCGCGCCGGTGTTTCACGGCACCGGCTAGAAGGCGCAAAGTGTACCATGGTGGCTTAAGGCGTCCCATATGCTTTTTTCCGTACTAAACGGCTGTTAATGCAGTGTTCACAGTGTTCTTCGCCACTGATGTGAATGGTTTTGGCGGTTTTAGCTATGGGTAAAAGAGGTTAAGATGGCAGCCATATTCCGGGCCGTTGTCAGGCCCGCCCGCACGGAATTTTCAGGAGCCTTACCATGATTGTCGTCACTGGCGGTGCCGGTTTCATCGGAGCGAACATTGTCCACGCACTTAATCAGCGTGGCGAGACAGACATTCTCGTTGTTGACGATCTGACCGACGGCACCTATTTCCGTAATCTGGCGGAACTGGATATCACCGATTACATGGACAAAGGCGAGTTCCTGGAGCGGGTTAAGGCGAATGACCTGCCGGTGGGCATCCGGGCGATCTTCCACGAAGGGGCGTGTTCAGACACCACCGAGTGGGACGGCAAGTTCATGATGGAGAACAACTACACCTACTCCAAGGTGTTGCTGCATTGGTGCCTGGACCACAAAGTGCCTTTTCTCTACGCCTCCAGTGCGGCGGTCTACGGCGCCAGCGATGAGTTCCGGGAAGCGCGCGAGTGCGAACGGCCACTGAACGTCTATGGCTATTCCAAGTGGCAGTTTGACCAGTACGTGCGCACGATTCTGCCGTCTGCCCGTAGCCAGATTGTCGGCTTCCGTTACTTCAACGTCTACGGCCCCAGAGAGCAGCACAAGGGCAAGATGGCGTCCGTGGCCTATCACCTGCACGAACAGATCAAAGCTGGCCAGAATCCCAAGCTGTTCCAAGGTTGGGATGGCTATTCTGACGGTGGGCAACAGCGTGACTTTGTATATGTAGACGACGTGTGCAAGGTGAACCTGTGGTTCTATGATAATCCGGACCAGTCCGGCATTTTCAATCTGGGCACTGGCCGTGCCCAGTCGTTCCTGGAGGTGGCCGAGGCGGTCATCCAATACCACGGTAAGGGCAAGGTGGAGTTCATCCCTTTCCCGGATGAGCTGAAAGGCCGTTATCAGAGCTTTACCCAGGCGGATGTCAGTGCGTTGCGTGATGCGGGCTATACCGATTCGTTCACCGACGTTGCCAATGGTGTAGCGGCCTACCTGGCTTGGCTGGATCGATGAAATATCTGGTGGTTGGCCCGTCTTGGGTGGGTGACATGGTTATGGCTCAGGCGCTGTTCATGTCCCTCAAACAACAGGACCCGCAAGCAAAAATCGACGTGCTGGCTCCCGGGTGGTCGCTCCCGATCATCGCCCGTATGCCTGAGGTCAACACAGGCATCGCGGCACCCTGGAAAAGTGGTGAGCTGGCCCTGAAGGCCCAGTGGCGATTGGCCCGAACGCTGAAAGGATACGATAAAGCGATTGTCCTGCCGCGTTCGTTCAAGTCCTCTCTGATCCCTTTCTTTGCAGGCATTCCCGAGCGAGTTGGTTTCAGTGGGGAAGGGCGCTCGATTCTACTGACCGATGCCCGGCGCAGACGCCCGACCCGAGACGGCTCTATCATCACCGACAAAACCGTGTGGCGTTACATGGGGCTTGGGGCCAGCAAGGCGGATTACGAGAACTATCAGTTTGATGTGCCACAACCGTCACTGACGATTGACAAAGCGAACCTGAACGACGTGATGGGTAAACTGGGCCTGGACCCGGAACGCCCCGCCATTGCCATCTGCCCCGGTGCGGAGTTCGGCCCAGCAAAGCAGTGGCCTCTTGAAAACCACCGGGCGCTCGCTGAAAAACTGGTGCAGCAGGGCTTTCAGGTCTGGGTTATGGGCGGTCCGAAAGATGTGGAGCCGGGTGAGCAGATTGCCAATGGTCAGGAGGGCGTGTTCAATCTTTGTGGCAAAACCCGCCTGGAAGATACCGTGGACCTGTTCAGTCATTGCCGCAAAGTGGTCAGTCACGATTCCGGCTTGATGCACGTGGCCGCCGCTTCTGGTGCTGATGTGGTTGCCATCTACGGTTCCACCAGCCCGGATTTCACACCGCCACTGACGGATAAGGCGACGATTGTCCGGCATCCGGTGGAGTGTAGTCCCTGCTTTGAGCGAACCTGCCGTTTTGGCCATTACAACTGCTTGACCGGTATTTCCGTGCAGCGGGTTCTGGAGGCGTGCCAGTGAAACTGAGCGCGGTACTGATCACTAAGAACGCAGGGCCTGAGTTTGCCAAATGCCTTGAGAGTCTGGCGTTCGCCGATGAGATTGTGATTCTGGATTCCGGTTCGACAGACGATACGTTGTCTGTCGCCGAGAGATTCGGCGCGCGCATTTTCCAATCGGACGACTGGCCAGGCTTTGGTCCGCAGCGTCAGAGGGCCCAAAGCCACGCGCAGGGCGAGTGGTTGTTCTGGATCGATACCGACGAAGTGGTCACCCCGGAACTGGCCTCCTCCATTCAGCGCGCCATCGAACAGGCTCCGGCGAAGAAGGTGTTTCAGGTAAAGCGGTTGTCGTGGTTTTTTGGTCGTTTCATCCGGCACTCTGGCTGGTATCCCGACAAAGTGGTCCGGTTGTACCGCCGTGAAGAATACGGGTATGACAATGCTCTGGTGCATGAAAAGGTGCACTGTCCCGATGCCAGCGTAGAAACGCTTGACGGGGATTTGTTGCACTATACCGCGACCAATTTCCCGGATTACATGGCGAAATCCGTCCGCTATGCGGAGGATTGGGCCGAGGGGCGGGCCCGCCGTGGCAAGAAAGCCTCACTGTTTTCCGCCTGCACCCACAGTTTAGGCGCATTTGTCCGGAAGTATCTGCTTCAAAGGGGTTTTCTGGACGGCCGGCATGGGTTTTTGCTGGCCGTCACCACCGCCATTTATGCCTTCAACAAATACGCAGCACTCTGGATTAAAACTCGCCGTTGACGGTTTCCCTCAGCACCTTCAAAAGGGCTTCAGACGAATGCTGTACGTGAAAGTGCGAGGCGATTCTATCTCGAGCGCTTTGGCCCATATTTGCGCATAGTTCTGGGGATTCATGCAGCCGCTGAATGCCTGCAGCAATTTCTTCAGCGCTACCGGGCGTTACGCGTATGCCGGAAACGCCATCTTCAATGAGCTCCGCACTTCCTCCGGTATCGCTGACGATTGGTGCAACGCCATAGGCCATAGCTTCAATCACCGTTTTTGGAAGCCCCTCGCGTTTGGTCGAAGCCAGCACGGATACCTGGCAGGACGCAATGATGGCTGGCGCGTCTTTTCTGAATCCAGTCAGGTGAATTCTGTCGGCCATCGGGCTGGCCTGGATTAGAGCCTGAACCTCTGGATTGTCCATTCCCCGGCCCACGAGCAATAGGTGGATGTTGCTGTCCGCGGGTAAAAGGTGTGTGGCTTTCAGCAGAATTGGCAGTCCTTTTCTGGGGCGGATATTTGCCACCGACCCAACCACAAAGGCGCCATCCGGTACGCCGAATTGTTTGAGGTCTACCGGAGTATCCTGGTACCAGTCGAGATCGTGGCCTTTATAGACCGTACAAACTTTGTCTTTGTTGCCCCAGACGTGCTTTTGTAGGTCATCGCGGGTTGCTTTGGAAACGCAGATAATTCGATCCACCCGTGGGCTTAAGTGGGTCAGGTAGCCACTTGGGTCCCAGCGGCTGATATTGCCGGTTTGGCCTCGATAGGTCATAACTTTGACTGGCAGGCCGATTGCCGCAAGGTTGGTGTTAGCGATGGCTTTGTTGTTAAAGCAGTACACGGCGTCAAACTTGCCTTCGATCAGGAGGTGACGAATTCGACGAATGGCTTCAGGCTCTATTTTCTTTCGGGGATGGAAACCGTGTACCTTGATGCCGTTTTCTTCAAATCGGGAGCGGTACTCCGCATCCGGTTGTGTCATCAGCTCAACTTCGACACCCAATTTTGCCAGCCCGATCAGCATTTCGGCTTCTGGCCGAACAGAGTTCCAGGTATCTACATAGGAGCTGATTACAAGTAGCTTCACAGTGTTATGTCCTTTTCATGGTCGATCTCTTACACTGCCGCCATTAAAACATCGACGGGGCCGAGTTGGTATGCACATTTGCCACGTAAATCTGGCCGGAGGTTTTTCCGGCGGTGAGCGACAGACCGTAAACCTGATTCGGGAGCTGGCGAAGCGTGGCATTCAGCAATCGCTGGTGGCCCGGCCGGGGAGTCGTCTATGGGCTGAGCTGGAAAGCATCCAATCGCTCGGTAGGCGAGAGACTGCACATTTTCTGCTGGGCCACGGCAAGGGGGATTGGGACCTCGTTCATTGCCACGACGGTAAATCAGTCTACTGGGCCTGGATCGAGTCCCGCCTGCGTAGAACGCCTTACGTCGTAACACGGCGAGTCGATAATCCCATCGGAACCGGGCGCCTGACGTCTGCGGCCTATGGCGGAGCCGCGACCGTCGTCTGCCTGAGTTCGGCCATTGAATCAGTTGTACAACAGCGACTGGGCCGCGTGGACACTGTCATCATTCCCTCGAGTTTCTCAGGCTTTCCCGCCGCACCAGACGCCGTCGAAGCTATCCGGCAGCAGTATCCCGCCAAACGCCTGGTTGGCCAAGTGGGGCGCCTCCTGAAGCACAAGGGTTATCACATCACGATTGAGGCAGCGCGTTTGCTGGGCAGCCTCAGGCCAGACGTGCAGTTCATTTTCCTGGGAGAAGGGCCAGATGAACAGTGGCTCAAGTCCCAGGCACAGGGTTTGCCCAACGTCAGTTTTCTGGGGCATAAAGATAACGTCGGGGATTGGTTGGCAGCTCTGGATGTCTTCGTGTTCCCCTCACTCTCCGAGGGGCTTGGCTCAACGATTCTTGAGGCCATGCAACATCGTGTGCCGGTGGTTGGGGCCAAAGCCGGAGGCATTCCTGATCTGATCTCCGATAAAGCGAATGGTCTTCTGGTATCTCCGGGTGACCCGGAGGCTTTGGCTTCGGCGATTCAGTTTATCCTCGATAACCCAGAGCAGGCCGCCGCTTTCGCAGACGCTGCCCAGGCTGGATTAACAGCGTTCAGCCCTGCGTCGGTAGCGGAGCGTTACCTGGGACTCTACTCCGCAACCTTGCAATCCTAAGGTAGTTCCTGGCAGCCGGGCGGTTAGTCGCAAATCTGCCCGGGCTTATAAGGATTCGGGTTCCCCGGCGGCCGGTGCCGCATACGTTTGTACTCCCACTGGTACTGTTCAGGGGCCATTCGTACCACCTTTTCCACGGATTGATTCAATGCGGTGGCGCCGGCCACTGCATCATCGGCACCAATGCCAGGCTCCGCCGGAGTGACCAGAATCTTGAAGCCTTCGCCGTTGGGCAGGCGCTCGGCGTAGGTCACCAGAACATTGGCCCCGGTTTTCTGTACCAACTTGCCGACCAGGGTCATGGTCATCACGTCCATGCCAAAAAAGGGCGCGTAGGCGTTGGTTTTGCCCCGGGGAGACTGGTCGGGAAGAATGCCGGCTACGCCACCTTCCTTCAAAATGCCCATCAGGCGCATCAGGCCTTTACGGTCGCCGCGTACCAGTTCGGAGCCCAGGCGCCCCCTCACCCGAATCATGTAATCTTCGAATTCCTTGATGTGCGGAGGGCTATATAGCGCGGCCATCTTATAGCGGGAAGAGAAAAACAGGCCGGCCAGCTCCCAGTTGCCAAGGTGGGGCGCGAGCAAGATCAATCCTTTGCCGGTCGCCAGGGCCTCATCAACCAGCTCCAGGCCTTCCGTTTCCTTGATCAACCCAAGGCACTTATCTACGGGCCACTCCCACATCAGCGGAATTTCCAGGGCCGTCATGCCGGTGTGGGCCAGGGAGTCTCTGGAAAGGTCCCTGCGCTGCTCTTCGGTGAGTTCCGGCAGGCAGATGTCCAGATTGATGTCGGTGATCTTCTTTGGCCTGCCGCCCAGTTTCCAGGCCAGGAGCCCCAGCCATTTGCCGATGAACTGTGCGGCTCCCAGGGGTAAATAGCTAACCATCCGCAACAGGCCGGCAATCAGGTAATACTTGAATTTGCTCATGATCTGCCGTACCGGTCCTCGAATCGTACAATATCGTCTTCGCCCAGATAGGATCCGGACTGCACTTCAATCAGTTCCAGATCAATAACGCCGGGGTTTTCAAGGCAATGGATCTGGCCGACCGGTATGTAAGTGGACTGGTTCTCGGTCACCAGGTACGACTCCTCGCCATTGGTTACCTTTGCGGTGCCGCTGACGACAATCCAGTGTTCTGCCCGGTGGTGGTGCATCTGGACAGACAGCTTGGCGCCGGGCTTCACGGTGATGCGTTTCACCTGGTAGCGGTGGCCATTATCGATGGAATCATATACACCCCAGGGCCGGTAGACTTCCCGGTGATTCATGTGCTCGTGTCGACCATCATTCTTGATGCGTTCAACCACCTTTTTGACATCCTGGACCTGATCTTTATGGGCGACCAGCAAGGCGTCTTTGGTTTCAATGATCACCAGATCTTTCACGCCAACCGTGGCCACAAGGCGGCTGTCTGCCCGGACCAGAGTGCTCTCTGTGTTATGGGCAATGACATCACCGCTGAATGCGTTTCCGCAGCTGTCTTTCTCGGAAACTTCCCACAAGGCGGACCAGGAGCCGATATCGCTCCAGCCGGCATCGAGCGCTACCACGGCGGCGTTATCGGTCTTTTCCATCACGGCGTAATCGATGGAATCTTCCGGGCACTCGGCGAATACGCTTTCATTCACGCGGGTGAAGTGCAGATCCTCGCTGGCGTCGTCCAGCGCTGCCTGGCAGATCGCAAGAATGTCCGGGCGGTGTTTCTGCAGTTCCTGAAGGTAGGTGCGGGCGCCGAACAGGAACATGCCACTGTTCCAGAGGTAATCACCGGATGCGAGGTATTCTTCCGCGGTAGTCTGGTCGGGCTTCTCTACAAACCGGCTAACGCTGAAGCTGTCGTCCGCCAATTTCGGGCCTTGCTGGATGTAGCCGTAACCGGTTTCCGCATGGCCGGGTACTATGCCGAAGGTCACCAGCTTGTCCTGCTGAGCCAGGGGTATGGCTTTCTGGATGCCGCTCTGGAACGCAGCGATATCTTTGATCAGGTGGTCTGCGGCCAGAACCAGCATCAGCGGGTTCTGGTTTTCATCGATGTTCTTGACCAGTTGCAGGGCTGCCAGAGCGATGGCCGGTGCCGTGTTGCGTCCACAAGGCTCCAGAATAATTCGGGCATCTTTGTAGCCCGCCTGGCGCATTTGCTCAGCCGCCAGAAAACGGTGGTCTTCATTGCAGATCAGGAGTGGATCGGCGGATTCCATACCATCCAGCCGCGCCACGGTCAGCTGCAGCATGGATAGATGTTGGTCCGTCAGTTTCAGGAACTGCTTGGGGTTCAGTTGCCTGGATAACGGCCAAAGGCGAGAGCCGGTGCCTCCGGCCATAATGACGGGGTGAATCATGTGCGCGCTCCAGGGTGTTGAATTGTTGCCAATTCGGCTAAGAATCACTGACACTATATGTTAACACGCAGATCTTAACGGTTTTATCTTAGGCGTTGGAAATCTTCCCAGGATAGACCTTCGCCGTTTTGTTCCCAGGCCAGTCGTTTTCTGAACCTGTCGATCTTTCTATCTATGTAATGTGAACTCCAGCCCGGTAGCGGCGCCAGCGCCTGGGGGATCGTTGGCGCCCCGAGACCATCCACCAGAAACAATTGAGTGCGGCCAATCCGATCCGTGACGACCAGGTTATGAGGGAGCAGGTTTCTGGTGAGTATTCGGGTTTGTTTCAGCCAGTCGAGAAATTCTCTGATGCCTGTTTCCAGTTCCGGTGTCAGGCCATGGTCTTGCATCAGTGTTTCGAGCGTTGGCGCAACATTGCCATCAGCACAACGAATCAGTTCGCTTTCATTGGCCTCGCCAAGGGAAGTTTGCACGCTTCCATAGAACCTTGGCAGATGCGACCAGACAAGATCTTCGCGACCTTTAGCGAGCAGTTCTCGTATGGCACGCTGATTGTGCGCGATGATCTCCTGGGTGTTATCGTTGAGCCGATTGGTTCCTAAAAGCTGCTTGAGGCGTGATTGCCTTTGGGTGCGGGCTGCAATATTTTCGGGGCGAACGATCTTCAGGCAGCGGGCTGAATCTAACGGGTGTTCGTAACACAGGCGATTGTAGCCCTGCGCGAACGGCAACTTGTCAGACAGGTCTAGCATGGTTTCATTAGTTGAGGCGAGAGAGTGAATCGGGCAATAGCATACGGGGATTGCAACACAGAAGGGCTTAAAGGTGAATGTTTCCCTTTATGGCCACAGATTGTTTGTGAGTCGGAAGCGCTTGAGCTGACCAATTGCGGACACACTATGAGCACGACTCGTGAACTGCTTGAGTACAATCGTGCTTTCCCCGCGTCACAGTACGCTGTTGCTTTTGTCCAGTATGGTCTGGTGGACTCCTGGCTAACGTTTCGCGGGGCACCCTATGTGCTTTATTACCCTGATTTCCCCTTGCGTAAACTGGCCAGAAAGCTGGTTAAGAAGCTCAAGAAACTGGCGCGTGTATGGCAGCTGCAAAAGCGTTTGGGGGCTGTTGAACAGGTACCGTTATCAGAATACGTGGATAACCTTCATCAGGTGATTGTATCGGCGCCCAAGACCCGTTTTATTCTTGTTGCAACGGCGCCCAACCTGGATGAGCCACGCAACCCAAGGATCAAAGTCTACAACGAAGCATTAGCGAGGATTGCGGAATCCCACGATAATGTGATGTACGTGGATGTTTATGAGGATATCTGGGCGCATCGCGACCTCACTCTCATGGAGGACGGTACTCACCTGACAGCCGCAGGGCATGAACGGATTGCGGCGAAGATTATTAGTGTATTGAAACAAGGTTAGCGATAGCTCTCTGATAGACATTCAGCGTTTGGCTAGCCATGCTGGAAAGCGATAGTTGATCAGCAGCAAATGCTTGTGCTTCTGCCTGCTCGGCGACCAATGTTGAAGTGTCTTGGCTTAGATAAGCAGCAAACCGCTTTGGGTCTTCACCACGAAAGATGTGTTTTTCAGGCAAGATTTCGTTGGCTATCGGTACGTCGGTTGAAATGACGGGCTTACCGAGCAAGAGCGCTTCTGCACACACATAAGAAAACCCTTCTCTTTCAGAGCTGATCACCACCCCATCTGCCGCAGCCATCAGTGCGGGAACGTCTGAGCGGAAGCCAAGCAACTTCACCGTCTCAGACTGATGGGTTGAGCTGATGAGATCCGCAAGTCGCTGCCGCTCAGGCCCGTCACCCGCTATGAGCAGGGTTCCCGGGCAATACTGAAAGGTTCTGATGAGAAAGTCGAAGCCTTTGACCGACACCAATCTGCCCACGGCCAGCCAAACCGGCCGTTCTGTTTCCTTGGGAAGCAGGGCTGGCGCCTGAGGAATAACCGATACGCCATTGTAGATGACCGTAACGCCCGGTTGGGCGATGTCCGTTGCAAGGGCCTGACTGACGGCGATCAGTTGGTGAAACGCAGCGGCTTTAGGGTAGCGCGACTTGAAGCCGTGAATGGTCGCTACTCGCATCAGGCTTCTCGTAAAAGGTGTCAGCCGCTGAAGAACGAAGGCCGCTTTCGTGCCCTGTGCATGAATAACATCGAAACCGTTGGCTCTGATTAGACGAAGGACGGTGAGCAGTAAAAAGGGAGAGTTGCGTGAGCCACCTGTATCCAATGCTCGCGTTTTTACCGCTGGTTCAAGGTCCGAGAGATGCTGTGATGCAGCCGCCAACGTCACCGTGTGCCCCAGTCGTGCCAGTTCGCTGGAGAGTTCACGGGCGTGTTTTTCCATGCCGCCGGTATCTGGATTGTCCGAGAGCATCAGCATCAGAATATTCACGGGGTGAGATCCTGCCGCGCTGCCATCAGTTTTTGATAGATGGCGAGCGTGGCCTCCGTCTGCGCCCGCAACAAAAACCGCTCCGGCAACTCAATCTCCGGCCGGGGCTTATCCAGCAGGCCCAGCACCGCACTGGCGAAAGCCCCTGTATCATCCGGCGTAACCAGTCCCTCGCGGAAACAGGCCTGCAGGGTTTCTGCGGCGCCACCCCGGTTGTAAGCCACCACCGGTGTGCCGGACGCCAGGGCTTCGGTTACTGTCCGCCCGAACGGCTCAGGCTTGGTGGACATATGGCACACCACATCGGCCAGCAGGTACAGGTTGGTCATGTCATTGCGCTGCCCCAGGAAGGTGACCTTGTCGGTCAGGCCCAGGCGGCTGCGTTCTTTTTCCAGCTCTTGCAGAAATCTTTCCTTACCGGGCTCTGCGCCGCCAACGATGATGCCGTGACAATCCGGCCGTTGGCGTACGATTCTGGCCATGGCTTCCATGAAATGCAGCTGGCCTTTCCAGCGGGAAATCCGGCCGGGCATCATGATGATCTTCTTGCCAGCCAGTTGTGGAAACCGCGATAGCAGGATATCAAGCCACTGGTCGTTGATGGCGCGGTTGCGGAAGGCGTCAATGTCTACGCCGCGCTGGATTACTGTCAGTTTGTTTTCCGGAACAGGAAAGTTTTCCAGTACGTAGTCCCGGACACAATTGGAAACCGCTATCACCTGGTCTGCCCTGGCCATGATGGCGCTGTAGGGGTTTACGGAATACATACCGTGAAAGGTGGAGACAATGGCTGGGCGCTCATGTTGCGGTAGTGTTTTCAGGGCCAGGTGGATAATCCATGCGGGCATCCTTGAGCGCACGTGCACAATATCCGGCTTGAGCTCTTGCAGCAGTTTGCGCATTGGTAAAACCTGCCCGAACGAGGCGGGTGTTTTACGGTGAATTGGCATGTGGATATGAGTCGAGCCCTGGCCGCGAACCTGTTCGGCCATTGGTCCACCGTTGGAGACCACGAATGACTGATGGCCACGTTTGACCAGTTCTGCCGCAAACTCTACGGTGCCACGTTCCACGCCGCCGCTGTACAAGGCGGGTAAGGCCTGCAGTATTTTCACGGTCGTTGCTCCTTGTTTTGTCCGGACTGGAGAAGGCGGGGAAAGCGCTCGATGATCCAGCGCGCTGCCCTATCGGCTTCCCATAGCCTCGGGTGTTGTGGCTGGTGTTCTGCCATTACACTGGCATGGTCGCTCCAGTGGGCGACCAGCCCGAGCCTGGCTAAACGGCTAATGCCATTAACCACCCGGCTACCCGCCTGGGGGGGCAGGTCGAAAATGCCGGTAGGAACGCCAGAGGTGGCGGCTTCACACACCATGGACATGCTGTCTGGCGTTACCCAGACAGCCCGGGAGGTTTCCAGCTGGTGTTTCAGCCAGTCGTCGTAGGTCTGGCTGTGGTGAACAACCAAGATGTTTTCGTTTTGAAGTTCCGTCAGTCTCCGGTAAAGAGCCTCCGGTGTGCGGCGGGAATCGCTGATGGTCCAGTGCCACCGGGGGTATCGGGCAATCAGGTCGCTGATCTGCGAGGTGATTGTGTCGTTGTTCCAGTCAAAGTGCTCCGAGGGACCACCGACGAGTATGAGTGCGTTCGGCTTGCCGGTCAGTTCGGACAGCGGCGTGATTGCATTGATGACGCCCTCCGTGTTCAGCACGGTTTTTGAAGGTTTTACGTCGTCGTGGGCGGGAATGATGGCGCCATCTACCCAGTTAAGGGGAAAGGCTGGTTTCATCAGTACCAGTGTTTTTGCCTTGCGGTACCGGCGCAGGGCCAGTAGCAGCCGGTGAGTGCCGGAACCCGCCGCAACAATCAGGTCAGGTTGGGGCAAGGCCTTGTCCATAGTGGGAGCCAGCCCGAGCAAAGCCCGCCAGAGCGGCACGGTGTAATCCGCAGCGTTTAACCAATACAGCTTTGCGCCCGTTAGTGCGCGCAAACGCCCGGCAAGGCCTCGCAACTGGCTGCGGTGGCCGGGTTTGTTGTCGGTAATCAGCCAGATGACCGGCGCCTGCGCATCGTCTTCCAAGGGACTAGCCTTTTTTCTTGCGTTTGCGGCCGTAGAAGCCGGGGTCGTCTTTGTCCGGCCGGGTTTTGAAGCGGCGGTGCATCCAAAGGTACTGATCCGGCGCCTTGCGGATTTCCTGTTCGATAATGGCGTTGATGCGTGTAGCATCTTGCAGGTCATCGCCGGTCGGGAAATTTTCCAGCGCCGGCTGGAAATAGATGTCGTAGCCCGGTTTGTCTTCGCGGCGGAAGTGGCTGAACGGCACTACCTTGCATTTGCTGCGCTCCACAATCCGGGACGTGGCGGTAATGCTGCCGGCCGGAATGCCGAAGAAAGGGGCAAAAACGATGTCTTTGCGGCCGTAATCCTGGTCGGTGGCGTACCACACCGCGTGATTCTGCTTCAGGCACTTGAACAAGCCGCGCAGGTCCTTGGCGCCCAGCACCGTGCCATAGCGCCGGCCCCGGGCACGGGTCATCACCGCGTTCATCAGCGGGTTGTTGTGGTCCCGCTGCATCACGTCCGCTTCAATAAACTCGGTAACCAGGCTGCCCCCCAGGTCCAGCGTGCTGTAATGGCCGCCCAGAAGCAGCACGCCGTGGCCGCCTTCCAGTGCCTTCTCAAGATGCTCCACACCATGCACCTGCGTGATGCCGGTAAGTTTGGCCGGGTTTCGGAACCAGGCAATGCCCAGTTCCATCACACCAATACCGTTGGCGATAAAGGCATTGCGCACCAGTGCGTCCTGTTGGTGCTTGTTCAGCTCAGGAAAACACAGCCGGATGTTGGTTTCGGTAATATGTCGCCGGCTCTTCGCCAGTTTCCAGGCGGCCAGGCCGATCACCTTGCCCAGCCACCATTGAAAGCGGATAGGTAACTGCGCAGCCAGCCACATCACCGCAATGCCCAGCCAGGTTGGCCACCAGCGGGGATGGCGGTAAGCTGAGTAGTCGGTGTTTCTGGGGAGTTTGCGGTACTTCTTTTTCAAAATCGTGAATCCTGCATCGACAAACGTTTTACCGGGGGGCAAGATGCCCGTCCACAACAAATTTATCCCTATGATAACGCACTGTTTTGCCGGGAGTCCTGCGTGTTCCAGTTTATCTATTCCCTGCTGATCCGGCTCGCCCTGCCGTTTATCCTTGTCCGGCTCTGGTGGCAGGGCCGCAAGGCGCCGGCCTTGAGGCAGAACTGGCAGCACCGGCTGGGACTGGTGCCCGAGATGCACGGGCCGGTTATCTGGGTTCACGCAGTTTCCGTGGGAGAAACCATTGCCGCCGGCCCCATGGTCCGGCGCCTGCTGGCCCGTAACCTGGGTGCGACCATCCTGATGACAGCTATGACCGATACCGGGCTGGCCCAGGCCCGGAAGATGTTTGGTGACAGGGTAGCCTATGCCTACGCCCCTTACGACACACCAGGCGCTATCCGCCGTTTTCTGAATCGGGTTAACCCCCGCATCCTGGTGATCATGGAAACGGAAATCTGGCCCAATATGATTCGCCAGTGCCGACACCGTCATGTGCCTGTTTTTCTGATCAATGCCCGTCTGTCTGAACGATCTGCCCGGGGGTATGAACGGGTTCGGGGCGTGGCAGCACCTATTATCAAAAGCATCAGCTGGGTGGCTGCGCAAGCCGAAAAAGACGCAGAGCGGTTTCGCCGCATCGGAGTGGCTCCGGGTAATGTTGAGGTCACCGGCAGCGTAAAATTCGATGCGGATATTCCTGATGATGTCCGTGCGGCCTCTGTCAGCTTCCGAAAATCCCTGGGTGAGCGCCCCGTTTGGATTGCCGGCAGCACCCACACCGGAGAAGACGAGCAATTGCTGGCGGCTCATCGCCAGATTCTGGCTCAGCACGCCGATGCCTTACTCATCATTGTGCCCCGGCATCCGGAGCGGTTTGATTCGGTAGCTGAGATGGCTCAAGGCGAGGGCTTTTCCGTGGTTCGCCGGTCAACAGGAGCATCTCCCGCTGGTGCGGAGGTGTATCTTGGCGACACCATGGGAGAGCTGATGATGCTTTACGGAGCCAGTGACCTCGCCTTCGTGGGCGGCTCACTGATCGAGCGGGGAGGGCACAATCCGCTGGAGCCTGCGGCCTGGGGCATTCCGGTATTCTCCGGCACTCATGTGTTTAATTTCGAGACAATCTATCAGCGCTTACTGGATGATCAGGGTGTCCAGCTGGTCGAAAATGCGGATGAGCTGGCGCGGGCGATCTGTTCACTGATAGACGACCCGGAGGCGCTGAAGGCATACGGTGAGCGGGCTCTGGCGGTGGTCAACAAGAACCGGGGTGCGCTGGATAAGGTCGTGGAGGGTATTACGGAGCGGTTGTAACTCCGGGTGCCGCACTGGCACCCGGAATATTCTGCAAGCTGCCCGACTTACTGCACCGGATCGTCCAGTGTCTTTCCTTCTTCGGCCAGGGCTTCAATGCCCCGTGCGCCTTCGCTGAGCCAGTTGTTCAGGTCAATCAGATCCTGCGGGCTCAGGGTGCCTGCCGCCTGCTTCAGTTGCAGGGTGTTGATCACGTAGTCATAGCGGGCGTTGGCGTAATCCCGCAGCGCCACGTAGTACGCACGTTCTGCATCCAGCACTTCCACAATGTTCCGGGTACCTACATCATAGCCGGCGCGGGTTGCATCCAGTGCACTGCGGCGGGAGATGATGGTTTGCTCAAGGGCAGAGGCTGTCTCCACGTTGTTGTTCACGGTCAGGAACAGGCTGCGGGTGTTCACCTGTACATCCCGGCGCACCGTATTCAGGTCCTGTTCGGCGGCGGTGACCAGCGAACGCTGTTCCCGGGCGCCGGCCTGGGTGCCGCCGCCCGTGTAGAGCGGGATGGTCAGTGACAGTGAGGCAACGGACTGGCTGCGCTCCTGCTGGGTAAAAAGGGCGTTCTCCAGACTGGTTTCCTGGTAGGAGGCGCTCAGCTCAAGGGTTGGCAAATGACCGGACTTTGCCGCTTTCAGGCTGGCTTCGCTGGCATTGAGTTGCCTCAGGGCCGCCTGAATAGACCAGTTTTGCTCCACCGCGGTTGCTTCCCACGAAGTCGGATCCATGGGCTCCGGGCGCCCGAGCGGAAAATTCTGCCTGAGATTTTCCATGGCGTCCGGATATTCTCCGGTTAACCGGGCCAGTTGTTCCCTGGCCACATTCAGGTCGTTGTCGGCGGCGATGCGCTGGCTCCTGGCATCGTCGTAGCTGGCACGCGCTTCATAGACTTCGGTGACGGCAATGAGCCCCACGTCAAACCGTTCCCGGGCCTGTTCGTACTGGCGCTGGATGGCCGTTTCAGTCGCTTTTGCGGTTGTGACGGTGTCCTTGGCGCGCAGGACATCGAAGTAGGCGGTTGCCACATCCAGAATCAGTTGTTGCTGGGCCAGGTTGTACTGGGCCTCGGCCGCCTCGGCCTGGAATTGGCTGGCTTCGTAGCTGAACCAGTCTTGAGCCCGGAACAGTGGCTGGGTCAGCTCGACGCCGTAGCGGTAGGTTCGATAACTGTCTCCCGAGAAGAGTTGCCGCGTCAGCTCATCGGCGTTTGCCCCCCCGGGTATATTCCTGGGCTCGAAACGTGTGTAGCTTGCTGACCCAACCGCCGAGATTTTGGGCAGCAGGGCGCTCTTGCTGACATCGCTGGTTGCCTGCTGTGCCTGGAACTGTGCCATGGCAGAGGCAATGCCGGAGTCATAAGACAGGGCTTTCTCGTAGGTTTCCATCAGATCCAGAGCAAGCGCAGGCTGGGCTGCGAGCAGGGTGATCAATCCTGGAAGTAAACGTTTTTTCATTGGTTCTCCTGAAATACTGACTCCGGGAATCTGCCCGGCAATGACCCAAAGGTATTGGTTGACCATTATGGACAATAATCGTTCCCGTCTCTAGACTTGCTAAGTCCACGTATTTTGTGGGCAAACCAATTCAGAATCGCGTCTTGACGGGGTGCTGATTCGCCATAAACTGGCGATCGGCTGAGATTGCAACGCAGAACCCGCGACCTGATCCGGATAATACCGGCGTAGGGATTAAGGCCAGATGAACCGCGACACCATGCCTGTAGGGCTATTTGTCGCAACTCCGTCATACGCGACCCGATACCACAAGAGCAACCGGGAGCATTTCATGACGGACTTACCAGCATACCTCAGCGACTCCGCAAAAGTAGACTCCGCAGCAATCAAACCATTACCAAGCTCACGAAAAATATACGTGCAGGGTAGCCGACCTGATCTGCGGGTGCCAATGCGGGAAATTACCGTGGGCGACACCCCCACTGAAATGGGTGGCGAAAAGAACCCGCCAGTGGTGGTGTACGACACCTCCGGGCCCTACACAGACCCGGAAGCCACTATTGATCTGCGTAAGGGCTTGCCGCCGGTTCGTGCCGCCTGGATTGCCGAACGGGGCGATGTAGAGCAACTGGACGGCTACACCTCCGAATTCACCCGCCGCCGCATGAAAGACCCTCAGCTTGATCCCCTGCGGTTTATGGACGAGCGAAAGCCACTTCGCGCCAAGCCCGGCAGAAACGTATCCCAGATGCACTATGCCCGCCAGGGCATCATTACGCCGGAGATGGAATACGTTGCTATCCGGGAGAATATGAAGCTGCAAGACGCCCGGGCCAATGGCTTGCTGGTGGATCAACACCCCGGCCAGTCCTTCGGTGCCAACCTGCCGCCTGAAATCACCCCCGAGTTTGTTCGGGATGAAGTGGCCCGGGGCCGTGCGATTATTCCCGCCAACATCAACCATCCGGAAACCGAGCCGATGATCATCGGTCGCAACTTCCTGGTGAAAATCAACGGCAACATCGGCAACTCGGCGGTGACCTCGTCCATCGAAGACGAAGTAGAAAAACTGACCTGGGGTATCCGCTGGGGTTCCGACACGGTGATGGACCTGTCCACCGGCAAGAACATCCACGAAACCCGCGAGTGGATCATCCGCAACTCCCCGGTTCCCATCGGCACCGTGCCTATCTATCAGGCGCTGGAAAAGGTGGGCGGCGTTGCGGAAGACCTGACCTGGGAAATCTTCCGGGACACCCTGATCGAACAAGCCGAGCAAGGGGTGGATTACTTTACCATCCACGCCGGCGTCCGCCTGCACCATGTGCCTATGACTGCCAAGCGCACCACAGGCATCGTCTCCCGGGGTGGTTCGATCATGGCCAAATGGTGTCTGGCTCACCACAAGGAAAGCTTCCTGTACGAGCACTTCGAAGACATCTGCGAAATCATGAAAGCCTACGATGTCTCTTTCAGCCTTGGCGACGGCCTGCGCCCCGGCTCCATCGCCGACGCCAACGACGCAGCCCAGTTCGGCGAGCTGGAAACCCTGGGAGAGCTCACCAAGATCGCCTGGAAACACGACGTCCAGTGCATGATCGAAGGCCCCGGCCACGTGCCCATGCACCTGATCAAGGAGAACATGGACAAGCAGCTGGAATGCTGCGACGAGGCGCCGTTCTACACCCTCGGCCCGCTGACCACGGATATTGCCCCGGGCTATGACCACATCACCTCCGGTATCGGCGCGGCGATGATCGGCTGGTATGGCTGCGCCATGCTTTGCTACGTCACCCCGAAAGAGCATCTGGGCCTGCCCAATAAAGACGACGTGAAAACCGGCATCATTACCTACAAAATCGCCGCCCATGCTGCCGATCTCGCCAAAGGCCACCCAGGCGCCCAGATTCGCGATAACGCCCTGTCCAAGGCCCGCTTCGAGTTCCGCTGGGAAGACCAGTTCAACCTCGGCCTGGACCCGGACACCGCCCGCGCCTACCACGACGAAACCCTGCCCAAGGAATCTGCCAAAGTGGCCCACTTCTGCTCCATGTGCGGGCCGAAGTTCTGTTCCATGAAAATCTCGCAGGAAGTGAGGGATTACGCAGCAGAGCAGGGCATTGACGAAGTCTCGGCAATTGACGCCGGCATGGAGGCCAAGTCTCGGGAGTTCGTGGAGTCTGGCTCCAAGCTTTACGACAAGGTTTGAGGTTGGAGTTTGTGAGCACCTAGCCTTTTGGTTGGGTGCTTAGAGCCATGGATGGCGGAGCAGAAGCGCCACATGGACGTGCCGCAAGGAGCGGTTTTTGGAAAGGACGTCCCAAGGACCGCCAAACTTCGGGCTAGAAGGCTGGGGCCGTAACTTGCAGCTTCACCATCATTACCGCTATCGTTCCAAGCCGAACACCAAACCGGAAACCCGAATGCCGAAACCGTTCCAGTTCAACGCCAGCGACGTCAAAATCGAAAAACGCGAAACCGTCTTCCAGGGCTTCTTCCGCATGGACAAGCTCTGGCTGACCCACCCGCGCTTTGACGGCCGCGACATGCCCACCTTCACCCGCGAACTCTTCATCCGCGGCGACGCCACCTGCGTGCTCCCCTACGACCCGGAAAGGGATGAAGTCGTACTGCTGGAACAATTCCGCCTCGGCGCCCTGGGCCGCAACCAATCCCCCTGGTTGCTGGAGCTCGTAGCCGGAATGAACGAAGAAGGCGAAAGCCCGGAAGACGTAGCCCAGCGGGAAGGGCAGGAAGAAGCCGGCCTGAGTTTCAGCCGGCTGGACAAGATCTGTGATTACCTGGTTTCCCCCGGCGGCACCACTGAGATGATCCACCTCTATTGCGGACAGGTCAGCACTGCCGAAGCCGGTGGTATTTTCGGTATGGAGCACGAACACGAAGACATTCTCAGCCACGTGGTCAGCGCCGGCGAGTGCTTCGCCATGATTGCCGATGGCCGCATTAACAATGCCGCTGCGATCATTGCTATCCAGTGGCTACAGCTGAACCGCGACAGGCTGCGCCGGGAGTGGTTGGCATGACTGAGTGGGTGAAGCGTCCCAAGTCGTATGTGCCGGATTTACGCCAGCTGGGTGCGTTGTGTGATGGCAACTATCAGCGGCTCCGCAAACTGCGGCAGCTGGAATCCGATGGCAAGCCGGTGTGCGAGTTTGAATTGCACCGGGAGAGCCAGTACTTGGGGCGAGTGCGGATTGAAGTGCTGCAAACGGCAAAGTTCACCGAAACCCTGTTGCTGGAGCAGGTCCACAACAGCGGCCGCTGGTTGAATAATCCCCAGATGACCGTGCGTGTCTACCACGATGCAATGATGGCAGAAGTCATCAGTTGCTACCGGCAACGCCAGATCGCGCCGGTGAACGATTACCCGAACCGTTTTATGCATCACCCCGATGAAAAGGTTCAGGTGAATGGTTTCCTGGCCGACTGGCTGGATTACTGTTTGCGCTTCGGGCACCTGCCCATGGAGAAGGCCGTCTGGTCGGCGGGTGAGGGGATCGACTAGACAGCGTCTCACTCTGCCTGTGGTGAAGTTGTCAAAAACTGCAAAAATTTTGTGTCTGCGGGCCAGAATGTGAACAATCTACGATTTCACATTAATCAAAAGGAACCCGGCCATCGTACACTCATTGTAATTTCAACCGTCTGCCCCGAACACAACAGGTCCTGAATGTCTGACCACCAATCTGCCCGCCCGCTAAAAGTCTTACAGCTGACAGACCCGCACCTGATGGCACGGGAAGATGGTGCCCTGCTGGGGGTGAACACCCGCGAAAGCCTGTCGGCCGTCATTGAAGAGGCTCTGCGCAGCCATGGCCAGCCTGACCTGATTCTGGCCACCGGCGATATCAGCCAGGATGCTTCCGTGGCTTCCTACCATTATTTCGGACAGAAACTGGAGGCTTTTCAGTGCCCGTCTGCCTGGATTGCCGGCAATCACGATGACTCAGTCACCATGTACGCCGTTGCTGATGAATTCGACGCCCGGCGCCGGCAGTTTGTGCTTGGGGGCTGGCACTTCGTTATGCTGGATTCCTCCGTACACGGGAAAGTGCATGGAGAGCTTTCGGCGGACGAATTGGCGTTTCTGGACCAAACCCTGTCGGAACACTCGGGCTTGCCTACCATGGTTTGCCTGCACCATCACCCCGTCGATATCGGCTCGGACTGGATGAACCAGATAGGCCTCAAAAACCGTGAGGCTTTCTGGCAGGTGATCGACCGGCACACGAACGTCAGATGCGTGCTCTGGGGGCACATTCATCAGGAGCTTCAGCAGCAGCGCAACGGCGTGCAGCTAATGGCCTCTCCGTCGACCTGTATTCAGTTTGCGCGAGGTTCCACAGATTTTGCGGTAGAACCGCTAGCCCCGGGCTACCGTTGGTTTGAGCTCGATCCTTCCGGCAACATCGCCACAAAAGTCTGCCGCGCAGAGCAGTTCCGGTTCAACCTGGATGAAGGTAGCGCCGGCTACTAGCCGATCAAGATGTCCCTATATATTCCCAATGGCTGACCTGCACGCCGGTTTGTAACATATAGGGACAAAACTGTGCGCGAGTGTCAGGCCCGCAGTGCTTGCGCAGCCGCCACCATTGTCTCCAGCGCCGGCGTCACTTCCTCCCACTTGCGGGTTTTCAATCCGCAATCCGGGTTAATCCACAGCCGCTCTGCCGGGATGCGCTCTGCCGCCAGGGTCATCAGGTTGATGATGTGGTCCTTGTCCGGAATGTTGGGCGAGTGGATGTCATACACGCCCGGCCCGATATCGTTCGGGTATTCAAAGTTCCGGAAGGCATCCAGCAGTTCCATATCTGACCGCGAGGTTTCAATGGTGATCACATCGGCATCCATGCGGGCGATGGCTTCGATGATGTCGTTGAACTCCGAATAGCACATATGGGTGTGGATCTGGGTGCCGTCTTCCACGCCATTGGCAGCGATGCGGAAGCTGTTGATGGCCCAGTCCAGGTAGTTTGCCCAGTCTGACTGCCGCAACGGCAGGCCTTCGCGCAGGGCGGCTTCGTCGATCTGGATGATATTCACGCCGGCTTTCTCCAGATCCTGCACTTCCTCGCGAATGGCCAGGGCCAGTTGCAGGCAGGAGTCTTTTCTTGGCTGATCGTCCCGCACGAAGGACCAGTTCAGAATGGTCACCGGGCCGGTCAGCATACCCTTCACCGGTTTGTCGGTGAGAGACTGGGCGTAGCGGATCCAGTCCACAGTCATTGCCCTGGGCCGGCGAATGTCGCCAAACAGAATGGGCGGTTTCACGCAGCGGGAGCCATAGGACTGTACCCAGCCGAAGCGCGTAAAGGCGTAGCCATCCAGCTGTTCACCGAAGTATTCCACCATGTCGTTGCGCTCGGGTTCGCCGTGCACCAACACATCCAGCCCCAGTTTTTCCTGCGCTTCGATGCAACGGGCGATTTCTGCCTGCATTTGCTCGGTGTATTGGGTGCCGCTCAGCTCGCCTTTGCGGAACTGCAGGCGGGCCTGGCGGATTTCCGGAGTTTGCGGGAAGGAGCCAATGGTGGTGGTCGGGAATGCCGGCAGGCTAAGAATTTGCCGTTGTTTGGCGATTCGCTGGGGGTAGGGGCTTTGGCGATTACCCAGCTCTGGCGTTACCGCAGCAACGGCTTTTTGAACGGTAGGGTTGGTTACCCGGCTGGATCTGCGACGGCTTTCGATGGCGATACGGTTTTCAGCCAGTTCGCTGCGCACGGCGGTGCGACCTTCGTTAAGTGCTTTTGCAAGCGTTTGCAGCTCATCGAGTTTCTGCACTGCAAAGGCCAGCCAGCTACGGATTTCGGTTTCCAGCTCCTGCTCACGGGCCAGGTCGACCGGCACGTGCAGCAGTGAACAGGAGGGCGCCAGCCACAGGCGCTCGCCCAGCTTTTCGTTCAGTGGTTCGAGCCAGTCCAGAATATTGTTCAGGTCGGATTTCCAGATGTTGCGGCCATTGATCACGCCCAGCGAGAGAATCTTGTGGCTCGGCAGCCAGTCCGCCACCCGGCTGACTTCTGCCGGTGCGCTCACGGCATCAATGTGCAGCCCGGCCACCGGCAGTTCGCAGGCCAGTTGCAGGTTGTCCCGGAGTTCTCCGAAGTAGGTGGCCAGCAGCAGTTTCGGGCGATTGGCCTTGAGCTGGTGATAGGCCAGATTGAAGGCATAGCGCCAGTTGGCGTCCAGGTCGGTCACCAGGGCCGGTTCATCAATCTGTACCCAGTCAGCGCCGGCATCGGCCAGGGCTTCCAGCAGTTGCGAATACGCAGGCAGCAGGCGTTCCAGCAAGTCCAGCCGGTTGCTGCCATCGGAGGTTTTACCCAGCCAGAGATAGGTCACCGGGCCAATGATCACGGGTTTGGCCTTAACGCCCTGTGCCTGCGCCTCGGCCAACTGGCTCAGCAGGCGTTCGGGGTTCAGTTCAAAGCGGGTGTCGGCGGTAAACTCCGGCACAATGTAGTGATAGTTGGTGTCGAACCACTTGGTCATCTCGCCCGCCGCGGTGGCGCAACAGGGGCTGTCATTGGCGCCTCGGCCCCGGGCGGCGCGGAAATAGGCGTCCAGCTCCGAGCCTTGCTTGCCTGTGGCTCTCTCAGGCAGGTTGCCCAGGGTAACGGACATGTCCAGCACCTGGTCGTACAGGGAAAAATCCCCTACGGGCACGAAATCCAGCCCTGCTTGTTGCTGCCAGTGGCGTCGTCGCAGTTCGGCGGCTGTGATGGCTAATTCCTGCTCGGTCTGCCGGCCAGCCCAGTAACTTTCCAGTGCAAATTTCAGCTCCCGCTGACTGCCTATGCGGGGAAAGCCCAGGTTGTGTGTGATTGCCATGATCGAATCCTTGAATCCTGTGTGTTGAATCAGAAGGGCAAAGGTTAGGTGGGTGACAGCATGAATAAAAATGGTATTATTTCAGCATTCAATGAATATTATTCACGGATTGGTCATGATCGAACGGCATCACCTGGAAATATTGCGCGCGGTTGAGCGTCAGGGCTCGCTCACTGCTGCAGCGGAGCAGCTGCACCTCACCCAGTCGGCGCTGTCTCACTCGATGCGTAAGCTGGAGCAACAGCTGGGCACTCCGGTCTGGCTTCGCGAAGGCCGTCAGTTGCGGTTTACCCAGGCCGGCAATCAGCTGCTGGGGCTGGCGAATCGGTTGCTGCCACAGTTTGAGCATGCAGAAATGCAGATCCGCCAGATTGCCAAAGGCCAGCGAGGCAGCTTGCGGGTGGGTATGGAATGCCATCCCTGTTACCAATGGCTGTTGAAGGTCGTCGGCCCCTACTTGCAGCAATGGCCGGATGTCGATGTGGATGTAAAACAGGAGTTCCAGTTCGGTGGCATGGGCGCGTTGTTCGGCCATGACATCGACCTGCTGGTGACCCCGGACCCGCTGCACAAGCCCGGCGTGTGTTTCGAGCCGGTATTCGATTATGAGCAGGTGCTGGTCGTCCCCGAAACCCATCCGCTGGCGGGCGAGCACTGGGTAGAACCCCATCAGCTCGAGCAGGAAACCCTCATTACCTATCCGGTTGCGGTCGAGCGCCTAGACATTTTTACCCGGTTCTTCCTGCCCGCCCATACTGGTCCGGCTCGGCATAAAACCATTGAAACCACTGACATCATGTTGCAGATGGTGGCCGCAGGGCGAGGCGTGAGTGCACTGCCCCGGTGGCTGGTGGATGAATATGCCCGCAACCTGCCTATAAAAGCCCTGAAACTGGGCCAGCAGGGCATGCCCAAACAGATCTTTCTGGGCTTCCGGGAGCGCGACGAAGCCGTGGATTACCTGAACGCGTTCGTGAAGCTGGCCCGGAGCATTCGCTGGAACTAATCTCTTCGGTTAAACTGCGCGGAAAATTTCAACAGGACACACAAATCATGAGCGACATTCCTGCAGATCTGAAATACATCGAGACTCACCAATGGGTGCGGGTAGAGGCTGACGGCACGGCTACCGTGGGCATCACCGACTTTGCCCAGGAGCAACTGGGCGATGTGGTCTACATCGGCGTGCCCGAGGTCGGCGTGACTGTTAACGGTGGTGAGGAAGCCGGTGTGGCGGAATCCGTTAAGTCAGCGTCTGACGTATTCAGCCCGGTGACCGGTGAGGTTATCGAGATCAATGAAAAGCTTGAAGACGAGCCGGAAATCGTCAATGAAGACCCGTATGGCGATGGCTGGATGTTCAAGGTGAAGCTGGCCGATGAAGGCGAGCTTGACGGCCTGATGGATGCTGCGGCGTACGCAGAACACGTGGCCGCTGAGGAATAATCATTGATGGACTTTCCCGTTCTGTACCTGCGCAAAGGCGCAGAACGCCGTCTCCGTGCCGGCCACTTGTGGGTTTACAGCAATGAGGTGGACACCAAGCGTAGCCCGCTGCCGGGGTTTGAACCTGGCTCGCAGGTGCAGGTGCGTGCTTCGAATGACAAGCCCATGGGTATCGCCTTTGTGAATCCTCATGCGTTGATTTGCGGCCGGCTGATCAGCCGGGAGGCGGACCATGGCATGACGCCGAAGCGCTTAACCGACCGCATGGAGGCAGCACTGAGTCTGCGGGAAAGATTGTTTCACAAACCGTTCTACCGCTGGGTCTTTGGCGACAGCGATGGCTTGTCTGGTCTGGTGGTTGACCGCTTTGACGACGTAGTCGTGGTGCAAATCTCCACCGCCGGCATGGAGCAAATGAAAGACGCCATCGTGCGAGCCGTTCAGCGCCTGGCCCATGCCCGCATTATCGTGCTGAAAAACGATGGCAAGATGCGCAAGGTGGAAGGTCTGGATACCTACGTGGAATTTGCTCATGGCCCGGAAGCCGACACCGTTCTGGTAGAAGAAAACGGCGCCCGCTTTGAAGTGCCATTGGCTGGCGGCCAGAAAACCGGCTGGTTCTACGACCACCGCATGAACCGCCAGCGCCTTCAGGCCTATGCGCCCGGCAAGAAGGTGCTGGATGTGTTCAGCTACGTGGGTGGTTGGGGTATTCAAGCGGCTTGTGCGGGTGCATCCCAGGTGACCTGTGTAGACGCGTCTTCATCGGCAGTGGATGCGGTGCATCACAATGCCAAACTGAACGGGCTGGAGAATGTGGATACGATTGAAGGCGATGCTTTCGACGCCCTGAAAGCCCTGGCGGACGAGAAAGAGAAGTTCGACATCGTAGTGCTGGACCCGCCCGCACTCATTCCCCGCCGCCGGGATCAGAAAGCGGGTGAACAGGCCTATGCCAGGCTGAACCAGCTCGGACTGCGCTTGCTGGAGCGTGATGGATTGCTGGTATCCGCATCTTGCTCCATGCATTTGTCCCAGGAAAAGCTGATCGACATTATTCGGGGCAGCGGCCGCAAGATTGACCGGTTTGTGCAGCTGTTGGAGCAGGGCCATCAGGCACCTGATCATCCGATCGTGCCGGGGATTCCGGAGACCGACTATATCAAGTCGTGCTTTGTGCGCTCTCTTACCGGGTTTTTGTGATAGGCACGCTAGTCCCAAGGTAGGTCATGGGCAGGTAGGTCCTTCCGGGATCGTCAAAATCATGGATGATTTTGTCGAGCGTACATGGACGTATTCACAGCGTATCCCGGAAGGACCTACCTGCCCACGACCGGTGCGGTAGCACCAGCTACGATCAATCCCGCAGCGACATCACCGCCCAGCCATTCTCGATAGCCGTCTTCTCCAGCGTCGGGTCCGGGTCCACCGCCACCGCATTCGCCACCTGTTTTAGCAGCGGCAAATCATTGTGGGAATCGCTGTAGAACCATGCGCCGTCCAGGCTCTCGTTATGGGCGGCCAGCCAGTCATTCAGCCGCACCACCTTGCCTTCCTGGAAACTCGGCGTACCCGCCACTTCGCCGGTGAACTTGCCGTTTACCAGCTCCGGTTCCGTGGCAATCAGGTGGTCTACGCCCAGTAACTCGGCAATCGGTTCGGTAATAAATCGGTTAGTGGCGGTGATGATCATCAGCGTATGACCCTGCTCGCGGTGCTCTGCCAGCAGTTTCGCGGCCTTGTCCTGCATCATCGGCTGAACTTTCTTGGCCATAAAGGCTTCGCGCCAGCTTTCCAGCTCATCCATGCTGTGCCGGGTTAACGGCGCCAGTACAAAACGCTGATAGTGGAAAACGTCCAGCTCGCCGTTCAGGTATTCCTCATAGAAGCGGTCATTGGCCCGCTTGTACTCTTCGGCATCCACCATGCCTTCTTCCACCAGAAACTCACCCCATGCGTGGTCGCTGTCACCATTGAGCAGGGTGTTGTCCAGATCAAAAATTGCGAGCGTCAAGCCGTTTCCTCCCATCGTTACAGGCTTCGTAGCAAGGCGCACAGTCTAGCATGACCTGCCGCCAACGGCTCCGTTTGCCGAACCCTTGGGATTCTGTAAGAATGAGAGCAACTTGGACAATTTCCGCCGGTTACAAATTAACCGGCAGCCGACTTTAACGAGGACTGTGCCGTGATCGACTCAGACGGTTTCAGACCCAACGTCGGAATCATTCTGGCCAACCACAGGGGAGAAGTTCTCTGGGCAAGGCGAATAGGGCAGGACTCCTGGCAGTTTCCGCAGGGTGGTATCAAGCACAATGAATCACCGGAAGACGCGCTGTATCGGGAGCTTGGAGAGGAAATCGGCCTCAGTGCCAGCGATGTGGAAATCATCAGCTGCACCCGGGGCTGGCTGCGATACCGTCTTCCGCGAAGGATGGTACGCCACAACTCGCACCCCGTTTGTGTGGGGCAAAAACAGAAATGGTTCCTGCTGAGGATGTTATCGCCAGACGCGCATGTACGCGTGGATGGCACGGATTCACCGGAGTTCGACGGCTGGCAGTGGGTAAGCTACTGGTATCCGTTGGGGCAGGTGGTCTCATTCAAGAGAGAAGTATACAGACGTGCGCTGAGAGAACTGGCTCCCAGACTGTTCCATAACATGGAACAGTGGCATCGGAGTGAGCAGAACCGGCGTTGAAGGAACATCAGAAATGACGGACTGACTCCATGCTGAGCATCCTGCGAAGTCTAGTACAAGAGGTGAACAGCGCCCGCGATCTGAACGAGGCGCTGGAGATCATCGTATCGCGGGTGCAGAAAGCCATGAACACCGAGGTCTGCTCCGTTTACCTGCTGGACCCGGCCTCCAACCGTTACATCCTGATGGCCACAGAAGGCCTGTACAAGGATTCTGTGGGCAAGGTCAGCCTGGCCTATTCTGAGGGTCTTGTTGGCCTGGTGGGTTCCCGCGAAGAACCCATCAACCTGGAAGACGCCCCTTCCCATCCGCGCTACCGCTACTTTCCTGAAACCGGTGAGGAACGATTCCGTTCCTTCCTCGGTGTGCCCATTATCCACCACCGCCGCGTACTTGGCGTGCTGGTCGTCCAGCAGCGGGAAAGCTCCCGGTGCTTTGATGAAGGGGAAGAAGCATTCCTGGTTACCGTATCAGCCCAACTGGCCGGGGTGATCGCGCACAGTGAAGCCACGGGCGCGATCAGCGGCCTGTCGCTTACCGGTGAAGAAACCCAGGACGTCAGCTTCAACGGCGTGCCTGGTGCTCCGGGCGTGGCCATTGGCACCGGCGTAGTTGTGTATCCGGCGGCAGACCTGGACCTGGTGCCCGAGAAGCCTACCGAGGAGATCGAGCAGGAACTGGCGCTGTTCCAGTCCGCCGTGCAGGCAGTACGGGAAGATATCGAACGGGTAGCGAACCGGCTGGCGTCCCAGCTGCGACCGGAAGAGCAGGCACTGTTCGATGTGTATCTGCGCATGCTCAGCGACGAAGCCCTGCCCGGCGAGGTGGTCAACAAAATCCGCGAGGGTACCTGGGCTCAGGGCGCCCTTAAGCAGGTGGTTCAGCAGTACATCCGGCATTTCGAGATGATGGACGACCACTACCTGCAGGAGCGGGTAGTGGATATCCGGGATCTCGGCCGCCGCCTGCTGTCACACTTGCAGGAAGGTGAGCAGAAACACCTGGAATATCCCGAGCATACGATACTGGTCAGTGACGAAATCACTCCGGCTATGCTCGGGGAAGTACCCAAAGGCCAGCTTGTGGGTCTGGTATCCGTAAAAGGCTCCAGTAACTCCCACGTGGCCATCCTGGCCCGGGCCATGGGTGTGCCCACGGTGATGGGCCTGGTGGATATTCCGGTGAACCAGCTGGATGGCAGGGAACTGATTGTCGACGGTTTCGAAGGGCAGATTTTCGCCTCGCCCTCGGCGGATCTGCGGGCCTTCTACCAGGCTATTTGCGACGAAGAAAACGAGCTGATTCGCGGCCTGGAAGCCCTGCGGGACAAACCCTGTGAAACCACCGACGGCCACCGGGTCGCGTTGCTGGTGAATACCGGCCTGATGACCGATGTATTGCGGTCGCTTTCCCATGGCGCCGAGGGTATTGGTCTGTACCGAACCGAAGTGCCGTTTATGATCAAGGACCGCTTCCCCTCCGAGCAGGAGCAGCGGGAATATTATCGGGAGCAGCTGGAAGCCTTCGCCCCCAACCCGGTTACCATGCGTACCCTGGACATCGGCGGCGACAAGGCCTTGACCTATTTCCCCATCCAGGAAGAAAACCCGTTCCTGGGCTGGCGTGGCATCCGGGTTACCCTGGACCACCCGGAAATCTTCCTGGTACAGGTGCGGGCCATGCTCAAGGCCAGCGAGGGCCTGAACAATCTGCAGATCATGCTGCCCATGATCAGCAACATTTCCGAGGTGGAGGAGTCCCTGCACCTGATTTACCGGGTTTACCACGAGGTTCGGGAAGAAGGTTACGACATCCACATGCCCAAGGTGGGCGTGATGGTGGAAGTGCCGGCTGCGGTTTACCAGATTCGCGAACTGGCCGAGCGGGTGGACTTCCTGTCGGTCGGTTCCAACGACCTCACCCAGTACCTGCTGGCGGTCGACCGAAACAACCCCCGCGTGGCCCAGCTTTACCACTCTTACCACCCGGCCGTGCTGCAGGCACTCGTACGGATTGCACAGGATGCCCACTCCGTTGGCAAACCGGTAGGCATCTGTGGCGAGCTGGCCGGTGATCCGGGCGGTGCCTTGTTGCTGATGGCCATGGGCTACGATTCCCTGTCTATGAACGCAGCCAGTCTGCCCAAGGTGAAATCGGTTATTCGCAGTATCGATCGGGAATGGGCGATCCAGTTGCTGGAAGATGTATTGCTGCTGGACTCTCCCCATGTGATCAAGAGCTGCGTTGACCTGGCCATCCGAAATGCCGGTTTCGGCCGCTACCTGCGGCCGGTGAAGTCCTCTCCCGTTGCACTGGCGGAACAGGCCGTTTCCTGATTTTCCGGTGGTTATAGGGTGCGCACTCTAAAAACCGTTGTTAGGTTAGTAGGGTAAATTCGCTGCAGTAACCGTGAAGGACAGCCGATGAAGCAGTCGACCGAGCTTAAATCCGCACCACGCATAGGCCTAGCCCTTGGCGGCGGCGGCCCATTGGGCGGTATTTATGAAATCGGTGCCCTGCGGGCGCTGGATGAAGCGCTGGACGGCCTCGACTTCAATAATGTGGACGTGTACGTAGGCGTGAACTCCGGCTCCTTTGTGGCCGCCAACCTGGCCAACCAGGTGACCACCGCCCAGCTGTGCCGGATCTTTGTGCGCAATGAAGCCGAAGTGCATCCCTTCCATCCGGAAGTGTTCTACCGCCCGGCGCTCCGGGAATACGGTAACCGCTTGCTGGCCGTGCCGAAGCTGATCTCCACCGCCATCAGCCGTTTCGTCAACAACCCCTACGACCAGAGCCTGCTGGAGGCCATGACCATCCTGGCCCAGGCGGCCCCGGCGGGGTTGTTCGACAACGAAGGTCTTCATGATTACCTGCGCCGGGCCTTCACCATGCTGGGGCGCACTAACGACTTCCGGCAACTGAAGCACCGGCTGTACGTGGTGGCTGCCGATGTAGAAAGTACCGAAGCCGTGTGTTTCGGAGCGCCGGGTTTCGACCACGTGCCCATTTCCAGGGCGGTACAGGCCAGCACGGCCTCTCCGGGCTTGTATGTGCCGGTAGACGTAGACGGCCGGTACTATGTAGACGGCACCCTGAGAAAAGGCCTGCATGCATCGGTCGCTTTCGAGGATGGTGCGGACCTGGTGCTGGCGGTGAATCCGCAAGTGCCCATCGATGCCAGCGCGGCCGTGCGGGCAGGCACCATGCAGCCGGGCGATCTCACCCGCTCGGGCATGCCCAACCTGCTGTCCCAGATGTTCCGCACCATGGTTTATTCGAGAATGCAGTCGGGCATTGCCCAATACGCCCGGGATTACCCGGACAAAGACATCCTGCTGTTCGAACCCACCCGGGACGATGCCAAGCTGTTCTTCTCCAACGTATTCAGCTTCCAGAGCCGCCGCATGGTGTGTGAACACGCCTACCAGATGACCAGGCGGGACTTGCTCAGCCGGGCCGATGAACTGGAGCCAAAATTGGCGAAATACGGCATCAAACTACGCCGGGACCGCCTGGAAGACGAGCAGCGCACCATCTCCACCAGCCTGTATGGCGAACTGTTACCTCTGTACGTGGCCAAGGGCCGCAAGAAGCAGGCCGAGAAGGGCAAACTGGCCAGCGGGATCAGTAACGTTACCCATCTGTTTTCCCGGGCCCAGTAGGGCCTGTGACTCTTCTGTCCTTTGATCGATAGTCAGATACCGGGAGCAAGCTGCGGGAAGTAGTAAGGTTCCGCATGTTCCGGGATTTCCCATTTCAGAGGGGATCGACTGCTGGTTTCACTCAGCAGCCCGTCGTCTTTCAACTGCTTGATGAGCCTTCGTGCTGTGCGGCTTTCGGACGCGCCGGTCATTTCCAGTGCGGTGGAGCGTTCGAGCGCGCCCTGAATGAAGGCCTGGAACAGAATCTGTGAAGCTTCCGGTTTCAGTGCTCCGTCAACGCCCGGAATTCGGCCTTCATTTCTCGCCTGAACATAACTGCGAATGCGTTTCTGCATCCCGCTAAGATCAAGCAAGCCGGCAATGTAAGCCACCTGATCCCTGGCAGTCTCAAGCATGAATCTGGCGAATAACGCCAATTCCGTTTCGCTGAGGTATCCTCGGCCATCATGGTTGCCCTGGCGAGGGAAGTCCGCGCGGGCCAGCTTTGCCTTATAGCTATCCGACTGCCGCGCGAGGCCCCGGCTAAGACACCAGACCCCGATACTTTCCAGCCCGGCTGCCTTCCATGCCGCGTCGGTCCAGAGCCGGATAACACGGCCATTGCCATCCAGGAACGGGTGAATCCAGAGTAGACGATGGTGGGCACACGCCAGGGCGATAAAACGCTTGTCGCCAGAGTAAAGCTTGCCCGAATAATGCTCGCATGCCTGAGACACAAGCTGTTCGATATGTTCCGCAGGCGGGGGCAGGTGCCGGCCGACTGTGACAGACTGTCTTCGGAACCTGCCTGGTTCTACCCATCGCTCCTCTCCGTTCCCGGATTTCATGATTCGAAGCGACTCGGGTAAATCCCGGTAAAAGCGCTCGTGTAACTCTCTCAGAAAGCCCGTTGAGCATACCCGGTCAAGATCCGGATTCTGCTCCTGAACCCAGTCCTGGACAGCAATGTGTGCGATAGATTCCAGCTGGTGGTCTCTGGCCACCGGATCGTGGCTGAAATCGCCCCGCTGGGCTTCCCGTATTTCATGGGGAAGGGTTCGATTACCTTCGATCAAATTCGAGTAGTAGGAATTGATCACCGCCATGTGCTTTCGGATAGTTACGGCCGTTTCGTCGGCCAGCCGGCCGGTCAGTTTGGCGGCTTCACGGTTCAGCGTGCTGGCAAGGTCCAGAAGCTCGTGCTTAATCAGCGCCTCTTCCTGCGGTACGAACGGGGCCAGGTCCATAAATGAAGTCATACACAGTCCTTGGTATATTCTGGTCGAGCTTTGTCAGGAGTGTCCGGTTTAATGTCCGCTTTGAAAGTTCCACAATGCCACAGTGAGTGCCCATAAATAAAGGTTTTGGTGTGAGTCGGTGGCAGGAGAGAGCTGCTTTTTAGGCGTTAAATGTCCGGTTTAAAGTCCGCTTTCTGAATGGCTGCCTGGCAAGCTGGCACAAAAAAGGCCGGACGGGACAACCCCTCCGGCCTTTTGCTTACCTGGCTGTCGGCTTACAGGATATACCGGCTCAGGTCTTCGTCTTCTGCCAACTCGCCCAGTTTCTCGTCGACATAGGCGGCGGTGACTTCGAACACCTCGGTTACCTTGTCGCCGGCATCGTACGACAGGCTTTCCAGTAGGCGCTCCAGTACCGTATGCAAGCGGCGGGCGCCGATGTTTTCGGTGGTTTCGTTCACCTTGTAGGCCACTTCCGCAATACGGGCAATGGCATCGTCTGCAAACGTCAGCTTCACGCCTTCGGTGCCCATCAGGGCTTCATACTGCTGCACCAGAGACGCGTCCGGCTCGGTCAGGATGCGCTTGAAGTCGTCCGGGGTCAGCGCTTGTAGCTCTACCCGGATCGGCAGACGGCCCTGCAGTTCCGGAATCAGGTCCGACGGCTTGGACAGGTGGAACGCACCGGAGGCGATGAACAGGATGTGATCGGTACGCACGGCACCATACTTGGTGCTTACGGTGCTGCCCTCGATCAGCGGCAGCAAGTCACGCTGTACGCCTTCACGGGAGACGTCAGACGAGGTGTTCTCGGAACGCTTGGCCACCTTGTCGATCTCGTCGAGAAACACGATGCCGTTCTGCTCAACGGCCAACAGCGCTTTCTGTTTGATCTCTTCCTCGTTCACCAGCTTGGCGGCTTCCTCGTCCTTGGCCAGTTTCAGGGCGTCTGCCACCTTCATCTTCCGGGTCTTGCGCTTGTCGGAAGACAGGTTGGAGAACATGCTCTGCAGCTGGTTGGTCATCTCCTCCATGCCGGGAGGCGCCATAATCTCAACGCCGGCGCCGCTGCTGCGCAGGTCGATCTCGATTTCCTTGTCGTCCAGCTCACCTTCGCGCAGTTTCTTGCGGAACATCTGGCGAGTGGCGGAATCGTTGCTGGTACGCTGGCTGTCTTCGTTGAAATCCCGCGCCGGCGGTAGCAGGGCATCCAGAATGCGGTCTTCGGCCGCGTCCAGGGCACGGTTTTCGTGCCGTTTCATCTCCTTCTCGCGGAGCATCTTCACGGCCATATCCGCCAGGTCCCGGATAATGGACTCCACATCCCGGCCCACGTAGCCCACTTCGGTAAACTTGGTGGCTTCTACCTTCAGGAAGGGCGCATCGGCCAGCTTCGCCAGGCGGCGGGCAATCTCGGTTTTACCCACACCGGTGGGGCCGATCATCAGGATATTCTTGGGGGTAATCTCGTCACGCAGGCTGCTGTCCAGCTGCATCCGGCGCCAGCGGTTACGCAGGGCAATGGCCACGGCACGCTTGGCTTCCTGCTGGCCCACGATGTGTTTGTTAAGTTCGTGAACAATTTCACGGGGAGTCATTGCAGACATGGTCGCTCCGGTCAGTCTTTGATGGGCAGCACTTCCAGAGTGCGGTTCTGGTTGGTGTAGATGCAGATGTCGCCGGCAATCTCCAACGCCTTCTCTGCAATCTCGTGGGCGCTCATATCGGTATTCTCGAGCAGTGCCCGTGCCGCCGCCTGGGCAAAGGCCCCGCCGGAACCAATGGCAATCAGGCCCTGTTCCGGCTCGATGACATCACCGTTACCGGTAATAATCAGCGACGCAGTCTTGTCGGCCACGGCCAGCAAGGCTTCCAGCTTGCGAAGAGCACGGTCACTACGCCAGTCTTTGGCCAGCTCCACCGCAGCGCGGGTGAGGTTGCCCTGGTGTTTCTCCAGCTGGGCTTCAAAGCGTTCAAAAAGGGTAAAGGCGTCTGCAGTGCCACCGGCAAACCCGGCAATAACCTGGCCGTTGTACAAACGGCGCACTTTGCGGGCGTTCCCTTTCATGACGGTGTTGCCCAGAGAAACCTGGCCATCGCCGCCCATGGCGACTTCGTCGTCCCGGCGGACGGAAACTATGGTAGTCATTTTGGCTCCAGTTGCCTGTGTGAAAAATCGTATTTCAGGTTTATGGAGGCAGCTGGCGGGAATTCAAGTGGCCCAGGTTTGGCGGCTTTGGTCGCGGGGGGAGGGACAGGTTTGGGGGCGGCTTTCCAAAAACCGCTCCTTGCGGCACATCCCTGTGGCGCTTCTGCTCCGCCATCCATGGCTCCGCAAATTTTTGGAAAGCCGCCCCCAAACCTGTCCCCGAGCAATGTGCTGGCCCGCAGGCAAGCCCCCCGCGCCTTAAGAGGTTGTGTCGGAAGCTTCAGCCTTCTTTGGGAACTTTACGAACCAAAGGCTGGATATTGATGGACACCAGCTTGTCCACAGCCGAATTCATCTGGCTGCGAGAGGTGAACGGGCCGACATTCACCCGGTACCAAATGCCGCCATTATCCTGTGTGATCTGCTGAACGTGGGCGCGAAGGCCCTGGAAGGCAATCTGGGCACGCTGGCGCTCAGCGTCTTCCTTGCTGCGGAAGGAGCCGGACTGGAGGATGTAGTCGAACGCCGTTTTGGCCGGGCCCGGGGTGTACTCCTGTACTTTCGGAGGCACCACCTCAGATTCCGGCAGCATTTCATAGAAGCGGAAATTCTGCTCTTTTTGCCGGGCAGCGTCCTGCCTGGCCTTGGTGGCTGCAGGGCTTGCTTGTTGCTGGGCCGGCGCTGCCTGTTTCGGCGCTTCCGGGCCTACAGGCAGGGTGTTCAGGTAAACAATAAAACCGATAAAGCCACCAACAGCGGCCAGAGACAGAACCCACTTCAAGGACAAGCTCCCGTGCTGCCTGTGCGCAGGGGCGCTGCGCTTGGGTTTTGATGCCTTGCGGGCGGCGGTCTTCTGCCTGGGGGCAGCGGCGCCTTTGCCCGCGGGGCGATCCTTTTTGGCGTAGTCTCTGGCCATGGCCGGTTTACATCTCTTCCGGTGCGCTCACGCCCAGCAAGTCCAGGCCGTTGGCAATCACCTGGCGTACTGCCAGGTAAAGGCTCACACGGGCGTCCCGCAGGGCAGTGTCTTCAATCAACACCTTGTGGGCGTTGTAGTAGGTGTGGAACTGCCCGGCCAGCTCACGCAGGTAGTGGGTGAGGTGGTGCGGCTCGCGCTGGGCGGCGGAGTTGGCAATCAGCTCCGGGTATTTCGCCAGCTGATTGGCCAGTTCTTTTTCTTCATCCAGAGTCAGCAGGCTCAAATCGCCCACACACTCGTTCAGGCCCCGCTGTACGCCTTCGGCGGCCAACTTGCGCAGTACGCTGCAAATCCGGGCGTGGGCATACTGGATGTAATACACCGGGTTTTCATTGGTCTGGGAGCGGGCCAGGTCGATATCGAAGGTCAACTGGGAATCCACGCGGCGCGCGGCCAGGAAGAATCGGGTAGCGTCGCGGCCCACTTCGTCGATCAGGTCCCGTACGGTTACGTAGCTGCCGGCCCGCTTGGAGATTTTCACTTCCTGGCCGGAGCGGGTCACCATCACCATCTGGTGCAGAACGTAGTCCGGCCAGCCCTGTGGGATGCCGGCTTTCAGTGCCTGCAGGCCGGCGCGCACGCGGGTCACGGTGGAGTGGTGGTCTGCACCCTGTTCGTTGATCACGGTGGTAAAGCCACGCTGCCACTTGTCCAGATGATAGGCCACATCCGGCAGGAAGTAGGTGTAGCCGCCATCCTTTTTGCGCATAACCCGGTCTTTGTCGTCGCCAAACTCGGTGGTTTTCAGCCACATGGCGCCGTCCTGTTCGTAGGTGTAGCCGTTGGCTTTCAGGCGCTCAACGGTGGCTTCTACTTTGCCATCTTCGTAAAGGGACGATTCCAGGAAATACACATCGAACTGAACGCCAAAGGCTTTCAGGTCCAGGTCCTGTTCCCGGCGCAGGTAAGCTACGGCGAATTCGCGGATGGCGTCCTGGTCGTCCGGGTCGGCCTTGGCGGTCACTTCCCGGTCGTCGGCAATCACGGTTTCGCCGGCCATATAGGCGTTGGCTACGTCGACAATGTAGTCGCCCCGGTAGCCGTCTTCCGGCCAGCTTTCGTCTTCTGGAGTCAGGCCCTTAACGCGGGACTGAACCGACAGGGCCAGGTTGTTGATCTGGGCACCGGCGTCGTTGTAGTAGAACTCCCGGGTAACGTCGTAACCGTTGGCTTCTAGCAGGCGGCACAGGCAGTCGCCAATCGCGGCGCCACGGCCGTGGCCCACGTGCAGTGGGCCGGTGGGGTTGGCAGACACAAACTCCACCTGAACCTTCTCGCCCTTGCCGGTGTTGTTGCGGCCGAACTGCTCCGCTTCATCCAGAATGCTGTTCACAATGCCGAACGCGCTGGCGGTGCTCATGAAAAAGTTAATAAAGCCCGGCCCGGCAATTTCCACCTTCTCAACCGCTGAACTCTCCGGCAACGCCGCCACCAGTGCCTCGGCCAGCTTTCGTGGCGGGCAGCCAGCCGACTTGGCGGCCATCAGGGCAATGTTGCAGGCGTAATCGCCGTGGGATTTGTCCTTGGTGTTACCCACCTGGGGGGTAAAGGTCTGGTCAGCCGGCAGGGTGCCTTCGGATTGCAGGGCGGCCAGTGCAGACTGGAGAAGCTCGGATACGGTCTCTTTCATGCGTCAGATGACTCGGTGTTCAGGAGAATGGATACAGGGCAGGGCGCCCGTTGAAATCAGAAGGGGCGTATTATCGCGGAAAGTTGGGGTGTAAGCAAAAAGGCCCGTTGCGTTGACTGTCAGCGGACGTGCAATTAAATGCTCAGCCCATGATGCCGGCCCGTTGAATCTGCGTAGGTTCGGGTTTGCATTGGTAGAAGGGCCTTTCGAAAGGCTTCAGTTTTGTCGCTAAGCTTCCATCGCTTGCTGGGAGAGTATCTCCCGCGCGGCTGTGGGCCTTTGTCGCCCAACAAAAGACTATGAAAGCGGCGAGTTAGCTGCTGAAGCCTTTCCGCTTTGTCGCGAGGGCACACTGGGTACTGGCTTAGCAGTTCTAAAACGCACAGTAAGCGTTGGAATTCCTCGGAGGTTATCTCCGATCGCACTTGGTTCAATTCAGGCATCGTTGGCCGGTACTCGGTAAACCAAAGTAGCTCTGCAAGAGATTTTGCATCCTCATTTGCTTTCTCAAGCGGTGTTGTGCCGACACGATAGAGTAATCGTTGCTCACAAGTCACTGTCATGACTCTTTACCTTGATAACTGTTCGTCAGAACCTCAAAACATCTGTGAGTGCTCTCCCCAATGCGGTGTCTGGCTTAATAACTCGAGAATCGCCTTGCTCACGCAGCATCATGGGCTCCGGTACTGTTCGATTTTTGAGTCTATCACAAGATGGCAGTGTGCGATGGTGGGCAGGGCGCCCGTTGAAATCAGAAGGGGCGTATTAACGCGGAAAGTTTGGGTGTAAGCAAAAAGCCCGGCGCTGAGGCCGGGCTTTTTGCTGGTTAAGATCTTTAGTCTTAAATGTCGAGCAAGTCCTCTGCTACTGTTTCGCCCGGCGTTGTAACGGTAACAGTAAGCTTCGCTGGTACAGTATCGTCAGAACGCTGGGCGAATACGCAAGCGGAGTATGCACTTTCATTGTCGGGAAGAGAGGATCCGCGGACAGTTTTTGTAGTCTCTGCTGAAAGAATCTCTCCAGTGCTACTAATTGAAAACGCGACTTCTGTTCCGGTTGGTGGGTGAATTAGAGTTCCAGCAGCATCCTCAACGGAAACGGAAGCGCAGTACTCCCCAGCTTTTGCGCCTGGGGCTAAAGTAACTGTTGGATTCTTAGAGCTGGAAATGAAGAGGCTGCCAGTCTGGGATATCGAGCCGACACCGCCTGCGGTTAGCTCGCCAATTGTGGTTGCAGTTATTTCGGGTTTTGTTAGCCACGGTGCTTGGCTACGCCAAATAACTGTGCAGGCACCATCTTCGTTCAATTGGCATTCGGGGGTTATCGATCCGCCTGTGGACGTGAAGTTGATTGTTGTGTTGCCCCTGACGTTTTGGCCATTCTTGTCAGTTGCGAAGACAGTGAAATCGACCTCAATACCTGCTGTAAACTGAGCGTCAGGAATGAGGTTGCTTGCGGCAAGGGTCAGCCCAGACTCAACAGGAATAGTCGAGTTGATTGCAATTGGTTGCGACTGGGTTTCGCTCAAGCTTCCATCGGACTTCTCAATGCCTGCGATTACCCTCACTACTGTCGAGTCGGATCCAGCGATCACTAGTGTCGAGACATTGCCATTGCTGTCTGAAGTTGCTTGTGCTGGGTCAATGGTTACTGGTAGCTCTGGTGATGGAGTGTCACCAGAAATTCTGAAGTTCACAGTTACACCGGGTACGGGATCTCCGGCTTGGTCAACAACTTGAAAGCTAACCTCTGATTCAGATGGCCTTGCAGAGGATCCTGAGCCTGAAGGTGCGATAGATGTATATTCTGGATCGTTGGAAACGATTCTGTCTGCCTCTGCACCGTCAATGTTGAGAACTATGCTGGCTGTGGCTTGCTCGCCTTCAATGAATGCTGTAACGGTATCTGTGGGGGTGCAGCCATTGGCGGTGTACGTGGTCTGCGCGATCCCTGAGCCGGTTACGATGGGGGAATTGATCGAAGCTGTTCCGTTAGTCAGGCAGCCAGACCTAAAGCTGACCTGTATATCTCGGTCGGCTATCAAAGAGTTTCCGTCTGATGCGTTAGCAATTGAAACATTAAGTGAAGTTGTTCCCCGAGGCGGAAGGCTGGTGACCTCGCTAGTGATTGAGCCCTCTATGAATGCATCGCCTTCACCCGAGCCAAGGACGACGGTTTCTTCTGCGGTTGCATCGGGAGTAGTATCCGCTCCACCGTTAGCTGAATCGTTGTTCGGCTGGTTTGGTGTATTGGTACCGGAAACAAGAGGCGTCGAATTCTCATCCCCCCCACAAGCCGCCAAAAATACAGCCAGCGACAACGCCGACGCACGCGCAAGGAATTTCCCTGACATTTTTATATCTCCAGTGTTCGTTACAGCAAAAGCCTTTTCGCTGCGCATTCCCTGCACGAGAACCGCAACCTCAGGTGTTGTTACAGAATTCTTCTATAGTTTGCTGAAAATCATAGCACAGTCGGTGAAAAGGCAATGATTACGGCGCGAGTTTTCTGCAAAAGATTGTAACGTTTTGCAGGGCGTGCGCTGTGTCGCACTTCAAAGCTTTCCTCGTCAGCCGGTTTCCTGTGGGTCCACATCCACCATCCAGCGGGTGCTGGTGGGCAGTTTTGCCTGGTCCAGGTATTGGCATATATGGCTCAGTAGCCGGTTCAGCTGGCCCCGGCTGTCGCTCACCAGTACCAGCTGGGCACGGTGGCGGTCGGCCTTGCGGGCGATGACGGCTGGTAGCGGGCCCCATACTTCTATGCCCGGTGTTTGTGCCATGGGTTTCAGGGTGTCCAGCAGTTGCAGGCTGTGCTGCATGGTGTCCGCTTCGGCCCGGAGGATGGCCATGGCCCGGAAGGGCGGGAGCTGGCCGCCTTCGCGTTCGGCCAGTAGCTGGTCGGCGATGTTGGCGTAGCGGCCCTGGTGCAAGGCGTTGAGCAGTGGGTGGTCGCTGTGGCAGGTCTGGATCAGTACTTTTCCGGGTTTGTCGCCCCGGCCGGCGCGGCCGCTCACCTGTAACAGGGTCTGGATCATCTGTTCCGGTGCGCGGAAGTCCACGCTGAACAGGCCTCCGTCGGCATTTACCACGCACACCAGGGTCACGTTGGGAAAGTCGTGGCCCTTGGCCAGCATCTGGGTGCCCACCAGTATGCACGGCTCGCCGCTGTTCACTTTTTTCAATATGGCCTGGATGCTGCCCTTGCGCTGGGTGCTGTCCCGGTCGACCCGCACCACGGGAGTGTCCGGGAACTGTTCGGCCAGGGTGTCTTCGGTGCGCTCGGTGCCCTGGCCCACGGGTTTGTAGTTTTCGCTCTGGCATTTCGGGCAGGTGTGGCTGACGGCCATCTGGAAGTCGCAGTGGTGGCAGCGCATGGCCCTGTCCCGCCTGTGATAGGTCAGGCGGGTGTCGCAGCGGGGACATTCTTCCAGGTGGCCGCAGTCAAAGCACATCATCACCGGGGCGAAGCCGCGGCGGTTTACAAACACCAGGGCCTGTTCGCCTTTATCCAGCGTTTCTTTTATGGCATTCAGGGCGGGTCGGGACAGCCCGGCTTCCAGTGGCCGGCTGCGGATGTCCAGCAGTTCCAGCGCCGGAGGTTTGGCGTTACCGGCCCGTTCTTCCAGCCGGATGAGCTGGTACTTGCCCTGACTGGCGTTGTGCCAGGATTCTAGAGAAGGCGTGGCGGAGCCGAGAATCACCGGGCATTGATTCAGGTGGGCCCGGTATACGGCCACATCCCGGCCGGAGTAGCGGAAGCCTTCACCCTGCTTGTAGGAGCTGTCGTGCTCTTCGTCCACGATGATGGTGCGGAGCCCGGTAAACGGAAGCAATACGGCAGAGCGAGTGCCAATCAGGATAACCGGCTCGCCGTTGCGGATTTTCAACCAGGTGCTCAAGCGCTCGCCGTCGTTCAGGGCGGAATGCCATACCGCAATCCGGTTGCCGAAATAGCGGCGGAAGCGGGCCAGGGTTTGCGGTGTCAGGTTGATTTCCGGCACCAGCACCAGTGCCTGCTCGTTGTCTTGCAGGCGGGTTTTCAGGTAGTGCAGGTACAGCTCGGTTTTGCCGCTTCCGGTAATGCCGTATAAAAGGGTGGCTGAAAATTCATCGGTATGTTCCGGTAAACCGGCAGCCGCTGTTTGTTGAGCTGCTGACAGCAGCGGAGCGGACAGGTCGGCTTCGGCAGCTGTGGTTATGCCGGCAATCGCCTCCTTCTGCTGTATCAGTTCTTTCTGTTCCAGTGCACGCATCTGTGCGCGGCTGAAGCCGGCCTGTACCAGGGCGCTGGTGGTTATGCCGGGCGCTTCTTTTACCGTATTGAACAGCGCCCGCTGGCGGTGCGCGGTGGCCGGCAGGGCGGGCTCGCTGGCTGTGCAGTGCCAGCTTTCATCCGGCTTTTCCCGCGCCGGCCGGCCTTTGCGCAAGGCGGGGGGCAGGGCGGTGAACAGGCATTCGCCCAGTGGGTGCTGATAGTAGTCGCTGGCCCAGGTTAATAGCCGGAAGGTGCTTTCGGGTAGAGCGGGCCAGGGCTCCAGGGTTTCGGCCACCGGCTTCAGGGTAATGCCTTCTGGCGGTTGAACCCCTGTTTCTACCACCAGGCCGGTCAGGGTTTGCCGGCCGAAAGGCACTTTCACCCGCTGCCCCGGGGCCAGCTCAAGGCCGTCCGGAACCCGGTAGTCAAACAGCCTGCGGAGCGGGCGGTTGAGGGCGATGCGGGCAGTTGCTGGCCGTGTCACGGTATCTGCGTATCCTGAAAACGGGCGGTATGGCGCCGGCGGTAGTTTACGGGCTGGTTCCGGGGAGCAAGATACTTGCCTGTGGCCGGGTTTGTCAGTAAGATTCGCGGTCTGTTTCTGGCCGGGCTTGATTGTGCACGGTCTTTCCAATTGATTCAAACATGCGGTGCCTGGCTGAAACCGCCCCTTACGGCGGGTGATCAGGTAGCGGCATGACCGAAAGAGGTTCGCCATGAAAGAAGGTATTCACCCGAAGTACGAAGACATCACCGCTACCTGTTCCTGCGGTAACGTGATCAAGACCCGTTCTACTGTTGGTCACGACCTGCAGCTGGACGTTTGCTCCCAGTGCCACCCGTTCTACACTGGCAAGCAGAAGGTTATGGATACCGGTGGTCGTATCGATCGCTTCCAGAAGCGTTTCGGCAGCCGGATCGGCGGCAAGAAAGACTGATCATTGCCGCAATGCTGAAAAAAGCGCCTTCGGGCGCTTTTTTTGTGCCTGCAGATCAGGCCCCTTTGCTGCTGCATACGCAAAATGCCCTATTGACTGATTGCAAAATGTTCGATTTCGGCTTGTCGTTTCGGGTCGGGCGCGCCATAATGGCGCGCTCCGCTGGCTAGGTCCGGCGGTATTTACCTTTAAACGTGACAAACGGAACAGTGGCAATGTCTCAAGATCTGAAAGAAGCAGCCCTTGAATATCACGCCAAACCGCGGCCGGGTAAGCTGAGTGTTGAAATCACCAAGCCGACCGAAACTGCCCGCGATCTTTCCCTGGCGTACAGCCCCGGGGTTGCCGAACCGGTCCGCGAGATCGCGAAGGACCCCGAGAATGCATACAAATACACAGCCAAGGGTAACCTGGTAGCCGTTATTTCTGACGGTACTGCCATCCTGGGTCTGGGTAATCTCGGCCCCCTGGCGAGCAAGCCGGTAATGGAAGGCAAGGGCGTACTGTTCAAGCGCTTTGCCGGAATCGACGTATTCGATATCGAAGTCAATTCCGAAAGCCCGCAAGCGTTTATTGAAACTGTTGAGCGTATCGCAGATACCTTCGGCGGCATCAACCTGGAAGACATCAAGGCACCCGAGTGCTTCGAGATCGAGCGCGCTCTGATCGAAAAGTGCAATGTGCCCATCTTCCACGATGACCAGCACGGTACTGCCATCGTAACTGCAGCCGGCATGATCAATGCCCTTGAGCTGCAGGGCAAGAAAATCGAAGAAGCCAAGGTGGTTTGTCTGGGCGCTGGTGCGGCCGCAATCGCCTGCATGAAGCTGTTGGTCAGCTGCGGTATCCGCTCTGAAAACATCTACATGCTCGACCGTAAGGGTGTGATCCACTCTGGTCGTGACGATCTGAACCAGTATAAGGCGATGTTCGCGAACGAGACGGACAAGCGCACCCTGGACGACGCTATCGACGGTGCTGATGTATTCCTGGGTCTCTCCGGCCCGGACCTGTTGGGTGCCGAGCAGCTGGCCAAGATGGCTCCGAACCCGATCGTGTTTGCCTGCTCCAACCCGGATCCGGAAATCAGCCCGGCAGTGGCCATGGCTACCCGTGATGACCTGATCATGGCGACCGGTCGCTCTGACTATCCGAACCAGGTAAACAACGTACTGGGCTTCCCGTTCATTTTCCGTGGCGCGCTGGACGTTCGTGCAACCGCCATCAACGAGGAAATGAAAGTGGCCGCTGTTCACGCCATCCGTGAGCTGGCCAAGGAGCCGGTACCCCAGGAAATCTGTGCCGCTTACGGTGTAGATAGCCTGGAGTTTGGCAAGGAATACATCATTCCCAAGCCGATGGATGTTCGTCTGCTGGAAGTGGTTCCTGCTGCTGTGGCCCGTGCCGCGGTAGACTCCGGTGTAGCTGGCCTGCCTTACCCGGCCCACTACCCGCTGAAGTCCATGGACGACATCATCTGATTGCGATGTAGTCTGGCTTCATAAAAAACCGGCGGAGATCCCGCCGGTTTTTTTATGTCTGTATCTTCGCTTTTCGGTCAGAAAATCTGCCGTGACAAGCCTTCAGATTCTCCGTTCAGTCCGGAGCCGTTGTCGTCTGCAGAAAGCGGGGCCGGCACGTTTTCTTCCTTGAACAGCTCGAACACTCCGTCCTCTCCCGGCCGTGCCCGCTCACCGGTCTGTGGGTTAATGCGGATGCTGGCAAGGCCGTTTGGCCGGTCCATAGTGGCGGCAGGCGCATCCTTCAGCGCGACTTTCATGTAATCCAGCCACACCGGCAGGGCGGTGCTGGCACCATATTCGGCGCGACCAAGCGGGGCTGGCTGATCAAAGCCGACCCATACGGTTGTTGCCATGTCGTGGTTGAAGCCGGCAAACCAGGTGTCTTTCTGCTCGTTGGTTGTACCGGTTTTGCCTGCCAGGTCACTGCGCTCAAGGGCCAGTGCGCGGCGGCCGGTGCCCCGGCGGATGACGTCCTGCATGATCGAATGCAGGATGTACACGGACTGCTCATCGGCCAGCCGGCGCATTACCCGTGGCCCTTCGGGTTCGTCTGCAGAGGCGGGCAGTGCCATGCCTTCGGTATCGGGAAGCTCGTCGGTCTGGATGTCTGTGGCGTTCTCGTTTTCCGCCAGCTGATCGCAGTTACTGTCGCACAGTATGGTTTCCGGTGCTTCGTATACCACGGTGCCGTCAGATTCCTCGATGCGTTCGATCAGGTACGGTTGTACATCGTAGCCCCCGTTGGCGATAACCGCGAAGGCCCGGGCCAGTTCCATCGGAGTCAGCAAGCCACTGCCCAGAGACAGTGACAGGTTGGATGGCATGTTGTTGGTCGGTACTTTCAGCTGGCCCAGGTAATCAAGGGTCGTCTGAATGCCCAGGTCCCGAAGCAGGCGAATAGATACCAGGTTCCGTGAGCGATAGAGGCCCTCACGCAAGGTGGTGGGGCCGTAGAATTGCCCTGATGAATTCTGGGGGCGCCAGGTGTCTTCCAGTTCCGAGTCATCGAAAACAATCGGCGCGTCATTATAAATGGTGGCCGGTGTGCGGCCGTTTTCCAGGGCCGCTAGGTACAGGAACGGCTTGAAGGTAGAGCCCGGCTGGCGCTGGGCCTGGGTGGCGCGGTTGTATTTGCTCTGGCTGAAGCTGTAGCCGCCGGCCAGGGCTTCGATGGCACCGGTTTTTGCGGCCAGTGAGATCAGGGCGCCTTCCACTTTGGGTGCCTGGGCAAGGGCCGCTTTCAGGGTACCGGCACCCGCGTCTTCGGGATCCGGCTGATCGTCATTGGCCTCTGGCAGTTCGGTGACCTGCGGCAGTTCCAGGATCTTCGTGTAAATCACGTCACCGGCGCTCACCACGTCTGACGGCTTTTTCGGTTCCGGGCCGGTCAGGTTTTCGGTGCGGTACCGCTTGGCCCAGGTCATGGTGTCGAAGCCTATGATCCCGGTACCCAGTCTTCGCAGCTGGGCATGCACTTCACCGGCCTCATCGTCGATGCGGGTAACCACGGCGGGCACCAGTGACTCCACTTGCGGATAGTTGAGCAGTTGTCGGGAGATTTCGTCGCCTGACAGGTCGCTCACATCAATCTGGCCGATCGCGCCACGGAACCCGTGGCGGCGGTCATAGTCTTCCAGGCCCGCCTGCAGGGCTTCGGTGGCAGCCTGCTGCTTTTCGCTATCCACGGTGAGGGTTACGCTGTACCCATCGGTGTAGGCTTCCTCGCCAAACCTGCGAACCATTTCGGCACGGGCCATCTCAGCCAGGTAGTCGGCGTTAACTTCGGTTTCCCTGGTGTTGTAGCTGGCGGTAATAGGTGCGTCTTTGGCAAGGGCCCCGGCTTCTTCACTGATGTAGCCCAGGTCTTTCATCCGGCCAAGAATCCAGTCCCGGCGAATCAGCGCCCGCTCGGGGTTTGCCAGCGGGTTATAGGCGGAAGGTGCCTTGGGCAGGCCTGCCAGCATGGCCATCTGGGCGAGCGAGAGTTCGTTAACCGGTTTGTCGTAATACACCTGAGCTGCCGCTGCGATACCATAGGCCCGGTTACCCAGATAGATCTTGTTCAGGTATAGCTCGAAGATCTGTTCTTTGTTCAGTTCACGTTCAATCTGAAGTGCCAGCAGTATCTCGTTGAACTTGCGGATGAAGGTGCGGTCCCGTGACAAAAAGTAATTTTTTGCAACCTGCATGGTGATGGTGCTTCCGCCAGACTGGATTTCGCCGGTGGAGATCAGTTCGATGGCAGCCCGCACCAGGCCTTTGATGTCTACCCCGAAGTGGTCGTAAAAGCGGGAGTCTTCAGCGGCCATAAAGGCTTGTAACTGAATTGTAGGGATCTGTTCTATTGTGACCGGTGCCCTTCTCTTTTCGCCGAATTCTGCTATTAATCTGTTGTCTTTGCTATACACCCTCAGCGGCGTCTGCAGCTTTACGTCCAGCAGCTGGTCAACATCCGGCAGGTTGGGGCGAAGGTAAAGGTAGAAGCTGGAGGCAACAATAACAGCGACACTCAGGCCGGTGAGAATGAACCAGGCTAAAACACGAGATGTACGCAGCAGATTAGACATTTTTTTCTGACAACAGTTGGATATAGGTCTATTATTTGAGAAATTGCTTTAGGAAGGCTTGGGTGGCCTTTCCAACCTGCAATCGCTCCTGAATAAATAAGAGAGTGCATTGTAGACGTAAAAAAAAAGAAATTCTCTTACATAAAAAACAGATAGCGCAATTCTGGGACAGCTACCGGAACTCAGGAGCTCCAGGGTTGCACAGCCGGGTGTATTCAACCAGGTATAGGGTGAGCGCGTGTTCGGATTACCAGGAAAAAAATCCAGTGCTGTGCTGGGAGTGGATATCAGCTCCAGTTCAGTGAAGGTGCTCGAGCTGTCGAAACATGGCAGTCGTTATCGGGTCGAGAGCTATGCCGTAGAGCCGTTGCCGGCTGATGTGGTAGTCGAGAAAAATATCACCAACGTCGAAGCTGTGGGCGAAGTGCTCAAGCGGGTGGCGTCCAAGTCCCACACCAGCGTCAAACAAGCTGCTGTCGCGGTGTCCGGTTCGGCGGTCATCACCAAGATCATTGAGATGGACAGCGGCCTCAATGAGTTCGAGATGGAAGACCTGATCGGCCTTGAGGCGGATCAGTACATTCCCTATCCGCTGGATGAAGTGGCCCTGGATTTTGAGGTTCAGGGGCCTTCCGAATCTAACCCGGACAAAGTTGAAGTGCTCCTGGCGGCTTGCCGGAAAGAGAACGTGGATGTCCGGGAAGATGTGCTTGAAATTGCCGGCCTGAAATCCAAGATCGTCGACGTTGAAGCCAATGCCCTTGAGCGCGCTTACACCCTGATCGAACAACAGCTCGATGGGCAGGGCGAGGAAATGGTCGTTGCCATTGTCGACCTGGGTGCCACCATGACCACGCTTAGCGTTCTCGCCGGCGGCACGACGGTTTATACCCGTGAACAAATCTTCGGTGGCCGCCAGCTGACGGAAGAAATCCAGCGCCGCTATGGCGTGTCGTTCGAGGAAGCCGGCCTGGCCAAGAAAAAGGGCGGGCTGCCGGACGACTACGAAGAAGAAGTACTTGGCCCCTTCCGGGAAGCAGTGGTTCAGCAGGCTGCCCGCGCACTGCAATTCTTCTTCGGTGCCAGCCAGTACAACTCGGTGGATTATGTGGTGCTGGCAGGTGGAACCGCTTCTATACAGGGGCTGGTTGAAATGGTTGAAGAAAAAACCGGTACCCGGACCCTGGTGGCCAACCCCTTCGCCGATATGTCGATCGGCTCCCGGGTAAACGCCTCAGCCCTGAGCAATGATGCCCCGTCGTTGATGATTGCCTGTGGTCTGGCAATGAGGAGTTTCGACTGATGGCAAAAATTAACCTCAGGCCCTGGCGGGAAGAACTGCGGGCTGAAAAACAGAAACAGTTCGTGGTGATGATTCTGGGCGCGGCGATTATTGCCGCAGGCCTGGCATTCCTCTGGAAGAGCGATATGGATAACCGGATTGCCTACCAGCAGTCCCGTAATGCCTACATCGAAACGGCCGGTAAGGAACTGGATAAGCAAATCAAAGAGATTGAAAACCTCAAGCGGCAGCGCGACGAGCTGCTGGCTCGTATGCAGGTCATCCAGGATCTGCAGGGCAAACGCCCTGTTATTGTCCGGGTATTTGACGAGCTGGTGCGCACGTTGCCCGATGGCCTGTTCTTTACGGACCTGAAGCGGTCGGGGGATCGGATCGACATCGTTGGCATGGCCGAGTCCAACAGCCGCATTTCAAACCTGATGCGCCGCTTTGACGAGTCAGACTGGTTTGCTAACCCGAACCTGTCCAATGTGGCGGCTGCAGACAACCGTCGGGCCGGATACAGTCAGTTCAACCTCTCTGTGCAGCAAAAAACTCCAGAGCCCGAAGGGGAGGGTAAGTAATGAGCCTCGCGGACTCACTTAAAAGCCTGAATGAATTCGATATCAATGACCTTGATATCAATAACGCGGGTATCTGGCCTGCACCAGTCAAGGCAATTGTTGCGCTGATAGTCTTCGGCCTGATTCTTGGTGGTGGCTACTGGTTCTTTATCAAGGATCAGTACGCTCAGCTCGATCGTGTCGAAAAGCAGGAGCAGGAACTCAAGCAGCAGTACGAGCAGAAAGCCTATCAGGTCGCCAACCTGGACGTGTTCAAGGCTCAGATGGCCGAAATGGAAGAAACCTTCGGAGCGCTGGTGCGTCAGCTGCCGAGTGAGACGGAAGTTCCGGGCCTGCTTGAGGACATTACCAACACGGCGTTGGGCAATGGTCTGTCGTTGCAGGAAGTGAAGCTGCAGCCGGAGCAGCGCCGGGACTTTTACTCGGAGTTGCCGATTAACATCCGGGTTTCGGGCGGCTACCACGAGCTTGCCTCTTTCGTGAGCAGTGTGGCCAGCCTGCCGCGGATCGTTACATTGCACGATTTAACCATCAAACCAATCAGCGGAGAGGGCGACCAGCTTGATATGCAGGTTGTTGCCCGTACCTACCGCTACCGGGCTGGAGAGTGAGCATGACAGGAAAGCATGCGGGAAAAGCCTGGCTGGGTGTGTGTCTGGCCTCTTTGCTGACGGCTTGTTCCCAGGGAAACGGTTTCTCTGATCTGGACAAGTTTATGGCGGATACCCGGGCCAAGCCCCGGGGCCACGTTGAGCCCCTGCCGGAATTCAAGGCCTACGAGGCATTCAGTTATTCGGCAGCCGATCGGAGAGCGCCGTTCGAGCCGCCCATCGATGTTCAGCTGACCATGGCCGATGAAGAGCCGGTGAGTGACGTAGAACCGGATCTGGATCGACCGAAGGAAGTTCTGGAGAACTTTGACCTTAAATCACTTGGAATGGTCGGTACTCTGCAGGGCGTGGATGGCAACCTGTTCGCGTTAATACGGGACAACGAAGGCGGGATTCACCGAGTCCGCACCGGTAACTACATGGGCCAGAATTACGGCCGGGTGGTTGGCGTGAGCGACACCCGGATCGAGCTGGTGGAAATCGTTCCGAACGGCCGGGGTGGTTGGGTCGAGCGCCCGCGCTCCCTGTCCCTGGATGAAGAATGAGGCAGGGGAGCGGCAAAAACATGATTGAAAGAAATATGCATGAACAAAAAGTTGTGGGATCGAGGCTAGCGATGTTCAAAAAACTCAATGTCTGTGTCGGCGTGATTGCCATCGGGTTATGGAGTAGCCTGGCCGGAGCGGTCACGCTGGAAGACGTATCGTTTACGTCGCTGCCGGGGGAAGGCCTCGAAGTGACCATGAAGTTCGATGGTGCCCCGCCCGAACCTAAGGGTTATACCATCGAGCGTCCTGCACGGATCGCCGTAGACCTGTCGGATACCACCAGCGGCCTCAATCAGCGCAGCATTCCGCTGGGTAGCGGAAATGCCCAGAGCCTGACGGTCGTGGAAACCAAGGACCGCACCCGGTTGATCTTCAATCTGGTGGAGCTGGTGCCTCATGAAACGGTTCGCAACAATAACTCGCTGGTAATGACCATTGGTGGAGGCGGTTCAGCGCCTGTGGCGAGCTCCCGCCCGGCACAGCCCCAGTCAGCGCCAGTTGCCTCAACCTCATCTTCCAATGCGCTGGCGGATGTGGATTTCCGCCGGGGCAAAGACGGTGAAGGTCGGGTGATTGTGGATCTCGGCAGCACCAAGGCCGCTGTAAACCTCACTGAGCTTGGTGGCCGTATCCGGCTGACCATGCCGGACCTGGAGGTGCCGGCCAACCTGCGCCGTCGCCTGGATGTTTCGGACTTCGCCACTCCGGTAACCCGTATCGATACATTTGTTGAAGATGGCAATGCGGTGATCGAAATCCGTCCGGAAGGCGAGTACGACTACATTGCCTACCAGTCTGGCCGGGAGTTTACGGTCAGTGTTGAAGAGCTGTCCCAGGAAGAAGCGGAAATCCGCCGTGAAGAGAAGTTCCCGTACACCGGTGAGAAACTGTCCCTGAACTTCCAGGATATTGAAGTGCGCTCTGTACTTCAGCTGATTGCCGATTTCACCGGCCTGAACCTGGTGGCCAGTGACACTGTGGGTGGCAGCATTACCCTGCGCTTGCAGAATGTACCCTGGGATCAGGCGCTGGATCTGATTCTTAAAACCAAGGGTCTGGACAAGCGCCAGATTGGCAACGTGCTGCTGGTAGCCCCAGCGGATGAAATTGCCGCCCGTGAAAAGCTTGAGCTGGAAACCTCCAAGCAGATCGCTGAGCTGGCGCCGGTTCGTCTGGATATCATTCAGGTGAACTACGCCAAGGCCGCGGATGTGGTAGCCCTGATTCAGGCAGACGAAGAGCTGATTTCCTCCCGTGGTTTCGTATCGTCAGATGCCCGTACCAACACCATCAGTGTGCGTGAAACAGCGGACAAGCTGGAAGAGATTCGTCGCCTGGTAACTACCTGGGACGTACCTGTACGCCAGGTTTCTATCGAGGCACGCATTGTCCGGGCACAAACCAATGTGGCCGAAGACATCGGTGTTCGCTGGGGTGGTGCTGCTTACAATGTCGATGGCGATGACGTTGTGACCATTGGTGGCTCGCTGGGCACCCTGCAGGAAGCTCGCGACGCAGCTGGCGGTGGCAGCAATACCATTTCCTTCCCGGGTGCCTTGGGTGTTGATCTAGGGGTGTCTGGCGAGGGCGCATCCTCCTTCGCAATCGGCTGGGGCAGTGATGACTTCCTGGTAGATCTGGAGCTTTCTGCCCTCGAAAGCGACGGCCGTGCAGAAGTGGTCTCCCAGCCGCGGGTTGTGACTGCGGACCGCCAGACGGCATCTATCAAGTCCGGTGAAGAGATTCCGTACCAGAAAGCTGCGTCCAGTGGTGCCACTTCCGTTTCTTTTAAGGAGGCTGTGCTATCGTTGGAAGTGACCCCGCAAATTACCCCGGATGATAAGATCATTATGGATCTGGTAGTCAACCAGGATTCCCGGGGCGAGGTCACGGCCGGTATTCCGTCGATCAACACCAATGAAGTTATGACTCAAGTGCTGGTGGCGAACGGCGAGACAGTGGTTCTGGGTGGTATCTTCCAGTCCGAGGTGGCCACGCAAACCACCAAGACTCCGTTCCTGGGTGATATTCCCTACCTTGGCCGCCTGTTCAAGCGTACTGAGCACATCAATGAGCGCAGTGAGCTGCTGATCTTCATCACCCCGAAGATCATCAAGAACGACCTGATCGACTGATCCGGCCAGTAAACCGAAAAGCCGCCGCTAACCCCGGCGGCTTTTTCGTATCTGGAGTAGTGCTTCTGGTGCCGGTGACTTATGGAAAGGTGCGCCCTGTGCTATTCTCACCCGCTTGAAATCTGTTGAGCGGAAATTATGTCTTTGCCCAAACGCGTAGTACTGGTCGGGCCCATGGGGGCCGGAAAAAGTACCATCGGCCGGATGCTAGCCAAGGAACTCGGGTACCGTTTTCTCGATTCTGACCGCATTATTGAAGAACGCTGCGGCGCCAATATTCCCTGGATCTTCGATGTGGAAGGGGAGGACGGCTTTCGTCAGCGGGAGACTGCCATGCTGGATGAGCTTACCGGCGAACAGGGTACCGTTCTGGCCACCGGTGGTGGCGCTGTAATGCGCCCGGAAAACCATCCGTTACTGAAGAAAAACTCTGTGGTGGTGTACCTGAAAACCTCCATCGAGCAACAGGTGGAGCGCACCCGCAAAGACCGTAACCGCCCGTTGCTGCAGAATGATGATCCGGAGGCCGTCCTGCGCAGGCTGTTCGACATCCGTGATCCGCTGTATACCAGGCTGGCGGATATCGTGATGTACACAGACCGGAAAAGCCCCCGGCTGGTGGTTCGGCAGCTGGTTAACCGTATCAACCCCAGAACCCCCCGGCACAAACGGCAAAGACGCAAAGAAGGTCGTGACTATGCACAAGGTACTTCGAGAACTTGACGTTGACCTCGGGGAGCGCAGCTACCCGATTATTATCGGTCAGGGTTTGCTTGGCTCCTTTGACCTGACCCCCTGGGTGGCCGGCAATCAGGTGATGATCGTTACCAACGAAACGGTCGCGCCCCTGTACCTCGAAAAAGCCCGTGCCTGCTTCCCCGGTAAAACCGTGGATGTGGTTACCCTGCCGGATGGTGAAAAATACAAAGACTGGCAAACCCTGAACTTGATCTTCGACGGCTTGCTGGAGAACCGGCACACCCGAAAAACCACCATCGCGGCCCTTGGTGGCGGTGTAGTGGGGGACATGGCCGGGTTTGCGGCGGCCTGCTATCAGCGGGGCGTGCCCTTTATCCAGATTCCCACAACCTTGTTGTCCCAGGTGGATTCCTCCGTAGGCGGAAAAACCGGCATCAACCATCCCTTGGGGAAAAATATGGTGGGTGCATTCCATCAGCCGCAGGCTGTGTTGATTGATACCGATTCCCTGGCCACCCTGCCACCCCGGGAAGTCTCTGCGGGGCTGGCGGAAGTCATCAAGTATGGTTTGATCCGAGAAGAATCTTTCCTGGGTTGGCTGGAGCAGCACATTGATGAGCTGGTCCGGCTGGAGCCGGCTGCCCTGGGTGAAGCTATCTACCGTTCTTGTCTGTGCAAGGCCGAGGTAGTGGCGCTGGATGAAAAAGAAGGCGGCCTGCGGGCGATTCTCAACCTGGGGCATACCTTTGGCCATGCCATCGAGACCTTTGCGGGTTACGGCAACTGGCTGCATGGCGAAGCAGTGGGTACCGGCATGCTGATGGCGGCTGATCTTTCGGTTCGTGAAGGTAATATCACGCCTGCGGACCGTGACCGTGCAGCGGAACTGATCCGCCGTGCCCGGTTGCCGGAGCTGGCTCCGGAAGGCATGACCGAAGACGATTTCATGAGCCTGATGGCGGTGGACAAAAAGAATGTCGACGGCAAGCTCCGCCTGGTGCTGATGAAAGCACTTGGTGATGCCTATGTAACCGACGAAGCGGCCGCCGGCAATATCCAGGCGACACTGAACGCCTTTATCCGCTGACCTGTTTTCTGCATACCCGGCTGCAGGGGCCGATTATGGTGCCCTGCGGCCTTTCTGCCCTCTTTTAGACCCCCGGTTTTGCACCATCCCGGTGCAAAATTGCAAAAAGTAGCCTCTCCCGTATAAAAAGGTGTTGCGTAGGTACAAATACGTGCGTAGACTCCCTTCCCCCTTTTTTTTGGTGTCAGTTCATTTTGTGCACTAAGGCAGTGCATAAGGGGCTGGCGGGAAGCCTTTTTACACGAGAGAACGCTTATGACAACAGGCTTGTATCATCCCGATGAATTCAGGGACAACTGCGGTTTTGGCCTGATTGCCCACATGAAGGGCGAGGCCAGCCATAAGCTGTTGCAAACTGCTATCGAATCCCTCACCTGTATGACCCACCGCGGAGGCATCGCAGCAGATGGTAAAACCGGCGATGGTTGTGGGCTCCTTTTGCAGAGCCCCAAGGCCTTCCTCAATAAAGCTGCGGAAGCGGCGTTCGGAAAAAAACCTGGCGACTTGTTTGCAGTTGGCCAGGTTTTTTTAGCTCCGGAGGAATACAGGGCTGCAGCCGGAAGGGCTGCGGTTGAGCAAAGACTGACCGAGCAGGGCCTGGAAATCATGGGCTGGCGGGAAGTGCCGGTGGATGACAGTTGCCTGGGCCCCATGGCCCGGGATTGTATGCCCCGCATCGAGCAGGTGTTCGTGCTGCCGGCCGGAAAGTCTGAGCAAGACTTTGCCATCAGCATGTTTGTTGGCCGCCGCCATGCCGAGCGGGATATGGCGGATGACTCCGAGTTCTACATCTGCAGCCTGTCTCACCGTACCCTGGCCTACAAAGGCCTGATGATGCCGGCAGACCTGGCGAACTTCTACAAGGATCTGGGCGACCCGGACCTGCAAACCGCGATTTGCGTGTTCCACCAGCGGTTCTCCACTAACACCATGCCGCGCTGGCCGCTGGCCCAGCCGTTCCGCTTCCTTGCCCACAATGGTGAAATCAACACCATCGACGGCAACCGTAACTGGGCCATCGCCCGTGCTGCCAAGTTCAGCTCTCCGGCCCTGCCGGACCTGCAAACCCTGCAGCCGCTGGTGAACCTGACCGGTTCTGACTCCTCCAGCATGGACAACATGCTGGAAATCCTGCTGGCCGGTGGCGTGGACCTGTTCCGTGCTGTGCGGATGATGATTCCGCCGGCATGGCAGAACGTGGAGACCATGGACCCGGACCTGCGCGCTTTCTACGAATACAACTCCATGCACATGGAGCCCTGGGATGGCCCGGCCGGTCTGGTGATGTCCGACGGCCGCTACGCCCTGTGTATGCTCGACCGTAACGGCCTGCGCCCTGCGCGCTGGGTGGTTACCAAGGATGACTTTATTACACTGGCATCTGAAGTCGGCACCTACAGCTATACTCCGGACGACGTGGTTGCCAAGGGCCGGGTAGGGCCGGGCCAGATGCTCGCCATCGACACCGAAACCGGCGAAGTACTGCACACACCTGATATCGATGAGCGGCTGAAAAACGCCAAGCCTTACAAGCGCTGGCTGCGGGGCAACTCCCTGCGAATCGAAACCACCCTGGACCAGGCCACACCCGAGTTCCGGCTGATGGAATCGGACGATCTTCTGGTGCACCAGAAGATGTTCAACGTCTCGTTCGAAGAGCGGGACCAGGTGCTGCGGCCCCTGGGAGAGGGTGCCCAGGAAGCGGTTGGCTCCATGGGTGACGATACACCCATGGCGGTGCTGTCCAGCAAGGTTCGCCATGTGGCCGACTACTTCCGGCAGAAGTTTGCCCAGGTAACCAACCCGCCCATCGACCCGCTCCGCGAGACCATTGTGATGTCTCTGGAGACGTGTCTGGGTGCGGAAAAGAACGTTTTCCAGGAAACACCGGATCACGCCAACCGGATCATCCTGACCACGCCGGTGCTGTCCCCGGCCAAGTTCCTGAAGATCAGCAACAACGATCGCCCGGGCTTCGAGGTTGAGCACATTGCCCTGAGCTACCGCCCGGAAGAGGGGCTGGAGCAGGCGGTTCGCCGCATCTGTGAGCAGGCGGCCAATGCCGCGCGCAGTGCCAAGGTACTGCTGATTCTGAGCGATAAGGGGCTGGCCGAGGGCGAACTGCCGATCAACTCCCTGATGGCCACCGGCGCTGTGCACCATCACCTGGTGCGCAACGGCCTGCGTTGCGATTCCAACATCATCGTGGAAACCGGCTGGGCCCGGGACCCGCACCACTTTGCGGTGTTGTTCGGCTTTGGTGCCACCGCGGTGTATCCGTACCTGGCCTACCAGGTGCTGAACGACCTGATCCGCACCGGCGAAATGCTGATGGACCCGGTCCAGGCCAAGAACAACTACCGCAAGGGCATCAACAAGGGCCTGCTGAAGATCCTGTCCAAGATGGGGATCTCCACCATTACCTCCTATCGGGGTGCCCAACTGTTCGAGGCCATTGGTTTGGCCGACAGTGTGGTGGACCTTTGCTTCAAAGGCGTACCCAGCCGTATTCAGGGTGCGGACTTCTATGACTTCCAGCAGGACCAGGAACAGCTGGCCGCTGTGGCCTGGAAGCCCCGCAAACCGCTGTCTCCCGGTGGTTTGCTGAAGTATGTGCACGGCCAGGAATACCATGCCTTCAACCCGGATGTGGTGGCGAAGCTGCAGGATGCCGTTATCAGCGGTGACTATGGTCACTACAAGGAATACGCAGGCCTGGTGAATGAGCGCCCGGTGGCGACCTTGCGGGATTTGCTAACCTTCAAGAAAGACATCAAGGGCATTGATCTCAGCGAAGTGGAGCCGGTGGAAAGCATTTTCCCCAGGTTCGATTCCGCCGCCATGTCGCTCGGTGCCTTGTCACCGGAAGCCCACGAAGCCCTGGCCGTGGCCATGAATACCCTGGGTGGCCGCTCCAACTCCGGTGAGGGCGGGGAAGACCCGGCCCGCTATGGCACTAACAAGCGCTCCAAGATCAAGCAGGTGGCCTCCGGTCGTTTCGGCGTAACGGCTGAATACCTGCGCAGTGCCGATGTTATGCAAATCAAGGTTGCCCAGGGTGCCAAGCCCGGTGAGGGTGGCCAGCTGCCCGGTGGCAAGGTGAATGACCTGATCGCCCGGCTGCGTTACTCGGTGCCCGGCGTGACCCTGATTTCGCCGCCGCCGCACCATGATATCTACTCCATCGAAGACCTGGCTCAGCTGATCTTCGACCTGAAGCAGGTAAACCCGCAAGCGCTGGTGTCGGTGAAGCTGGTATCCGAGCCCGGCGTCGGCACTATCGCCGCCGGCGTGGCCAAGGCCTACGCCGACCTGATCACCGTTTCCGGCTACGACGGCGGTACTGCGGCCAGCCCGCTGACCTCCATCCGTTACGCCGGCTCCCCGTGGGAGCTGGGCCTGACCGAAACCCAGCAGGCCCTGCGTGCCAACGACCTGCGCGGCAAGATTCGCCTGCAGACCGATGGCGGTATCAAGACCGGCCTGGATGTGGTGAAAGCCGCCATTCTGGGGGCTGAAAGCTTCGGTTTTGGTACCACGCCCATGGTGGCCCTGGGCTGTAAATACCTGCGGATCTGCCACCTGAACAACTGCGCTACTGGTGTGGCCACCCAGAACGACTACCTGCGGGAAGAGCACTTCAAAGGTACCGTGGAAATGGCCATGAACTTCTTCCGCTTTGTGGCGGAAGAAACCCGGGAGTGGCTGGCCAGGCTGGGCGTGCGCAGCCTGGAAGAGCTGGTAGGCCGCGTAGATCTGCTGGAACGCCTGCCGGGCGACACTGAGCGCCAGAAGAAACTGGACCTCAGCCGCCTGCTGCAGAACGATCATATTCCGGCCGACAAGCCGCAGGTGTGCCAGGTTGAGCGCAACCAGCCCTTCGATGAGGGCAAACTGGCAGAACAGATGGTGAAAGACACTGCGGCAGCCATTGCCGAGAAATCCGGCGGCGCCTGGAGCTACAAAGTCACCAACTGCGACCGTTCCATCGGCGCCCGCCTGTCTGGCGAAATCGCTGCCCGGCACGGCAACCAGGGCATGGCCGATGCCGCCATCACGCTGGATCTTACCGGCACGGCTGGCCAGAGTTTTGGTGTCTGGAACGTAGGTGGCCTGAACATGGTGCTGGAAGGCGACGCCAACGACTACGTGGGCAAGGGCATGACCGGTGGCAAGCTGGTGGTCAAGCCGCCCCGTGGCAGCGACTTCAACACCCAGGAAACCTCCATCATCGGTAACACCTGTCTGTACGGTGCCACCGGAGGCAAGCTGTTTGCCGCCGGTACCGCAGGCGAACGTTTTGCCGTGCGTAACTCCGGTGCCCACGCAGTGGTGGAAGGCGCAGGCGATCACTGCTGTGAGTACATGACCGGCGGCCTGGTGACTGTACTGGGCTCCACCGGCTACAACTTTGGTGCCGGTATGACCGGCGGCTTTGCCTACGTACTGGACCTGGATAACACCTTCGTGGACAAGTACAACCACGAGCTGGTGGATATCCAGCGGATCTCCCGGGAAGACATGGAAGCCTACCGGAACCACCTGCGAGGTGTGATCCGGGAGCATATTTCAGAAACCGGAAGTGCCTGGGCCGAGCACCTTCTGGAGGATTTCGACGATTACATCGGCCGGTTCTGGCTGGTCAAGCCCAAGGCCGCGAACCTGCGCAGCCTGCTGGCCAATACCCGTGCCCGCCCGGAATAACCCCGGGTTCAGAAAGGTTGATGGGCTGTTGCCGGCAGGCGCAGCCCCCGTCGAAATCGAGATGAAGAGAGCAGCAACATGAAAGAACGTCTCCATAATGACTTTCAGTTTGTGGAAGTAGGGCGGGTAGACCCCAAGAAGGTGCCCGCCAAGAAGCGCAAGAAAGAGTTCGGGGAAATCTACCACCCGTTCAGCGAAACCCATGCGGCATCACAGGCGCATCGCTGCCTGGAATGCGGTAACCCGTATTGCGAGTGGAAGTGCCCGGTACACAACTACATTCCGAACTGGCTGAAGCTGGTGTCGGAAGGCAACATCATGAAAGCCGTAGAACTGTGCCACCAGACCAACTCCCTGCCGGAAGTCTGCGGCCGGGTGTGCCCGCAGGACCGCCTGTGTGAAGGTGCCTGTACCCTGAACGACGGCTACGGCGCGGTCACCATCGGTTCCGTTGAAAAGTACATCACCGACACCGCCTTCGCCCTGGGCTGGAAGCCGGATATGTCCAATGTGAAGTGGACGGATAAGAAAGTGGCGGTAATTGGCGCTGGCCCGGCGGGCCTTGGCTGTGCCGACATCCTGGTGCGCAATGGCGTGAAACCGGTGGTGTTTGATCGGTATCCGGAAATCGGTGGCCTGCTGACCTTCGGCATCCCCGAGTTCAAGCTGGAAAAATCCGTGATGGCCCGGCGCCGGCAGGTGTTCGAGGAAATGGGCATGGAATTCCGCCTCAATACCGAGGTGGGCAAGGATGTTCAGCTGAAGGCGATCATCGACGAGTTCGATGCCGTGTTCATGGGCATGGGCACCTACACCTACATGAAGGGCGGCTTCCCGGGCGAAGACCTGCCGGGTGTGTATGATGCCCTGCCGTTCCTGGTGTCTAACGTCAACCGCCGCCTGGGCTTCGAGCAAAAACCCTCCGAGTTCATCGACATGAAAGACAAGAATGTCGTGGTGCTCGGCGGTGGCGATACCGCCATGGACTGTAACCGCACCTCCATTCGCCAGCAGGCGGAAAGCGTGACCTGCGCCTACCGCCGGGACGAAGAAAACATGCCGGGTTCGCGCCGTGAAGTGGCCAACGCCAAGGAAGAAGGCGTGAAGTTCCTGTTCAACCGCCAGCCCGTTGAAATCGTGGGTAACGGCAAGGTGGAAGGCGTGAAAGTGGTCACCACCGAGCTGGGCGCCCCGGATGAAAACGGCCGCCGCCGCCCGGAAGTGGTGCCCGGAAGCGAGGAAATCATCCCGGCAGACGCGGTGCTGGTGGCCTTCGGCTTCCGCCCGAGCCCGGCGCCCTGGTTTGACGAGTTCGGCGTAAACACCGACGACTCCGGCCGGGTAACCGCGCCGGAGCAGGCGGAATTCCCGTTCCAGACCAGCAACCCGAAAATCTTCGCCGGTGGCGATATGGTGCGCGGTTCTGACCTGGTGGTGACCGCCATCTGGGAAGGCCGTCAGGCAGCAGAAGGCATCCTGGATTACCTGGATGTCTGATTAACGGCTTGACCGGTGTCAGAAGGGCGGCTTTCTAGTGGAAAGCCGCCCTTTTTTATTGGCGCAAACGGGGTATCATTGCTTCCCATTGTCTCTGACCATTTACCGACGAGAAGACTGGAATTATGACTGAGCTGAAGAACGATCGCTTCCTGCGCGCCCTTATGCGCCAGCCCGTAGACCGCACCCCGGTGTGGATGATGCGCCAGGCCGGCCGTTACCTGCCGGAATACCGCGCAACCCGGGCCAAGGCCGGCGACTTCCTCAGCCTGTGCAAGAACACCCCGCTGGCCTGTGAAGTGACCCTGCAGCCGCTGGAGCGCTACCCGCTGGATGCCGCCATCCTGTTCTCCGACATCCTGACCATTCCGGATGCCCTGGGGCTGGGCCTGTACTTCGAAACCGGAGAAGGCCCGAAATTCCGCAAAGTGATCCGTTCCGAAGCAGACGTAGACGCACTGCCGAAAATGAATGCCGAGTCCGACCTGGACTACGTGATGAACGCGGTCTCCACCATCCGCCGTGAACTGAACGGCCGGGTACCGCTGATCGGGTTCTCCGGCAGCCCCTGGACCCTGGCGACCTATATGATTGAAGGTGGCTCCTCGAAGACCTTCTCGGAAGCCAAGAAGCTGATGTACGGCCAGCCGGAAGTCATGCACCGCTTGCTGGACCACCTGGCGGATGCCGTTATCGATTACCTGAACGGCCAGATCAAGGCCGGCGCCCAGGCGGTGCAGATTTTCGATACCTGGGGCGGCGTGCTGAGCAGCTGGGCCTACGAAGAATTCTCCCTGCGTTACATGAGGAAAATCGTCGCCGGCCTGATCCGCGAAAGCGAAGGTCGTCGCGTGCCGGTGATTCTGTTCACCAAGAACGGCGGCCAGTGGCTGGAGTCCATCGCCGATTCCGGCTGCGATGCCGTTGGCCTGGACTGGACCACCGACATCGGCAACGCCCGCGCCCGCGTGGGTGACAAGGTAGCCCTGCAGGGCAACATGGACCCGGCCATGCTGTATGCGCCAAAAGAGCGCATTCGGCAGGAAGTGGCAGATATCCTGTCCCGCTATGGTTCCGGCTCCGGGCATATCTTCAACCTGGGGCATGGTATTACCCCGGATGTGGATCCGGAGCATGCCGGGGCGTTCATCAATGCCGTTGTCGAATTGAGTGCCGAGTATCACCGGTAAAGCCTTACTTGGGTGATTGCCTTCCCTGGCCTGCTTGGGTTGGGGGAGGCGGTCTGGTGGGGGAGCCTCCAAAAAAACGCTCCTGCGGCACATCCCTGTGGCGCTTGGGCTCCGCCATCCATGGCTCCGCACATTTTTTGGAGGCTCCCCCACCAGACCGCTGTTCCAACTCCGTGAAATAGTCCGAGCGCCGCCGCCCCCTGCTTTTCTTTGGTTTAAATCGTTTTACCTTATTTGACGCAGTCAAAGACTATTGGCGTGTTGTGCTTCTGTTTGTGTCGGGTCTATAGTCAAAACAGAGCCAACCGATCAGGAGTTTTGCCTTGGCACCGTCAAATAAAGAGAAACGTAAATTCAGCCGAATGGAGTTCGGGGCTCCCTGTGAATTGTTCTGTGAAGGCCAGGTCTGGTCGTCCGAGGTGCTGGATATTTCTTTCGGTGGGGTGATGGTCAGGCGCCCGGCGGCTGAGGCATTGCCGTATAACAAGCCGTTTGAGGTGGTGATTCATGTAGACGACCATGAGACTGGCATTGTTATGGCCGTTGAGCTGAGGCATACGGATGATGAACGTCTTGGGTTTCGGTGTGACTATATCGACGCTGAAAGTACTGAGAATCTGGAGCGGTTGGTGGCCAGTAAGCTTGGGGACTTGGCCCTGTTAGAACGGGATTTCGCCAAGCTTATCGGGTAACAGGCTTTGGCTAGGTTTTGTTTGTTCATTGGACGCTAGCACTTGGTCTGGCAGGGCGGTGTGGGAGGGGCTTTCCAAAAATGTGCGGAGCCATGGATGGCGGAGCCCAAGCGCCACATGGATGTGCCGCAAGGAGCGTTTTTTGGAAAGCCCCTCCCACACCGCCCATAGCTCCACGCCAAGCAGGCTAGGGCCGGAAGTTTAGAGTTCCTCCAGAGCCGAAAGGGCATCCGATAGCTTGGTTACCGGGATGACTTTCATGCCCTCCACAGGCTTTCTCGGTGCGTTGCCTTTGGGCACCAGGGCCCGCGTAAAGCCGTGCTTGGCGGCTTCGTAGATGCGCTCCTGTCCGCTTGGCACCGGGCGGATTTCGCCAGATAAGCCGACTTCCCCGAAGATTACCAGATCCTGCGGTAAAGCCCGGTTGCGGAAGGACGACACCACCGCCGCAAGCAGCGCCAGGTCCGCACTCGTTTCGTTGACCTTTACGCCACCCACCACGTTCACGAACACATCCTGATCCGCCACATGCATCCCGCCATGGCGGTGCAGCACCGCCAGCAGCATCGCTAACCGGTTCTGGTCGGTGCCCACTGCCACTCGCCTCGGGTAGCTGCCCTGGGCCATGTCCACCAGTGCCTGGATTTCCACCAGCATTGGCCTTGTGCCTTCCCATACCACCATCACCACACTGCCCGGCGCGGCTTCTTCGCCGCGGTTCAGGAAGATGGCGCTGGGGTTTTTTACTTCCTTCAGGCCCTGTTCCAGCATGGCGAATACGCCCAGCTCATTCACCGCACCGAAGCGGTTCTTGATGCCGCGAAGGGTGCGGTAACGGCTGTCGCTGGAGCCTTCCAGCAGGATCGAGCAGTCGATCATGTGCTCCAGAACCTTCGGCCCGGCCAGGCTGCCGTCTTTGGTGACGTGGCCGACCAGCAGCAGAATCGTGCCGGTCTGCTTGGCAAAACGGGTGAGGAACGCCGCACTCTCGCGTACCTGGGAGACCGAGCCGGGAGCGGATTCGATTTCCGCTACGTGCATCACCTGGATACTGTCGATCACCAGGATGCGGGGTTTTTCCGCTTCGGCTACCTGCAGCAGGCGTTCCACCGAGGTTTCCGAGAGCATTTTCAGGTCTTTGGTGGGCAGGCCCAGCCGCTTGGCGCGCATGGCCACCTGCTGCAGGGATTCCTCACCGGTTACGTACAGGGCAGGGTGCTGGGCGGCGAGCTGACATACTGCCTGCAGCAGCAGGGTGCTTTTACCTGCGCCCGGGTGGCCACCCATGAGTACGGCAGAGCCTTCCACAAGACCGCCGCCCAGTACCCGGTCGAATTCCTGCATGCCGGTGCTGATGCGGGCCTGTTCGGCCAGGCTGACTTCGTCCAGGCTTTTGACGGCCGAGAGGCTGCCTGCGTAGCCCTCGAACCGCGCGCTTCGAGCGCCTTTGCCGGGGCCCGATACGCCGCGCACTTCGCTGATGGTGTTCCATTCGTGGCAGGCCGTGCACTGGCCCTGCCACTTGGAATAGTCCGCACCGCATTCGGTGCAGACGTAGGCGGTTTTTACCTTTGCCATCAGGCCAGCTTCTTGTACTTCATGCGCTTGGGCTGCATGGCAGAATCCCCTTTGCGCTTCTTGAAGTCGGCATCGTAGTCGGTGAAGTTGCCTTCGAAGTAGACCACTTCGCCGTCGTCTTCAAACGCCAGGATGTGGGTGGCCACGCGGTCCAGGAACCAGCGGTCGTGGGAGATTACCAGGGCGGAGCCCGGGAAATTCAGCAACGCTTCTTCCAGGGCGCGCAGGGTTTCCACGTCCAGGTCGTTGGTGGGTTCGTCCAGCAGCAATACGTTGCCGCCCTGTTTCAGCAGCTTGGCCAGGTGCAGGCGGTTGCGCTCACCACCGGACAGGTCGCCCACCCGCTTCTGCTGGTCGGTGCCCTTGAAGTTGAAGCGGCCCACGTAGGCGCGGGATGGCGTCTCGTAGTTGCCTACCTTGATGATGTCCTGGCCGTCCGAGAGTTCTTCCCACACGGTCTTGCTTCCGTCCAGGTCGCGCATCTGGTCCACATAGGCCAGTTCCACGGTTTCGCCCACGGTGATGGTGCCGGAGTCCGGCTTGTCCATGCCCGCGATCATCTTGAACAGGGTGGACTTACCGGCGCCGTTACCGCCGATAATGCCGACAATGGCACCGGCCGGTACGTTGAGTGAGACGTTTTCATACAGCAGACGGTCACCGAAGGCCTTGCTGATGCCGTCTACTTCGATCACCTTGTCGCCCAGGCGAGGTCCGGGCGGGATGTACAGTTCGTTGGTTTCGTTGCGCTTCTGGAATTCCTGGGAGCTCATTTCCTCGAAGCGGGCCATGCGGGCCTTGCTCTTGGACTGGCGGCCCTTGGCGTTGGAGCGAACCCACTCCAGCTCCTGTTTGATGGCCTTCTGGTGAGCGGCTTCCTGCTTGGATTCCATCTCCAGGCGCTTCTCTTTGTTCTCCAACCACTGGCTGTAGTTGCCTTCGAACGGAATGCCCTGGCCACGGTCCAGTTCCAGAATCCAGCCGGCTACGTTGTCCAGGAAGTAACGGTCGTGGGTGATGGCAACCACGGTGCCGTCGTAATCGTGCAGGAAGCGTTCCAGCCAGGCCACGGATTCGGCATCCAGGTGGTTGGTGGGCTCGTCCAGCAGCAGCATGTCCGGGCCGGACAGCAGCAGGCGGCACAGGGCCACGCGGCGGCGCTCACCACCGGACAGTACTTTCACCTTCTGGTCCCAGGCCGGCAGGCGCAGGGCGTCTGCAGCGACTTCCATCTTGCGTTCGATATCGTGGCCGTCGGTGGCCTGGATGATCGCTTCCAGCTCGCCCTGTTTCTTGGCCAGCTCGTCAAAATCGGCATCCGGCTCGGCGTAGGCGGCGTATACCTTGTCCAGTTCAGCCAGGGCGTTGTGAACATGGGCGACAGACTCGTCCACGATTTCCTTGACGGTCTTCTCTTCGTCCAGCTCCGGCTCCTGGGGCAGGTAGCCCACATTGATTCCGGGTTGGGGCCTGGCTTCGCCGATGTAGTCCTGGTCCACGCCCGCCATGATACGCAGCAGGGTGGATTTACCGGCGCCGTTCAGACCGAGCACGCCGATTTTGGCGCCAGGGAAGAAGCTCAGAGAAATGTCTTTCAGAATCTCCCGCTTGGGTGGTACCACCTTGCCCACGCGGTTCATGCTAAATACGTAAGATCCTGTTGCGCCTGTTTTGTTACCTTTTGACAATTTAATTACCTTCTAGATCCGATTAACTGAGGTGCCAGGGGGAAAATTATTGCAATTGGCTACGTAACGTTAATAATGCTGACGAGACAGCAAAGTGCTAGTGCTAAAATTGTAACCTTCTCCGGAGCCTTATGACTTTATCAATAAAAGAAATTAGATTGGGCAATGAGACCAGAGTTAAGCTATTGCTTCAAGACTCTGTGCCTGTCTACTGGCCTTGCCTGTTTGTCCTAAAAAAGATGCGGGTTCGGTCGCCTAATACTCAACAGCGTTGTCTCAGTGATCTGCTCGTCTTTTTTGCTTGGCTAAAAGCAGAAGGGATCGACTTAGAGGAGCGTTTGAAACAGCGTCCGAAATCTCAATACTTGAGCGAAGCCGAGTTGGCTAGGTTCTCCAGTCGGGCGCATTGGGCGAAAAAAACATTGGACAGGCTGTTTAGTGGCGTCAGTCTTCATTCTGCGTCATATAAGCAAATTGGTGCTTCGCAGGCTGAATCGCGCCTGATATCAGCCAAAAAATACTTAGCGTTCATCTATGGTGCTTTGGGGTCTCCGGCTGATAGCTTTGCTGCAATTATCTGGATGGAAGAGCGTATTGATCTCAGTATTACAGAGTCCAGACCTGCTTGGAAGCGAAGGCCGAGAGAGTCTAAGGGGTTAACGCCTGAGCAGGAGGACGTGCTTTTGGAAAAGCTTCACCCTGACTCAAGTGAGAACCCATGGCCGAAGTCTCCGGCTCTAAGAGTGCGCAACTACCTGGTTATTCTTCTACTCCTAAGCCTAGGCGTCAGGCGAAGTGAGATGCTGGGCATTAAGTTGTCTGATATTGACTATCGTCATAATCGTATTCAAATCGTTCGCCGTCCCAATGACCCCGATGACCCGCGTTTGTCAGAGCCGCTTGTTAAGACAGATGAGCGTATTCTCCCGGCTAGCGAGCAATTGATGGCGATAATCAATGAGTACATCGAGAAACACCGCAGTTCAAAACGAGCCAAAACCCACCCTTATCTGTTTCTGGCGCATGGCAAGGCGAAGGGTGCCCCGCTATCGATTAAGTCTGTTGACGCCATATTCAATGCAGCTAAGCAAGCATTTCCAGTTCTAAAGGATGTCACACCACATACACTTCGGCATCATGATGTATACCGAACCATTAAGACAATTTATGAGCGAACCGAGGGTTTGCCCGTTGAGGATAGGATTCAACAAGAGCGTCGGGTACTCACTTACAAATACGGTTGGTCAGACACTTCGGAAATGCCCAGTTTTTACGGGCAAAAATTCTATCAAGAAGATGCCGACAAAGCGATGGAAGCACGTAATAGAGGGCTTCTGGAGAACAGGCGACACAAGGTGGAGTAATAAATGTTCTTAGAGAAGCCTATAAAAAGTAACATTGAAGAGTGGTTGAATCAGGAGATGACCGCAAAGGGCGGCGGGAAATTCACTCCTTCAGACGATCTATGGCGACCTGATCCGACTGCTACCTCAGCCAATGTGGGGAAAGCTAAGTGGGCTGTGAATGAGGATTCACAAGCGTGGCTTATTGCAGCGCTATCTTATTACGCCAAAGAGATGTCAGCCAGGCGCATGACTCACATGACATATCTTCTGAAACGCTGCGCTGGTTGGGGATTAAACGTGTTGGACGAGGGTGATGCCCTTGTTCTTCGAAACAGTTTATCGGCTAGCGAATTTACTAGCTTAAGAGCATTTCTCAAGCGGTGGCGAGAAAAGTATGGACTCGCTATATGTCCGAGTGAACGTCTCATTGCAGTGCTCTATGCGCTTAGGCCAAACGATAGCAGTGGACCTTGTCCTGTAGAGAGTATGGATCCAGTGAAGGGGCCCTTCACAGTGCTTGAGACCCAGTCGATATTCGACTGGGTTAACGATGCGTACGCCGATGGGAGAGTGTCAATAGAACGATTTGTGTATGTTCGACTGTTGCTGGCGACGGGCGCTCGCCGGCGTCAAATACAGCAATTAGTGTTTGGGGATGTCACCAATAACGCTATCGAAGGGCCGACACTTCGGATGCCAAAGGCGAAGCAGCGTGGCTTTGAATACCGCAATAGCTTTGTTTTATTTAATCTAGCTCCAGACCTACATAAAGTTCTTCTAAATTACCAGCTACTGACACTTCAGGGTTTGCAACGTGAGCAGCCAGAAGTGGACTGGGATAAAGCATTGCCTAACGTACCAATGTTTCGGGCTAAGGGCTCGGATAACAAGTTTGGGGAGATTTGCGATGACCCTGACCTTCACCTCCTCGAATCAGGCCCTGTGGAGAAGTTTCATAAGCAAGATGGATCAATGAAAGCGCTCCTTTCAAACCTAACACGTGATCTGGCATTTCCGATCTCGGAGCGCACAGGTGACTCAATTTCTCTGACATCCCACCGCTTCCGATATACGCTCGGTACAGACATGAGCCGAATGGGTTATGGCCCGCACGCCATCGCCTCCGCAATGAGCCACAAAAATATTCGTTGCGTTGGTAGGTACATGAAAACGTCCCCTGAGATGGGTAGGCGAGTTGACGACAAAATCAAAGCGGAGATGGCCTTAGTCGTTAACGCATTTCAAGGCCGTTTGGTAAGCAGTGCAACGGAAGCGATTAACGGTACTGATCCGAACAAGGTGATTTGGAGCCAGTCTGGGCCAATGGCATTTTGCGGTTCTTCAGGGGGCTGTCATCTAGATGCTCCGGTGGCGTGTTACACCTGTTCGAAGTTTCAACCCTGGGTTGATGGGCCACACGAGGAAGTTCTTAAGCGTCTTCAATTGAGGCAACAAAGAGCAATAGATGCTGCTGGTCAGAGCAGCGATTGGGCGATCAGTTTTGATCGCCCAATACTCGCCGTGCTGGGGGTTATTCACCAGATAAGTGACTTAAAGAAAGTATCGAAGGGCGCCCTGAATGAGTAATGTTATCCCCTTTGTTCCGAAAAGCGGACTGGCAGCAAGCGCCGCGTTAAACGAATACATTCAATGGGCGAAATCGCAGGGTTCCTTGTATGACGGACCGGATGAGCCTTTCCAGTGGATGGCATTCAGTTGGGATCGCTGGGACCTGAAGAAAACAGCATGCTCAAAGCTTGGGAAAAGATCTGAGATGCTCAGCCCTGACTTTGTTGATTATGCTAAGGCGACGCTATTTGAGGAACGGGTTGTTGCCCTTCGGGTATCTAGTCATCGATTGATGGCTCTGAGGTGTCTCGAAGTCGCCATGCTGGAGATAATTCAAAAAGGTGACGTGACATCTGTGAGTGCCGCGGTCTTTGATAAGGCATGTGACATAGCGAAGGACCATTATAGCTCGGCTGTTACGGCCTACATAATTTCCGGGCAGCTCAAATATATTTGTAACCACCTCCATTCTGCGGGCATTGTGGCTAAGCCTTTTATTTGGGAACCTCAGATAAAGCCACCTCGAAAGACCCTCAAGTCGAGTGCGGAGGCCGCAGCGACGCGATTGCCGAGCGACACAGTATTGATGGCGTTAGGTGAGATTTTTTATAGCAAGCCTGAACTGCCGCTGGATGTTTTGGTTACCTCTGCTGTGGCGATCATGCTTTCCCAGCCCTCCCGAATTAGTGAACTGAGTTATCTGAAAAAGGACTGCCTCTTTATAGAGCGCGATGCTCAAGGCCGAGAACAGCTGTATATACTGTGGTACTCGGCAAAAAACTTTGGGGCAAACCGAAAGCTAGTTCCTGACAGCATGAGCAAAACTTGCAAGGAGGCAGTCAAACGGGTGGTCGAGATCACCCAAAAGAATCGTGAATACGCCAGATGGCTCGAAGAGAATCCCGAATCATTTCCATACCACTCTGACGTCCCCAATAAAGGTTTGGACACTCCACTTTCTGTCCAAGAGGCGTGCGATGCGTTGATGTGCTCAACCAAGAATCGATCGCCAAGGGCAGCGTTTAGGCTTCTATTAGCCGGAGTGGTTAAAAATGCGAAATATAGCGTGCAGGTGCACAAAATCGCGCAAGAACTTTTAGACGGCTATGACACGAGTAAGGGCAAACGGCACTATGTGAATGGAAGGCTGGCTAAGTTAGAGTTCCACGACACGTGGGAGATCACCCTTCGAAAGCTCAATAAGATGGTCAGAGGAATTTATCTGCCCAGGTACTTCCCTTACACCGATAGCCGGCGGATCACTAAATTTCAAGATGCATTGTTCTGCTTCAGAACTGGAACACTGACGGCAGGCACAGACGTTGTGCAAGTAAAGCCCTTTGGCTTAGTGGGATCTCTAGTAAATGTAATAAGCCAGAGGCTGACAGGGAGCATTAAAAATGTAAAGACTATCTTTGAACGTCACGGATATAAGGGGATGAAAGTTAATAGTCACGCGTTTCGCCACTTTTTGAACACGGCGAGTAACCGTGCGGGGCTTTCTCCAGAACTGATCGCTCGTTGGTCGGGCCGGGTTGATGTGAGCCAGAACAGGGTCTACAACCACATGTCGCCTGAGGAAAAAGTCGAGGAGATAGAATCGTTTACTTCCCCGCTGGTGGCTTCAAGTAGAAAGCTTCTTGCCTCCCTTAAAACAAATGCTCCAATTACCATGAAGGACCTTGGGAGAGAGAGCGATCGCATCGTCCACCGCACGGAGTATGGAATTTGTATTCACGACTATGCCCAGGAACCTTGCGCTAAGTTCAATAATTGCCTGACCTGCGGGGAGCATGTGTGCGTGAAAGGTGATAAGACGAAGCTGGCGAACCTCAAAGATGAGCGCGAATACTTACGGAGAAGCCTTGTGAACTTCCACCGAGAGGCTGATAAGGGCACATACGGCGCAAATACCTGGCTTAATACCGCTCTCGAGAAAATGGAACGCTGTGATCAATTAATCCAAGTGTTGGAAAACCCCGATATCGAGGATGGCGCAGTTATCAGAGGGTTAGAGAATGGGTGGACAGCAGGGCGTAATGCCTTGGCGTTGCGGGGCGATGAGGTTGAAGAGGATGCGGCCCTTATCGAAACTGATGGTATAGATGACAAAGTAAAGGAACTAGAAAAGCTTTTAGGCATCGAGGGCAAGCATGGCAAGACTTTCTAAAGTAGACGTTGAGCGCATTGAGTTGATGATTCGGAACTGGCGAACCAGAAAGCTAACTTGGGAGCTAGTTGTGATCGCTTGTGGAAACGAATTGGGTATTGAGACGACCAGAAAGACACTCCTAACCCGTAATGGTATCAAGACGGCTATGCGTCTGCGTAAAGCTGAATTGAAAGCGCCCTCACAGGAAGTTCGCCAGTTTACAGATATTGATCGGGCAAATGATCGAATTGTTCGCTTGACACAGCGTGTAGCGGAGCTAGAGAAAGCGCAGGAAGCTCTGGTCGACCAATTTACGCGCTGGGCTTACAACGCTGATCTCCACGGGGTGAATGAGGACGTGCTGAATCGACCGATCCCCAAGCCTTGCCGCTGACAGCGTTCAGTGTCCTGCTGCGAGATCGGTAAGGTCGGTTCTTTAGTCAGAAAATGGTCGTTTGTTGGACGCACCAGTTCATCCCGCAAAAATACCCAATTTCGGCTTGTTTCGTGTTCAACAATCACGTACAACAATCTATGAACAGAAAAGGTACCTTTCATGATCATAGGTTATGCGCGCGTCAGCACGAACGACCAGAATCCCGAACTCCAGATCGATGCACTTAAAAAAGCCGGGGCTGAGCAGATCTTCCAGGAAAAATTTACCGGCACCCTGCGCGAGCGACCCGAGTTGTCGCAGTGTCTCCGTATGCTCCGGCAGGGCGATGTACTGATCGTGTGGAAGCTGGACCGCCTTGCTCGATCTCTGAAGGACCTGGTGGAGATTGTTCAGGACCTCCAGGATCGCGGCATCGGCTTTAAGTCCCTGACGGAATCCATCGACACCACCAGTTCGGGTGGACGCTTGGTCTTCCATATTTTTGGGGCTCTGGCTGAGTTTGAGCGTGATCTGATTCGGGAACGGACGATAGCTGGGCTGCAGGCTGCCCGGGCAAGAGGGCGTAAGGGCGGTCGGAAACCAGCAATGTCCGATGCTGACACTAAGAAGGCCGCCGCAATGCTTTTAGATCCGAAAATCACTAAAACAGAAGTGGCTGAGCACTTTGGTGTATCCAGGACTACCCTGAATGCTTCACTTCGGCGTATTGCAAATCGTGAGACCAGACCTTGACGAAGCGTATGTCGCTCATTAAAAAAACGAGGGTGTCGCTATGGGTGCTGGTGGGATCGCCCAGATCCTTGACAGTCCGGTTAATTTATGGATTAATCAAAAAAGGCTAGAGGTAAGCCTGCCTTCCACCACGGCGAAACAAACGTAACCTCATCGAAAGCAGATTACGCTTCAAGCTCTGTTGATTGACTCTAATCTTCAGCCAATCAGTTAAGGTGGAAACTGTGTCGGCTTTGTGGAGATTACAATGTCGAATCAACGTCTATCCAAAAGTCATATCCCCACCCTAAAGCGCTTGGCTAAGTCTATAAAGCGTGATCAGGGTATCTTGCATTCAGAAGCACTCGATCAAGTGGCTCAGCAGTACGGGTACAATGCTTGGTCTCATCTCCAATCTTCGATTCCTGAGCGAGCTGTAACAGAATCAGCTGAAGATCTCCTGCGAGAGTTTTTCGACGGCCGTCGCGAAAAGCGCCATCTAAAAATGGTGCTTGTGCTTTGGGAACACCTAGGCCATACCTCTCTCGTGAACCGATTACTGTCAGAGCTGCGTGGTGCAAGTCAGTCAGCTATTGGCGAAATTTACTCCGAACTGAAAAACGAGTCACCGCAAAAGCTCTATCATGCCATTGATCGGGCGCACTTCGAGTGCATGAAAGCCGATCACGAGGCTTTTGAGAGACAGGATGCGCTCAATGAAGCCGCAGTCGATGCTTTTATTGATGAGCATATTGACCAGTGTGAGGAGGGTCAGGCAAGGGAGCAAATGGGCATGATGCTATCAGGACTCCCCCCTCACACGCAGACAACGATCCTGCGCCACCAGTTTCAGGTAGCTGGCAGAGATGGCCCGATAAGTTTGCATGACGCCTCATGGTTTTATCGAGAGGACCAACAGCGCGTTGATGCTGTGTTTCTGCTTATCAAGCTAGTTCATGAATGCATACGCTATTCTTCGGACTTCGATGGTCCGGAATCTCTGGACAATTGGCTTATAACACCTTTTGATCCTGCGAAAAAAGAAAGCCTATGCCCTCTGGACGCGCTGGGAAGTGATGTCGCACTCGAATACCTCGACACCTTCGCCGCTAAGATTGATGAGGAGACGGCGGATCCTCGGGCAGAGGCAGCGGTAAAGTCCTGGGTTGACCAATGGATGGCAGAGCCCCAACGGATTCTCCCTGAACATCGGCATCTCTTAGATGATGAGAATACGGCGAAATTGCACTTTGAAACGCTGCGGGAGTCAGCTTTGCAGGTCAGCGTTCAACAAATGGGAGCCTTGGCATTATGAACATTGATCCCGTTTACGATAAGTCGGTGTTTTTCGAGCGTGAAGATAGGATGCGCATAAACGAGCAGCACCCAAACGAATATCGGGTCATCTCTAACCACTCAGGTTATGGCTGTGAGGGTGGCGAGAACTTTGAACACGATGATACCGGTGGTCTTCATAACTATTCCGGCGTAGAGGATGAAATTTTTTCGTCTTATGCTGAGCACGAGGATTGGCAGGAAGGTTACGACTACTGAACAACTAGAGCCTGCTGCTATTTTGAACGCGACCTCATGCTAGCGAAACCCAGACTCTGTTTGCCCTACAGATGGGGTCTGGGCTATTCATCACTTTACCCACAACCCGGTAATAAAATAGTTTCGGATTGATTATCCAGCCGTTCCTTCACCGACCGCCACTCCGGCATGAACCGATCCAGCAGCCCATAGAAGCGGGCGCTGTGATTGTGTTCCACCAGATGACACAGCTCGTGCAGCAGCACGTAGTCGATGGCCCGTGTAGGGGCTTTGATCAGGTGCGGGTTCAGGAGAATGGCTCCTTCCGGTGAGCAGCTTCCCCACTGGGTTTGCATTTCCATCATGCGCCAGGCTGGTGCCGTTGTTGTCCAGGGCAGACTCTCAACCATCAGGTCGAGCCGGCGCTGGAACACCTCCAGGGCGCGATCCCGGTACCACTGGCGCACGGCTTTGTGTATCCGGTCTGGACTCAAGTCCTTGCCCTGCACGCGCAGCTGGCCGCCGATCAGTTTGCAGGTGACCTTGCGCTGCTCCGAGGCCTGGATGACCTTCAGTACGTACCGCCGGCCCAGGTACAGTTGGCTCTCTCCGCTGACCCATTGTCGCGGCCGGACATCCCGGTGGCGCTCGGCGATGTCGTCGAGATGCTTGAGGATCCACCGGGCGCGGCGCTGGACGGCCGATTTGATTGCCGGCAGCTGGGCCGACTCCGGGGCATCGACCTGCACCATGCCGTTGGGATGCACATGCACCCTTATGGTTGCCTTCTTGTGTTCTGGCACATAGCACAGGTGGTACCGGAACTCCCGGTCACCGTACCGGGCCACGTATTCCAGCGGCTGCTCATCCTGATGGGACTCTACCGAGGTCATCAACGGGCGACTCCATTACGAAGAATCTGCACCACCTCATCCAGCATGGCTTTGGCCTTATCCAGCCCTATCAGGGCGAACAGACGGGGCAACAGGCTTTTGCGGACATCCTGCTCGATGCCGACGGGGTTCAGGGAGTTTTCGGCCACGGCCCGGTTCACCACCTGGTCGATCTCGAAGGCCTCCTGAATCAGCTGCTCGCCTTTTTCGGCTTCCAGCTCGGCGAAGGCCTCACCCAGTACCAGCTTGAAGGCCCCATAGTAGGCCTGGGCGTGCTTGTTGCCCTCGAACCGATCCGTGGGCAGATCCGGTACGTCCCGATCTTCCACCATAGCTTCCAGATCGCTGAACAGCTTGAACTGGGCCTTGTAGTCGAACATGGACTCCGCTTTCTCGATGGCGTCCTTCAACAGAGCGGAGAACACCTTCTTGGCGTAGGGATCGTCGCCGAGCTTTTCCTCAATGGTTTTCTTGGTGCGGGTTTTGATCTTGTCGGTTTCGTTCTTGGTCTTTTCCTCTGACCAGTCTTCCGGCTTGTCATCCACGGCGTCGATCAACACCGGCTCATCACCGGGGGCGACATCCACGCCGGTCACGTACCGGTCGATCAGATCCCGGATCTGGCCCTCGTAGGCGGAGTAGTCCACGGTTTCCTGGGCATCGATGCGGACGGTCTTCCGAAGATCGGAGAACCACTTCAGGTCGGACTTGTACCGGCGAATGTCCTGTTCGGTGAAGGCCTTGTCCTGGAAGAAGCTCTGAGTGGAGAGCGCGGTCTTCAGACACATTCCGAACTCGGTCAGGGCCTCGTAGAAATCCTCCCGAAGCGCCTGCCGGGTATCCATCTCCACACCGTCCTCGTCGGACTCGTATTTCGGCATGAAAATCTGCCGGTACTGCTCCTGATCCAGAACGTTCCGAACCTCTCCGAAGAAACTCCAGAGCTTATCGTGCAGGGCCGGGAGCTTCTTGTACTCGGTGTCCACGTTGGAATACAGGCCGTCGATGTCCTCGATGGCAAAGCCGCCCTGGGTCTGCTCCTCGTAATTCTGGTAGTCGGTGATGGCCGTATCCAGCTCTTTGAGGATGCCCCGGTAGTCGATCAGGTAGCCGAAGGGCTTCTGGGGGTGGAGCCGGTTCACACGGGCGATGGCCTGGATCAGGTTGTGGCCCTTGAGCTGCTTGTCGATGTAGAGCACCGCGTTGCGGGGTTCGTCAAAGCCGGTCAGGAGCTTATCTACGACAATCAGGATGTCCGGCGGCCCGTCGGTACCGAAATGCTCAATGATCTGCTTCTCATAGTCCTGAGGGTCGCCTGTGACGTTCTTCTTCCACCAGGCCTGTACCAACGGCAGGTTGGACTCATCGGCGTCGGTGTGGCCCTCGCGGGTATCCGGGGCGGAGATGACGATGGCACTGGTGACACGGCCCACCTCGTCGAGGTGCTGCTTGTAGCGGATCGCGCTCAGTTTGCTGTCGGTGGCCAGCTGGCCCTTGAGCTCCAGTCCCGCTTTCTTGAAGTTCTCGCTGAAATGCACGCTGATGTCGAAGGCGTTGAGCTTGATGCGATCCTGGGCGGTGTAGATCTGGCCCTGTTTGGCGTACTTGCGCTTGAGATCCGCCTTCTGGTCGTCCGACAAGGACGCGGTGACCTTCTCGAACCAGGTATCGACGGCCTTCTGGTTCACATCCAGCAGGGGCTTGCGCTCTTCGTACAGCAGCGGGGTAATCGTCCCGTCTTCGACCGCCCGTTTCATGGTGTAGGCGTGGATGATGGCCCCGAACTTCTCGGCGGTTTCGCTCTTCTCTTTTTTCAGCAGCGGGGTGCCGGTGAAAGCGATGAACGACGCATTGGGCAGGGCCTGGCGCATCCGTTGATGGTTCTCGCCCCCCTGGCTCCGGTGTCCTTCGTCGACAATAACGATGATGTTGTTGGACGGGTTGTAGCATTCCGGCTGCTTCGCGGCCGAGGCGAACTTGTTGATGATGGTGAAGATGATCCGCTCGGTGCCCTGGCCGATGCGCTTGGCCAGATCCCGTCCGGAGCGGGTCTTGGCCAGGGAGTCGCCGCTCTTCTTGCCGGCGATGTCGGAACCAAAAGCGCCGCCGGTCAGGAAGGTTTTGGACAGCTGCTTCTCCAGATCCACCCGGTCGGTGACCACGATGATCCGGCAGTTCTTCAGAGCGTCGCTGAGCAGCAGGGCCCGGCACAGGTAGACCATGGTGAAGGACTTGCCGGAACCGGTGGTGTGCCAGAGCACGCCGCCTTTGCGCTCGCCGCTGGGTTTGAACTCGGAGATTCGCTCCAGGAGGGCTTTGATGCCGAAGGCCTGCGGGTACCGGGCCGCGATCTTGCCGATCTTCCGGTCAAACAAGATGAACAGGCGCAGAAACTCCAGGAACCGGTGCCGGTCGAGCAGACCGACTAGGAGCCGATCCTGTTCTGTGGGCATAACCGACTGTGACCAGAGTTGCTCGAAGTAGGCCCGGATCTTCGCGGGTTTGTCCTTAAACAAGGCGTCCTTGTCGGACACGGACAGCGAGCGGTTCTTGATGTCCTGCACGTACCGCTCGTCGAACTCCTCGTCCGTCCACTTTGACCAGAACTTCAGCGGGGTGTGCGTGGTGCCGTAGCGCCCGTCGTTGCGACTGATCGCAAAGAGCAGCTGGGCGAAAGCGTAGAGATACGGCACTTCGTCGTTCTTCTGGTTGCGGAGGTGCTGGCTGATGCCTTCCTCCACCATGTTCTTGTTGGGGTTGCCGGAGGCGGCTTTCTTGGCCTCGATCACCGCCAGGGGGATGCCATTCACGAACGCCACCACATCCGGCCGGCGGGTGTGGGTGCCCTGGGTGGACAGCACTTCCATCTCTTCGGTGACATGGAACTCGTTGTTCTCCGGGTTCTCCCAGTCGATCAGATGGATCGTGGGCTGGGCTTTCTTGCCGCCGATAAACTCCGTCACGGTGATGCCGAGGGTCAGCATGTCGTACACGGACTGGTTGGCGTCCATCAGCCCCTGGGCCATGGAGGGTGTCGTGATTTCCCGGATCACCTGATCCACCGCCTGCTCGGATAGTGGGTACCATTGCCCCTTGAACTCGAACTTGCGCCGGCGCAACACCCGCTCCAATACCGGCTTCATCACCACATCCCGCTGGTTGCCCCGAAGGGCCATGCACTCCGTGGCTGGTAGGAACGTCCAGCCCAGGTTGATCAGCGTGGCCAGGGCCGGGATGTGGCTGGAATGCTGCTCATTCCCTTGAGGGGTGGTGTTCATGCGGCCTCCGTGTCCACCTGCACCCGACGCTTGCCGGTGAGGAGTTGTTGCATCAGGGCTTTCTTTTCACTCTTCAGTGAGTCAAGCCGAGCTTGTAAGGAAGAAATCTCTCGGTCGGCAGTGGCACAGACTTCTGAAATGGCATGCTGTTCTTCGGAGCTCGGGCACGGGATCACCAAATTGGCAAAAATCGAGATCCAATGACGCTGATGGCCTCCGACCGCGAACCTAATCATCCGCATCGCCTCAAAAATAAATCTGATTGAATATCCTGGTTTGGCTGTGAGTATTTTCATGGCGCTGGACTTCGCTTTGAACGGGAAGTCCACATACTGGCTGGCCGTCGTGAAGTCATCAAAGATAATCACTGGAAGCCCATCGTCGTAAATCCCGAATGTTTCGTCAGTGTATCCCAGCAAGAAGCTCTTCCCCGCTGTCAGAACTGGCGTAGGAAAGTCATCGGAGTATTCTGTAGATGTAACAAGGAATGGTGTTGGCTGCTGGTAGGCCAAAGCCTCACCGAGTTCAACTTTTTTCCACTCCCCCTCAAACCCCGGCAACCGCTTCTTCCCGGTCAGCAACTGCTGCATCAACCCTTTCTTCCGCTGCTGGCTGTTCTCAAGCAGGCGCTCGGTGGCGGTGATGGCCTGATCCCAGGTGGAGAGGATCTGGGCGAT
>NZ_JADARC010000047.1:0-236 GCF_016464245.1 Marinobacter sp. bablab_jr003
CCCAAAAAAAGGAACCAGAGTAGCAAACGGTTGAATAAACAATGCGTTAAGAAAGATTCTGGTTGAACGTGAACACCGATTCCGGGAACGTGAACACGGATTCCGGCATGGTGAACACCGATTCCGGAAAATCACCAGAAAGTGTTCATCTTCGACCGGAATGACTGTTCACGTTGAACCAGAATAGGTGTTCATGTTCGTCCGGAATGGGTGTTCACGATGGGCCGGAATATGCA
>NZ_JADARC010000048.1:0-653 GCF_016464245.1 Marinobacter sp. bablab_jr003
CCATTTCCGGAACACCGCCGAAGTACTCGAAGGTGCGCACGTGACTCAGCAGCCAGTCCTGCAACCCCTGGCTCCAGGTGGCTTCGGCGTAGGTGTAATTGGAGGCACCTAGCACGGCGACGAACACCTGAGCCGTGCGGATTTCACCGGTTTGCGGGTTGATGATCGGTACGGTGGGGCCGCAGTAGTCAATAAAGCATTTTTCACCGGCCTTGTGGATCTGGCGCATGGAGCGCTTTTGCTGCTTCTGCCAGTGCCGGAAGCGGTCACAGTACTGTGAGTAGCTATAGCATCGATTGGGATATTGGGCCGTGTATTCCTCCCACAGCAACTGCTTGGTCACGCCTTTGCGTTTGAGTTCCTGATGGACTGTCGCCCAGTCCGGCTGCTGATAGCGGACGGACGAGGTGGGATCGGAGCCGGGATAGAACATGGCCGCCAGGCGGCCGTCGTCCAAGTCCTTTGGCAATGGCCAGGTGATTTCCAGGGTATCGGCCCGGGCCAGGAGCTTCTGGATGGCTCCGACACTGGTCTTGGTGCTGGCGCTGATCTGCCGGATCGAGAGCCCGGCGTCCAGCCTCAGGCGAAGCAATTCTCTGATTTTGCGCATTGGAATTCTCTTTGCTGCCATGACCCTGATCCCCAAAAAAAGG
>NZ_JADARC010000049.1:0-334 GCF_016464245.1 Marinobacter sp. bablab_jr003
AACGCTGGAAGCGAATCAAGGGGTTTGACCAACTGAAGCTGGTCGTGGACAACGTGCAGTTTCAGGATGGAATACAGGTGGAAGATCAATCTGGCAGGAACGCTGCCTGATGGTCATACACCAGATTTGACAATAACTCCTTTACCTCGAAGGCGGGGCCAGCTTCAACCGCATCTCCAGAGAATTCAATGTCGATAGATCTTTGGTTCGGCGGTGGGTGACGAGATACCGGCACCATGGTCTGAAGGGGCTGGAGCCCGCAACCAAGCACCATTACAGCCCGTCGTTCAAGCTCCATGTCGTCAAGTGCGTGACCCGAGATGGCCTGACGGAC
>NZ_JADARC010000050.1:0-284 GCF_016464245.1 Marinobacter sp. bablab_jr003
GTCCGTCAGGCCATCTCGGGTCACGCACTTGACGACATGGAGCTTGAACGACGGGCTGTAATGGTGCTTGGTTGCGGGCTCCAGCCCCTTCAGACCATGGTGCCGGTATCTCGTCACCCACCGCCGAACCAAAGATCTATCAACATTGAATTCTCTGGAGATGCGGTTGAAGCTGGCCCCGCCGTCGAGGTAAAGCTTCACCATCTTTAATTTGAATGCTTCACTATGTGTTCTTGTCATGTGACTCCCCAAAAGTCGGTGTCCAACTTTCGGGGGTCACTTCA
>NZ_JADARC010000007.1:0-410 GCF_016464245.1 Marinobacter sp. bablab_jr003
ATTCAGAGATGTCCGGATCACAGCTCGTTTGCCAGCTCCCCGAACCTTATCGCAGGCTTCCACGTCTTTCATCGCCTCTGACTGCCAAGGCATCCACCGTATGCGCTTAGTTGCTTGACTATATAACCCCAAGACAACTGTATTCCCTTTATCGACGCCCTGGTAAACCAGGAAACCCATAACGGGAGACAGTTCCTTGAAGCGATACAACAACCACTTCAACGACAACACCGGATAACGCTTGAAATCGCTATCACTTTGAACAGTTCCTCTCGGAGATAATGAGAGAAATCTATTCGTGTTCTATCTCGTCCAATTTGTTAAAGAGCAAATCTGACCCAGTGATCAGAAAGGAAGGCTTCATCAGGATGAAACATTCGTTTCTGTACACTACAGACTAGAGTACAAAG
>NZ_JADARC010000051.1:0-746 GCF_016464245.1 Marinobacter sp. bablab_jr003
CGTACGAAATATCCGTTGCCCACACCTGGTTGGGGCGGTCGATTTTCAGCCCTTTGAGCAGGTACGGATAAACTTTGTGCCCGTCGCCCGGAATGCTGGTTCTGGGGCGTGGATACACCGCCTGAATGCCCATGGTGCGCATTAGGCGCTGAACCCGCTTGCGGTTTATCAGGTGGCCTTTGCGCTCCAGATGGACTCGCATCTTACGAGAGCCATAGTACGGCGTTTCCAGATGCTGCTGGTCAATCAGGTACATCAGATCCAGATCCTCCTGACACTGTTCACGAGGGACGTAGTACACCGACGAGCGGCTCAGTTTGAGCAACTCGCACTGGCGCACAATGCTGACTTGGGGATGACCATGCTCGATCATCGCCAACCGGCGTTGACGGCTTACTGATCGAGCTTGCGCGACAAAAAATCGCGTTCCACCGTCAGTCGGCCGATCTCGCGGTAGAGTTCGTCAGAACTGGGCTCGTTGGACTGTTTGCCGGACCTTTTTTTGCCTTCGAAGAGGTCCGGAGCATTCTCCAACAACTCGCGTTTCCAGGTGCTAACCATGGTCGGATGAATCTGGAACCGGGCGGCAATTTCAGATGTGGTCTGGTCACCCTTGAGGGCGGCTAGGGCAACTTTGGACTTGAACGATGGGCTGTATTGCTTGCGTTTCTTGCTCATGATTCTCCTCCTTGTGGAGATGATGAATCAGAGCTTAGGCACCTGTCCAAATTTCGGGGTCCACTTCA
>NZ_JADARC010000052.1:0-302 GCF_016464245.1 Marinobacter sp. bablab_jr003
AAACGCTGGAAGCGAATCAAGGGGTTTGACCAACTGAAGCTGGTCGTGGACAACGTGCAGTTTCAGGATGGAATACAGGTGGAAGATCAATCTGGCAGGAACGCTGCCTGATGGTCATACACCAGATTTGACAATAACTCCCTTGAATACTCCATCCAGTTTAAAAAAGGTTCATCGCGGGTTAGCGTGAAAAAGTAGGAGACGGCGGTAAAACCGGTTAGTTTTGAGTTCGCCAAAACAACAAACCTGACCGACTCACCGCCGTCCCTATGAATGCTAATCCTCTTGCCCTGTTCTGGGAA